>CAJOOI010000064.1 GCA_905236105.1 uncultured Acholeplasmatales bacterium
ATTAAACCTGAAAATAAACCTGATATAATCAATGTCAAAATTACATATAAAATCATACCAAAGCCATTAAATTTCTCGGTTAATTGTAAAAACCATCTATCTATAGCGTTAGCTGTAGCATTAGAAACAAAATCTAAAAAATACATTCTATCACCTTTTTTCTAGTTGGTATTTTATCATAATATTTGATTATCTTCAATGAAGCACTTGAGTTATTTTATAATATTAATTAATTATCTTTAATTCTTCTATAATTTCTTTTATATCAGAATCTATAACTAATGATTTATTTCTTATTTCTTCTTCTACTCTATTATAACCTTTATTTATACAAACATAAAACGCATCTTTAAATTGATAAGTCATTCTCATAAAAGGAAATTTAATAATTACAGGAGTATTAAATCCTACACCTAATTCTAAAAATAATATTTTCTTATTTTTATTATCATTTAAGAATTGTTGATATCTTTTAGCTGCTTCATGCCAAAATTTATCTTCCACAAATGTATCATCACATCTTAAATTCATACTCATATTACGTCCACATACAGGACATTTTGGTATTAAAGATTGGGGAATCATTCCGTCATGCAAATTATCTAACATTTTTAATACCATATCTTTATTATCATATGTTTTATCATGACAAGGAAGGCTACATTGGAATAAACCATAATCTCCTTGTGTATAAAATAATCTTTTCTTATCAAAACCTGCAAGTTGAAATTGGTGATCAACATTAGTCGTTATTACAAAATAATTTTTATTTTTTATTAATGATAATAAATCTTCATATAATTTATTTTTTTGTTCTTTATATCTATTTAAATAAATATTCCTACACCAATATCCCCACATCTCTTCATTAGAATCAAAATGATGAAATCCAGCACTATACATATCAGTATATCCATATTTATCATGCATGTCTTTAAAATATTTTAAGAATATTTTTCCATCATAAACAAATCCTGCAGCAGTTGATAGTCCTGCCCCAGCACCAATAACAATATTATCATATTCATCAATTAATTTCTTTAATTGCTCTACTGTATTCATAATAATCATCCTCACTAAAAACATCAAATATTATTCTTTTGATGTTTTTATTTTCTTCATTTAAATATTTAATTGCTGCCCTTATTGCAATCCTGCATGCTTTATTTATAGGATAACCATATATACCAGTTGAAAGAGAACAAAATACAATAGAATTTAATTCCATTTCATCTGCTTTTTTTAAGCATGATAAATAACAATTTGTTAAATCTATTTCATCTTGTTTTAAACCTTCATAAATTGGTCCTACAGTATGAAAAATATATTTTGATTTCAAATTATAGCCTTTAGTTACCTTGCATTTACCATTTTCTTCTTCATGTCCTTGTTTTGCCATAATATCCATCATATCTTTTCTTACCTCTAAACCACCGAAAGTATGAATAGCATTATCGATACATTTATGATTAGGTACAAAACAACCTAACATTTGGCTATTACATGCATTAACTATCGCATCTGCTTTAAGTGATGTAATATCACCTTTATATAAAGATATTCCTTTATCAAATGTAGATACATCAATTATTTTTCTTTTAGCAAGCTCATTTTGTAAAACATTATCTTGCCTTTTATAAAATTCAGTACTTAAATTAATGGGCATTGTAATATTTAAAAGTGCACGAAAATTATTAAAATCATATACATTAACTAAATCATTAATATTATTTATTTTCTTTAAATAATTTATACACCATTTTAAATCTTCCATTTTCATGCACCTACCTTTTTTATTATTCTACCACAGCATCACTTAATGTATAAGTATCAAGTGAATTTTGTTTTGTTTGAATACAAATATATTTTAATCCTAAACCTCCTGCAAAAAACTGACGTTTAGTAGAAGGTGAAATTCTTAATACATCACCTTTTTCAATTAATATTTCTTCACCATCTAATAAAACCTTACCATTTCCTTCTAAAATAATATATACTTCTTCATTATTTTTATGATAATGAACAAATGGAATTGAAGTATTTGCTACTAAATTATTGAAACTAATTTCTGAACCAGTTAATTCCAATTTATCATGAAGCTCAACTCTTGCCTCATTTTCTACTTTAATTAAATTATAATTTTTCATGTCCTTTTTCCTCCAAAATTTATTTATGTTGATATTAAATCACTAAATTAAATATTTGAAAAGTACGCACTTTAAAGTAACTGTGTACTATTTTTATTATGTGTGATAAAATATTAATATGGTGGTGAAAAAATGAAGAAATTAAGCGAATTCCCCGAATGCCCTGTAGCTACTACAGTATCATTAATCGGTTCAAAATGGAAAATATTAATAATTAGGAATTTAAGAATGCGTCCTTGGAGATTTAATGAGCTTCAAAGATCTTTAGAAGGCATATCACAAAAAGTATTAACTGAATCATTAAGACAAATGATTGAAGATGGATTAGTAAATAGGTTAGATTATAAAACTAATCCTCCACATGTAGAATATAGTCTTACTGATTTAGGTAAAAACTTAATGCCTATAATAGATAAAATGGCTGATTTTGGAAATTATTACAAATCAATATTATAAAATATAAGAGGTTGTGAAATTATCGTTTTTCACAACCTCTTATATTATTTTATTCAAATTTTATGATTATTGTTTTCCTTTTTAAATAATTTGTAATAATTTTTTAATATTTAAAGAAGTTTCTTCTACTGTTGTAAAATCTATTTCATAATCACATATTTCAGCATTTCTTCTTTCATCATCTACTGAAATGATTCTAGAAACTTTTTCTTCATTTGTGATATCTTTATCTAATATTTCGCTTAATAAAGTTCTTTTATCTTTTTTAATATAAACAGTAATTACATTTTTATAATTTGTTTTTAAAGACATGGCTCCGCAAATATCCATAATAGCAAGTACACTCTTATTTTTATTTAATATTTCATCAATATCTTCTTTTCTAGAGCCATAGCCAATTCCTGCATACATTGTAGATTCAAATAATTCACCGCTATCTAGCATTGAATTAAATTTTTCTTTTTTGACATTTTTATACCAACCACTTGCCTTAAATCCTAAATTACCTGTTGTATAGCTAACTAATTTTTCAAGGCTATTTGTAGTTTTTATTAATTCTTCTGCAACTTCTGTTTTAGATGCACCTGAAGGGCCAATCAAAACAACAATGCCTGGATTTTCAAGCTTTGTTGCCCTAAATGAATAGCTTTTTGTTATTACTTCAACTAATTTTAAAAATTCATCATAATTGTTGACCGCAAGCATGCCTGTTGCATTTTGATTCCATGGTCTACGCATAAGTATTGGATATGCTGCATTAGATTTAAATACATTATGCATACCATCATCAAATAAAATATCAACATTAAGCAATTCTTTTGATGAACCCATATAAATATGGCTTTCAGGTATTTCTGGAAATTCTTTTAATATTTTTTCAGCACGAATTCCCATAAATTGAGGATATATTGATGTAGCAATATAAACCTCAGTTATTTCAGATAATTTTCTTACAAATTCTTTAGCACCTTTGATAACTGGTTGATTTCTAAAGAATTCTGGATCTTTAAAAAATTCAAAAATGATATCTGCCCTATTATTTAGTTTTCCCCATTTATTAACTTCATGAATAGTAATAGGTGGATCAAATTTATATTTTTCATTTGCTAATTTAATTGCATAAGGAATACATTCTAATAATAAATCATCTACATCAAGGGCTGTAGACATTCTGAATCTTTTTGCCAATTAAATCAACTCCTCTCATTATGTTTTTAGTAACTATATTTTAATTCATTTTTTCATTAAAATAAAACAAAATATTACAAAAACAATAAATTTAAAAATTTTATAAAAAATTAAAGTAAAATTTAAGTAACAAAATTATAATAAAAGCATAAAACCAAAATAAGGATGGTGTATCAAATGAAAAAAAGAATAATAACTATAATTTTATTATTAACATTCGTATTCACGCTAGCTTCGTGTAAATTAGTTAATAATACCTCATCAAATACAAATAATACAACAAATGTAGTTACTACTACAACTGAAGTTCCTACAAGTAGCACAACTACTCCTACTACTTCAACTGAAGTTCCAACTAGTAGTACAACTACTCCTACTACTTCAACCGAAGTTCCAACTACTAGTACAACTACCCCTACTACTACAACTGAAGTTCCTACAAGTAGTACAACTACTCCTACTACTTCAACTGAAGTTCCAACTAGTAGCACAACTACTCCTACTACTTCAACTGAAGTTCCAACTACTAGTACAACTACTCCTACTACATCTACAACAACTGAAATTGATGTAACAAATATTTCATTAAATAAAACAATATTAACTTTAACAGAAGGCAATACTGAAACTTTAATTGCAACAATCACACCAGCTGATGCAACAAATAAAACAATTACTTGGTCTTCATCTAACGAAGATGTTGCAACAGTTACAAATGGTCGAGTTACTGCCATAAAAGAAGGAAATGCAATAATTACAGCCACATCAAATGATTCAAATATTTATGCAATATGTGAATTAACAGTCGCAAAAGCAACAATTAGTGTAACTGATGTTTATATTAATTATGATGAATTAAATCTTAATGTCGGAGATTCTGTTACACTTTCTGCAATTATTATTCCTTCAAATGCTACAAATCAAGCAATTAATTGGTCTTCATCTAATGAAGATGTATTAACTGTTAATAATGGTACTATTACTGCCATTAGTGCAGGAAATGCCAAAATTACAGTAACAACTGTAGATGGTAATTTTACATATGAATGTAATATCACTGTAATTCAAGAAGAAAATACAGATTATAATGTTGACGAAAATGATTCTGATATTTTAACAATTACTGCAGCTGGTGAATATACACTAGAAAGAGATTATAAACAAATATATGTTAATGCACCTGATGCTGAAGTTATCATTAATTTAAATGGTCATACAATACAAAATGATGAAAATTCACCTATTTATGTTGAAGACTGTGATACAATTGAAATTTCTGCAACTAAGTCAACAACAAGCTACATTATTGATTCAAGAACTTCATATGATGAAAATGATGAGACTCAAGGTAAAGGTGCAATTTATGTATTAAATGGAGATTTAAAATTAAAAGGTAAGGGCACTTTAAATATAACTACATCTTATTATAATGGAATACACGCCAAAGATGATGTAACAATTAAAAATTTAACATTAAATATTACAGCGATCAATCATGCAATTAGAGGTAATGATAGCATCACTATTGAAAGTGGTATTGTAACTATTTCATGTGGTGGTGATGGATTACACACTGAAAATAGTGATGTATCATCAAAAGGAGTTCAAAGAGGAAATGTAACTATTTCTGGTGGTACTGTAACTATTAATTCTTGGGGTGATGGTATTGCTGCAGCATATAATGCAATTATTGAAGAAGCTGATTCAACTATCCCTACCTCAATAGAAATTAAAACTAATAAATATTCTTCATATAGTGGAGAAGTTATTACAACAAGCACATCATCATTATATTTAAAATTAAATTCATCTACCTATTCAAATGGAAATTATACTTATGCAGCATATATTAATGGCACATGGTATAAAGCTACTTATGTAGGCTATGTATCAAATAATATGGGAGGCTTTGGTGGACGAGGCGGTTCATATTATTACATATATAAATTAGATAAGCCAGCTTCTGCAACAAGCTTCACATTATATCGCTTTAGTGGTTCAAATGTAACTAATTTTTCAACTACATCATATAATGCAGTAAGTGATGCTAAAGCATTCAATAGTGCATATGATATGGTTCAAATTTCAGTTAGCAGCAATAAAATAAATTTCAGTAGTTGGTCAAATTATTCTTCATCTAATTCAACATCAATATCTGCAAAAGGTATTAAAGCAGAAAATGAAATTTATGTAACTGGTGGTACAGTATCTATTACTGCATATGATGATGGAATTCATGCAAATAATGATGGTGCATTAGAAAATGGATCTACACCACTTGGCAATGTTAATATCAGTGGTGGAAACATAACAATATCAAGTGCTGATGATGGAATTCATGCTGATTATACATTAAATATTTCGGGCGGTTATATAAATATAACTAATTCATATGAAGGCCTTGAAGGTAACTTAATTAAAATAAGTGGTGGAGAAACTTATGTTTATTCAACAGATGATGGAGTAAATGCGACATCTGGTAAATCTAGCCCAAATATTACTGTAAGTGGCGGTCTTTTAGATGTTACAGTACCTACAAGTGGTGACACTGATGGAATAGATTCAAATGGCACTTATACACAAACTGGAGGCGTAGTAATAGTAAAAGGCCCAGGTAGTGCTAGTGGTAGAACTATGGGTGCTGCTGCACTTGATACAGATGGTTCAGTAAGAATAACTAGTGGAACATTAATTGTTTTTGGTGGTATTGAACAAACACCATCTTCTTCAGTAACTAAAACATTATGTTCTTCTTCTACAGTCTCAGCAGGGAATCATACAATAACTATAGGTAGCACTTCATATACAACAACTTTAAAAACTTCTTGTAGTGGCTGTATAGTGTATAGTTCATTAGGAAGTGCAACTTTAAAATAAATTTCGAACAAAAGTGAAAACTAAATAAATTTATTTTTAACTCTAAAGGGCATATCGCCCTTTTTCTTTTGTAGTCTATATATAAGTTATAATCTTACATATAACCTACAAGGTGATGTTAGACCTCTACTCATTTGAAGTTTTACTTCATTTGAGTTAAATATAATTTTGAGAAAAAATGTTATTATATAAGGATTATAAATACAATTTCCTAAACGATAAAAAAACTAGGCTCAACTCAAACTGGCCTAGTTTTTACATTTTTATAAATTAAATTTATCTTTAATCATTTTGGCAACATCTGTTGCTTCAATATTAGAATTATCTATTCTCAAATAATTATTAAATTTAATTTCACCTTCGTAACTTACACAGCGATGAATTAAATCATCATTTAATAATCTTTGATCAGATAATTCAATATTTCTTTTTGAAGGTTTATTATTTAATCTATTTTCAGTTTTATTTCTTTTAAGTCTTATTTCTTGTGATGAAATTAGTTCTACATAATAAAATTCTGTATTATATGGCTTAAATATATCTTTTACATACTCTAAATATTTCCAATCTGATTGATCATTAAAATCCATCATTAATGTAAAAATTAAGCCATAATTATCTGATTTTGCAAAGTGCTTAAAAATAAGCTCTCGTATATCAAAAATTACTTCAGTATTAAATTCACCAAATATTTCTAAAACTGGTTCAATTGTCATATGATTATGAAATAATCTTAGATCAGTTATTTTCATAAGTTCTTGACCTACAGTCATTTTGCCAACTGCAGCATCACCTAATATAAATAATAATTTCATTTCAATGAACCACCTTTCTTTACCATTGTTTTTTATAGTGAATAAAAGCCATTAGTAGAAACCTGATAAGTAATTAAAGTTTTCCAATTATCTAATGGCTTTTATTTATTATGTTTATTTTAATTATTTACTACTTCTTTAGCAAATTCTTTTAACCTATTTAAATCTGCTTCATTAGGTCTATCTTTATTCAGTTTTAACCATGAAGCTACAGTATGATATTCTTTTTCTAAAACAGGTATATTAAGCTTGTTACATACTTTTTTTACTGCTTTAATAGTAGATTTACCACTTGCTGCACTATTAACATTCACTAAACATTTAATTTTATCTTTATTTCTACTTAAAAAATCTTTTACTTCTTTATCAATTGTTGCTGCATACATTGCGTTTACTAAAAATAGAATGTCTACTTCTTGTTCTAAATCATTTTCTACTGTTTTAGCTTCAACATTTATTGCTTCACTAACTGCTTGAGCCAATTTATAAGTGTTACCTTTTTTACTTTTTGTGAAATATCTAATCTCAACCATTTTTCTTTCCTCCTGAATATATTAATATATTACAAAATTTTATTCGGTAAAGTCAATTGATTGTTGTTTTAAATTCAATGTTTTTGGAAATGTTTTGTTAAAACTAATTAATGATTTCCACATTTATGAATAACTGTCTTATCTCCAACTAAATTATTATCTAAATAAAGTTTAATTACATTATCTATATTTCCACTAACACCTGGAATAACATCTATGTTATTAGAATTTAATAAATAAACGGCCATATCACCAATTCCACCACAAATAACTAAATTAATATCTAGTGATTTTAGATATGGGATTAAATCACGGTGAGAAAATCCACCATTATTTATTATATTCTTTTCATGAGATTCTGTATCATATATCACAAAATTATTTGTTTGTCCAAAATGCTGCCATATTTCATCTTTATTTATATCATATGTTAAAGCAATTTTCATATATACTCCTAATAATATTTAATTGTTGTTTTTTTACCAATGCTTCTTAATATATTAGATAATTCTTCAACTAATTTAAATTTTAACATTCCATCAATTTGTAAACTTTTATATGCATCATTAATTGCTTGACCAACAAAAAAATTAATTGTTGTTGATTTTTCTAATAGATAATCAGCAAGCAAAGATGCACCATCTTTTTTTGTGAAATTTTTAGAAACTGTACTATGAATATTTATATATTCTTTAACTAATTCTAATAATTTTTTTAATGTAAGTACACCTTCAGTAACTAAATCAATACCTTTAATATATCCTATTGGCGGTACATCTTTATCTTTAGATTCTAATTCCATTTTTATTTGTTCTCCCATATGGGATGCAACAATTTTAGATGTTGTTCCACCACAAACTATCTTATAACCTTCTACACCAAAAAAATCTAATAAATATTTATTTTCATCTTCTCTATTTGCTGGAGGGCCAATTAATACATTAGAAACTACTTCTTCTCTAAATTTTATTGCTGCAACTGTAGTATCATCATATGGTTCATGAAGATATAAATCTTCACTAGCACTAGCTAATATGTTTGCAACTGATGATGCAGACATAGTTGTGTTTGTATTTTCTTCTAAATAAGAAATAATATCTTCTCTTTGCCAACCATAATTTAATGTAATTCCTGTGCCTGCACAAGGCACACCATCAGACATAACAACAATATAATCATTTTTTAATAATAATAATTCTGTAACAAATATCTTTTTTTCTAATATATAAATTTCTTTAGATTCTAATTCAAAATATTTGCCATTCCTTAATAAAATATATCTTGGATTATCAAATTCAAACAAGAAGCCTTTTCCTTGATTATTCAAATGAATAATTGAAAATGTTGAATATGCTACTCCTCTATTTTTTAAAACTGGTAAAGTTTCAATAATAGTTTCAACACAATCTTCAATAGGAATATCATTAGAAATCATTGTAGTTAATATTTTAGATGTTAATGTCGATAAAATACTAGCTCTAACACCACTACCTAATCCATCAGCTAATACTAATGTAGTATAATCACCTTTTTTAGTTATAGCTACATTATCACCACATAATTCTTCGCCAAATTTATTAAATGAGGTCCAGCCATAATCTATTACATAGCTCATTTTTTATCCTCACCTTGTAATGATTTTTTAAGATTTACAATAGCAATCTTACTTTCAGCTGTAGTTTCACCTAATAAAGAAGCAATTTCTTGGACAGTACGCATTTGTTTTTTTATTACTTCATCAGCAATTGCGACTGTCTTTTCTCTTAATTTTTCTAATTCCTGATTATAATTTACTTCATCAGTTATATCTTTCATTGTAGCAAATAACATATTATGGTTTGAAATATTTGTTATAGATAATTGAATATATTTGTTTGTTTTTTCAATTTTTACTTGTTTATCATATATATTCTTTTCTTCAAATAAACATTCAACAAAATCTTCAACATTATCAAATTGTTCTAATACAGTATCTTCTTTTAATCTAAAATCTCTTTTGCCTAATAAAGACATCGCTTTATTATTTATATCTATAATTTTGAAATCAGAATCAATAACTATGATACCATTTTGATTATGTTTCATAACTTCATATGATACATTTTCTGCTCTATCTCTCATATATGGTACACACATTTCAATGTCTGCATAACCATTAAATACTGCCCAAGCTTTTTCTCTACAGCTTGAATAACCACAAGCACCGCAATTAAGCTCATCTTC
>CAJOOI010000065.1 GCA_905236105.1 uncultured Acholeplasmatales bacterium
CCTTTTTTTTGTTTGATAAAGTTTTTATTATTTATATCATATGGTATAGCTTTATTAAATCATAATAATGAACCCTAAATGCATTTTAGTAGTAGGAATGCCATGATCTGGTAAAACAACATTCCTTTCAGAACTCCAAAAAAGATATAAAAATTTTTCTATAATTTCTATAGATTCAATTCAAGAACACCTTTATGATACAGTAGGATTTTCAAATATAGAAGAAAGACGTGAATTACATAGAAAAGCTTTTAAAATGGGATTAGAACAAGCAAAAAATGATATTAAAAATAATAGAATTCCTGTATTAGAATACCCCTTTGATAATAGACATAAAGATCAATTAAATCGGATTTTTAAGGATGTTGATATTTTAACTATTCGTTTAGATTTACCTATTGATAAATCCTATCAACGTTTTCATGAACGTGATTTATCAGGGAAACGTCATCCATGACATTTCCATTCATCATATCCAAATATTTGAAATAGTTTACCACAATATCAACCATTTGAAGATTATGAGAATGCTATGAAACGTTTGGATGTAACAAATTTTTCATTATGAAAATTACTAACAATTGATGCTTCAGAATTTCCATTTTTTACTGAGCATATTTTTGAATACATTGATAATAAATTTTTAGTATAACCGATATTTATGAAGAAACTTTTAATTCTAGATTGTGATTGAGTATTATATAATCATAGAGAATTAGATGTGAATGCTATGGTATATGCTTTTAATATTGTTTGTGATGAATTGGATGCTGAGGAATATAAATTTACCCGTATTATCCATTGTACAGAAGATAAACCAATAAAATGATTCTATAATTATATTAGATATACCTCAAATAAACTAAGTATAGATATGGATGAATTCATAGAAAAAATGATAGATAAAATTGACTATTCTCGTATAGAAAGAGATTCAGATTGAATTCTAGATATCTTAGATTGATTACACTCTAATTATGAGATATGTGTTTGTACAAATAACCATAAGAAACACTTGGATAGAATTTTGGAAGTTAAGTTTAACTTAACTTCAGATAATTTTCCTTATCCTTGTTTTGATGTAACATTTTCTGAAATACAATGAAAATATTATCCAAAACAATCTCCTGAATTCATATCAAAAATAGAAAGTTATTTTGATATTAAACCATCAGATTTTGTATGGATTGATGATACTCCTTCTGTCTTAGAAAAAGCAACTGAACTCTGATGTAATTGTATTTTGGTCGATGATGAGAATGTTTTAATAAACATCCTACAATCATTATCTGAATATTGAAAAAATTAAATTAAAAAATATCTTATATAAGTTTATTTTATGGTTTAAAAAATGGGAAAGTGAATTGTGATAGCAGGTTTTGCATGAATTTGAAAAACCACCTTAGCTAAGAAATATAGAAATGTCATGGATGTTGAATCCACTCCATACAAATATGATTATAGTGGTTTAGACTCTTATGATACAGAAAAAGTTAAAGGTAAAGAATGAAGAACATTGAATAAAGAGTTTCCTATGAATTACATAAATGCAATAAAAGAAGCTCAAAAAAATTATGATATAGTGCTTGTTTGGATACATCCTGAAGAAGCTTTGCCATATTATGATAAATATTGAATTGATTATTATTTATGTTTCCCAACTAAAGATGCATTAGAAGATTATGAAGCACGTTTTCGTTGAAGAGGGAATAATGAAACTTATATTGATAAGGTTTTAAGTAGTTATGATAAGAGATATCAACAATTTATAGATAATTCTCATAAAAAGATAGAATTATTAAAGTGAGAAACATTAGAAGATGCTTTATTGAAAATGTGATTCCAATTAATTAAATAATTTAATTAATATTTCCTCAATTATGAATTCTAAAATTAAAAATTTAAGAATAACAGACCGAAGACAAGCCAAAAATCTTCTATGAAATGAATGGAATTTATGATCTAAAGAATCATGAGCTCCTAAAAATTTATGTTCATGGATTTATTTTGTCGAAATTTTAGAAAAAACTGAACAATTAATAGCTTATAAAGAAAAATGAAAGCTAATTTGATTTTGATGATATGGAAATTATAAGAGTAAAAAATTAAAGAAAAGATTTTTTTGAATTATAAAGAAGATATTATATCAAAGTCCTAGAATTAAGGATAAACAAGCATTAGTAGATTATCATGAGAACTATACCTATGTGCCAGACTCATTAAAGAATTACTTTGATTGAGAGGCTATAATTTTAATAGTAGATCCAGAATATCGTTGAAAGGGGATAGGGAAGAAATTGCTAATTAAAATGTTTGAATTAGCAAAAAAAGATAAAATTCACCATTTATTAATTATGTCTGATCAGTCTTGTAATTATCAGATTTATGAAAGTTTATGATGTAAAAAACTTCATGAAGCAAAGATATTAAATGAAGAATGAGGTAAACTATGAAAAGAAAAATATGAATACTGATATGTTTATGATAAGAATTTAGAATAGAAAAATTTTTAAAATAATAAAAATGAGGATATCAAACATTCATATCCTCATTATAATTTTCTCCTGTTAAATCAAAGATAGTATCTCTTTGTGCTTGAGTTGGTCC
>CAJOOI010000066.1 GCA_905236105.1 uncultured Acholeplasmatales bacterium
AAAGATGCAAAACTTCAAAATCTAATTCATTTACTCTTTTAGGTGCTTCTGTAGTGACATCACTAGTGACATTTTTAGTGACATTTAAAATGTAGTTTCTTTAGATATTAATATTTGCACCTCTTTATTTTTATCAGACCACAATTTATTCATAGTTAATCATTTAAATCATTTAAGGACTTCCCAATATCCGCCTTTATCAGGGCCAATATGTTTTATCAATCCTTCTTCTTGCAATTTATTTAAGTGATGCCTTATGCTACCTTCAGTCACATTTAATAATAATGCCAAATCTTTTCTAGAAATCTTTCCATTGCTACTTAATAAATCCATAATCGATTCTCTAATTTTTTCTGGTTGTTTTCTGTCATTTCTTCTGGTTGTTTTATTAAAACCTTGCCTATTAAATGGTATTACAACATCAATATAAAAGTCAGTAAAAATATATGCATTATCCCCATAAACCTTTACAACTGAAGGAACGCCATGACCACTTTCTTCTGCAAAATTACATGCTCTAAAAATATCAAATAATTGTTTGTTTACTGGTTCACTTTTCCCTTTTAAAAATTGTTCTTTAGTAAGAACTCGCGGAATACCTCCAAACGATTCAATTTCTAATCTGTCATTAAAAACATAAATTCCAGGATGATTACTCTCGCTCCATTTATTGTGGACACATGCATTAATCCAGGCTTGTTCAAAAGCTTCAGTATCAAACATTTTAATTTCTTTTCTAGGTGTAGTTTCTAAATTAACAAAAGTCTGATTGATTGCATTAATATAATTTTTAGCTTGTTCCATAGCAAGCAAAAGACACTTTCCTCCAAATTCTTCTCTTCTTAAATACTGCGTTTTATCTGAAGAAGAAAATGTTGCAACATTAATAACAATATCGTTTTCATCAGCCAAAATCTCAGCTAAATAATTGTATTCGCCATCATTTGTTAGTAAATGATAATTTTCTAAAAAAGTTTCATCAGATATATGGTTATTATTTGAAAGCAAATAATTTTTAAGGATTTTAAATGTAAGCTGCTTTTTTCTTGAAGGAATATCAATAATATTAGTTTCTTTAATCTTTAAAGATTTGATGAAACGATCTTGTATTTCTTCAGGCAATAAACTTCTACACGAAGTTCCTATTCGAATATAGCATCCGTTCTCAGACATACCATATTTTTTTATATAAAACAACTGATTCCCTTTATTTACATCAATTCTAATGATATTTTTTCCTTCAATAACCTCTCTACTAGGCTTAACAAAAGATACGCATCTGGGTGAAATTTGGTCAGTAATTATGTCTGATATTGTTCTTAAAGAATCGTCTATATTCTCAACACCAATTACAGTTCTATTTTTACTAATACCGATATAAATAGTTCCACCATCTGTATTCAAAAAAGCAACGATTTCTTTTGGTAATGTATTATTTATTATTTCTTTTAATTCAATCTTATTATCTTCATCAGCAAACATATTAATTCCTCCTCATGTCGATATCATTATACCACAAACACAACCAGAAAACAACCAGAAAAAATGTTCGTGTTATGGAATTGAATTAAATATAATTTGCTAATTATAGACTGTCAAACTTATATCGTGTAAATTTTTAGCACCCCTACCTGTAATCGTGTAAAAATATTAGCACCCTAGCCTCGAATCGTGTAATCGTGTAAAACTTCTTATAATAAACGCTGTTTGAAAGTTTGTTTTTGAACCTTATAAAATAAAAAGAGCTCCTAAAAACTCAAAATATGGGGTTCAAACCTATTCTATATACAAAAAAGGCCTAATACCAATGGTATTAAACCTATTCTTCTATTCTGGCAAAGGTATGTAATTTTGATACAAAACGTTCTGTATGACTTTCAAATCGTTCTGTTTAATTTTAAAATTGCAATGAATTTATTTTATATGAGGCTCGCTTCAATTTAAAAGCTAAATAATTCCCAATAACTCTTCTTTTGTGGTATTTGGCTTAGCGATTATAGGAATAATTTTTTGTATTTCATCAACACTCTTATCCCACCATTTTAATTCTTCTAATATTTTAATTATTTCATCACTAAATCTCATTTTCTTAATTACGCATGGATTGCCTGCACAGATTGAATATGATGGTAAATCTTTAGTAACAACTGAATTAGCGCCAATTATTACACCATTACCAATATGTACGCCTGGTAAGATAGTTACATTTTGACCAATCCAGCAATCATTTCCAACAATTGTATCACCTTTAAATGGTAAATCATCAATCTTAGGTGCATCTTCTTTCCATCCATCCATTACATAAAAAGGAAATGTTGTAGCTGCATTCATTTGATGGTTGGAACAATTCATAATAAATTCTACATTATTACCTATTTGACAAAATTTTCCAATAATTAATTTATCACCCAAAAAATCATAATGATGTGTTACTCTAGATTCAAAATTTTTACCATCATAATATGAATAATCCCCAACAATAATATTTTTTCTTGTGATAGTAGGTTTTATATTTTTCATATTATAAAACCCGGCTTTAGGGTATGTGAAATCAGGATCTGGCACTTTTATATTCTTGATCCCTTTTTTATCTACAACTGTACCACCTGATGAAGTAGCTAAAGATTCAAATAAATTATTAACCTCAACATCAAATTTCCTAATTAATAATTCGAGCTTATCATGACTCATATCATTTATGCCTTTTTCTATCTTATTAATCGTAGATCTTGATGTATATCCTAATTCTTTTGCAAATTCATCTTGATTTAGGCCAGCTTTTTTTCTTATTTCTTTTACTTTTTCACCAAATTTATTTTCCATTAATAACCAACTCTTTTCATTAAATAATTCTTAATATCTTCATCCAAGACTTCATCAATTTGAGATATTTTGTTACCTAAATAATTGATTGATGATCCCAGATGAAAAATCTTATCATCAACATATAAATATCTGTCATGGAAATCATTATCAATAACAACATTTATATTTTTATTATATTGACTTTTAAAAGCATTTAAATCTATTTGAGATAATTTAGATTTATTAGAAGTAATAATTCTAATGCTAATATTATCAGTTGAATTTTTTAAAATATTAAGTGCTTTTGAATCTACATATGGATCAACAAGTAATATTTTATTATTGGCTTTAGTAACAATATTTTCTAAATATAAAATAGAATCAAATATGTCTCCATTAACAATTATTTTTTCTTTTTTATAACTTAATTCATTATTCTCAATAAATTGCAATCTTGAATCTATTGAATCAACTCTATTTATTAAATTAATATAATTCTCATTTGTTACAAGTGTTCTATTATCATTGAT
>CAJOOI010000067.1 GCA_905236105.1 uncultured Acholeplasmatales bacterium
ATCTTTTGTATTCTTATTGATATTTATTGTAAAAATAAAGAAGCATGGTTATAAAGGATTGCATTTTAGTGATCCTGAACCTAAAACTATTGCTGAAATAGAAGATGTAGAAGAATAAAATAAGATAACTATATCTTCTTATGATTTATAATATGGAAGGTACTTTGCTACCAAAAACGTGAATAAAGGCCGGGAGATATCCTGGCCTTTAATACTTTTAAGGAAAGCAATTAATAATGTGTGCATTATTATTACAAGAAAATTGTTTATTTTCACATAGTTACCACTTCCTTTTTTTGTTGTGTTAAAATTATCAAAAAATAGGTTGTGTTGATGTGCTAAAATATCATGATGGAAAAAGAGTTGTTGGCCTAGATTTAAAGATGATTTATTTAAATGATTTTGTTGTTATAAATGATAACATTGAACTTATATTTGATCTGAATTTAGATGATGAAATCATCGTTAATGATTCAAATGTAGAAGAATATAGGGTATGTGAAAATTGGGGAACTATATCAAATTATTTTTTAATAAAAGGAAATAGATATTATTACACAGATAATAATGGAGAAATTCATAAACATTGATAAAGGGGCATTTTGTGCCCCTTTATTGTCGTTATAATTTTATGAACAAATCTTTTTTAAATGTTTTTGATATATTATTTTTAATATTATTAAAATCATTTGTTATTTTTTCATTTATTATTGCTTCAAGCTTAAAATATTCTTTAACTTCTTCAATTTCATATAATTTAGTTTTAGCATCCATGAAATCTTTTTTTATGTTTTCTGTTAAATAATTTTTTTCTTTTGCTTCATTATAAATTGATTCTTTAGTTTTAAAATTAATAATTTGTTTCATGTATTTTTTATTTATTTCATTTTTTAATTCAATTAATCTAATAAATTCTTTTGTGCTTTTTAATTCATCAAAATATTTTATTGCTAAATCATCTATCATATTTTCACCGTTCTAAATCATGTATATTATATCTTTTTAAATATAAAAAACAAGACGTTTATTATTCAATATAAAAATTGTCTATGATATAATTAGGCGAAGGAATGGTCGATATTATGTATAAAAAATTAAAGGAATATATAAAAAGTATAGATGAAGTATCACATATTACTTTTGATCCATATGGACCAGGGGTTGCAAGAATTTTTTTAATACCACCAAAAAAAATAAAATTTAATATACCATGGGTAATCCTTATCAATGGCGAAAGTATATTACCTATTTGTATGGGGTGGGCTTTATTATTAAGAGAATTCATTAATGAAATAAATGGGAATGTCAATAATAGCCTAACAGATGAAGATATTGAGACTGCATCAAATAATGCTATAAAAAAAATTTCATTATTATTTCCTAAAACACCTAAAGAAATGTTAAAAGGTGATTTAAAAGATTTATTAGAAGTATTAATAAAAATAGCTAGAAATGAAATGGAAGAAAAAGAAGAAATAGGTTATGTTCCACTTAAAAAATATGCTAAATATTTGTCATCACCACAGCGTATTGATTTGATGGTTTCTTCAATGGAAAAAAATGGGGTTTGGAATTGTAATCAAAGATGCTTAAATTGTTATGCAAAAGATCAAATAAAATCAAATGATATAGAATTATCAACTGATGAATGGAAAAAAATAATTGATGAGCTTAAAAAGGCAAGAGTGCCTCAAATTACATTTACTGGTGGAGAACCAACATTAAGAAGTGATTTAGTAGAATTAATTAATTATTCATCTTGGTTTGTTACAAGACTTAATACTAATGGTAGATTATTAACAAAACAATTATGTGATGATTTAGTTAAAGCAAGTTTGGATGCCATACAAATTACATTATATTCATCAGATAAAAATATACATAATATTTTAGTTGGCGCAAATGGGTTTGATGATACTATAAATGGTATAAAAAATGCTTTAAATAGTGGATTATTAGTAAGTGTAAATACACCTTTATGTAAGCTTAATCAAAATTATATTGATACAATCAAATATATTCACGAAAATTATGGTGTTAGATATTATACTTGTTCAGGTTTAATTTTAACTGGTGGTGCAACTAAAACAACAAATGATAGGCTTAATGAAGAAGAATTAAAAGAAATATTAATAGAAGCTTATAAATATTGTTATGAAAATGATTTAGAATTAAAATTTACATCTCCTGGTTGGATTAATGATGGATTTTTTAAGAATTTAAAAGTAAATATTCCAATGTGTGGTGCAATAATATCTAATATGGCAATTTCACCAAGTGGAGATTTAATTCCTTGCCAAAGCTGGCTAGATGGCAAAAATTTTGGCAATTTACTTAAAGAATCATTTAAAGATATTTGGAAAAAAGCTGAATTAAATAAATTTAAAAAAGAGATATTAAAATTAGGAAATGAATGTCCATTAAATAATAAGGAGCTAAAAAATGAAGAAGACAATATTTAAAATAATTTTAGCTTTAACATCTTTCATTTTAATTTTTACATTAATAACTAAAAAAACATTTGCTAAAGATTTGGATAGAATTGATAAATATGTAATAACTGTTGATCCAAATTTTAGTGATGGATCTTTAGATATTAATATTGATATTACTTGGACAGTATTAGATTCATCAACAGAAGGACCGCTTGAATGGGTTAAAATAGGTGTTCCAAATTATCATGTAGAAAATATTAAGAAAAATACATCAAATATAAAAGATGCATATTATTATAGCGATTCTGGTTCTTTTATTAGAATTGATTTTAATGGGAGTTATCAAGAAGGAGAAAAAATAAATTTTAGTTTTTCTTTTAATCAATCATATATGTATCACATAAATAATGATGAAATATATTATGATTATATGCCAGGTTATTTTAATGATATATTAGTTGATGAATGTATTTTAAAATGGAATATTAAAAATGTTAAAGAAATAAATAATGAAGGATTTATAATTGAAGGAGATTATTATACATATTCTTCACCATTAAAATATGGACAAACAATTGATATTAATTTAAGTTATGATAAAAATAGCTTTTTAAACATTGATCCTAACAAAACTTATACTGATTCATCAGATCCATATTTTTGGGTAAAGATAACATTTTTTGTTTTTGTACCTGCTGCGTTAGTTTTATTAATTTTAATTATAAGATATATTAAAAGAGATCCATATAGAACTTCAAGAGGGTTTTATGGTCCTAGTATTTATAGACCATATCCAATTTCTAGAATTGGAAGAAGAGGTGGCGTTTCTAAAAATGGTACGCCAATAAATCCACCATCAAGTCATGGCGGAAGAGGTGGTGGAGGAGGCTGTGCTTGTGCCTGCGCTTGTGCAGGTGGCGGTAGAGCTGGTTGTAGTATGAAAGATTATTATCATACTAACCTAAAATCTAATGATGTTATTAGAGCACTTGCAAAAGGAGAAGATAATGAAAGCAGTAATATTTGATATGGATGGTGTTATTTTTAATACTGAAAAATTGTGGCAATATGCATTCATAGAATCTAATAAAATATATAATGTAAATTTAACAGAAGAATATCGTAAAACAATATGCGGAAAAAGTGAAGAATTAATTAGAGAAGAATTAAAAAATATATTACCAAATGTTGATGTTAATGCTTATCGAGATTATATGGTTGATTATGTAAATAACAATGTTAAAAATGGTAATTTTGAAATGAAAGGTGGCTTTGTTGAGCTAATTAATGCTTTAAAGAATAAGAATTATAAGCTTGCTTTAGCAACATCTTCAACAAAGGATCGTGCTCTTATGTTATTTAATAGATTTTCAATTAATCCAAATGATATTTTTGATGCTTTTGTTTTTGCAGAAGATGTTGGAACTAAATCAAAACCTGATCCATTTATGTTTAGACTTGCTGCATCTAAAATTGGTGTAAAAGAAGAAGAAAGCTTTGTAATTGAAGATTCATTGAATGGAATAGTTGCAGCTTATAAAGGTGGTTTTAAACCTATTATGGTTATTGATTTAATTGAACCTGATGATTTTGCTAAAAAGAATTGTTATAAAATATTTAATAATTTAAATGAAGTAATTGATATTATTTAATGGGGGCTTTTAGATGAATGATGATTTAAAAGAAAAAGCGTGGCTTTATTATACTGGTGAAGAAGTAAAACGAGATTTAAATGAAGCTTTTAAATTATTTTCAGATCCATCACTTAATGATGATAGTGAAGCATTATATATGGTAGCTGAAATGTATTTTTACGGAGATGGAACAAAAAAAGATTATAATGAAGCTTTCAAATATTATGAAAAAGCTTCATTTTATGATGATAGCTTTGCGATATTTGGTTTAGCTAATTGTTATTTTTATGGATTTGGTACTAAAAAAGATTTGTCAAAAGCATTTGAATTATATCTTAAAGCAAGCTCTTTAGATTTAGTTGATGCATATTATTCTTTAGGTGAATGTTATGAATTTGGTTATGGTACAGAAATTGATTTAAACAAAGCTTATGATTGTTATAATTACGCAAATAATAATGGTTATAGTGATGTTACTGACGATTTAAAAAGAATTAAAAATAAATTAAGGAAAAGGTAAGAAAAATGAAAAAGATTTTATTATTTGTTTCAACAATAATTTTTTCATTTATTGTTGTTTTATCAATGTCTTCTTGTAATAAGAATGAACAAAGTGTTAATACAACAACTGAAATAAGAAAAGAAGGCAAAAATGTTTATTTTGCAGGCCCTATGTTTAATCAAGCAGAAAAAGATTTTAATTTAAAAATTACTAATGTTTTAGAAGAATATGGCTATAAAGTATTTTTACCACAAAGAGATGGAATTGAAGGGGCATTACTTGAAGGTAAGACTGAACAAGAATTAATTAATATTATTTTCCCTTTAGATGTAAAAAATGTTAATGATTGTGATATTATATTTATGAATTTAGATGGAAGAGTACCTGATGAAGGAGCATGTGTTGAATTAGGTATGGCCTATTCTTTAGGAAAGAGATGTTATGGCTTTAAAACTGATACAAGAGTTGCTGAACTTTCAATGGATTTAAATCCAATGATTAGTGGTTGTATGATAAAAATATTTAAAAATTTTGATGGCGATAAGCTTATAGAAGAAATAAAAGATTATTTATCAAAAAATACATTATAAAATCATAAAAATTGTGGCAGAAAAACTAAAAAATTTGATGCCACAATTTTTTTTGGATTTTAGAAAAAAATTAATATTTACAACTTTACACTCATATATAATTGTGTTATGATATTTGCTGGAATAAATTTAAGGCTTAAAAGCTTTATCTTAAATTAAAAAATTAAATAATTTTATATAATAATAAAAATTGTTATTGGAAATAATTATAAGGTGATATAACAACTAGGCATTATTATATAAATTTTAATAAAATTACAATTGATTAGATCCGGAAATTTATTGATGTAGTATTTATCTAATCTTTGGTAATTAGACTTTGCTGATATCGAAACTTGTATATTATCTTGCCAAGTCATATATTTTTTATTCTTGTTTGTAAGCGCTTTCAAAAAACAAGAATGGAAGAAATGAAGGGGGGGTTATTAAAGAGATTCGATTTTTTTTATGTAAAGAGCCTTATTTGGCAATTAATTTATCATTTTTAAGATAAAATATACTTTTATATTAATCTTAATTTTGATTAAAAGTTATTTTTAGATTTCTAACTTTAACAGCAATAGAAATCTAACAAAATATCTTAACTATTATGAAAATATATTTATACGAAGGATATCTTGGATGAAACTAATTAAAGTCCTTAATTAGAATTCTGACTTTTAAAAAAATGAAATCTAATATAATTTTTTCATTATTAACATATTAAAAAAGAGAGGTAAAATGAATGAAAAAAAGTATATTAGGGGTCTTGTTAAGCTCTATATGTATTTTGGCATTTGCATCATGTGCAGGAATAAACCAAAATAATACAACAGAAAAAACAACACCTAAAGAATCAGATGTTGTAACTCCAACAACCTCAACTGAAGTTGTCATACCTACAACAGAAATCACAGGGACTAATCCTACAACTAGCCCTATTGAAACGACTACACAAACAAATCCTGTACAAGAACACGCATTTGTTAAACATGATGCCGTAGAAGCAAAATGTGATACAAATGGTAATATTGAATATTACACTTGTACAGATTCTGAATGCGCAAATAAATTTTTCGTAAAAGAAGGAGAAAATTATACTGAAGTAGCATCTGTTACAGTTAATGCCTTAGGACATAATTATTCAAATCCTACATATGTGTGGGATAATGCTAATTGTACTGCAACAAGAATATGTGAACGTGATAGAACACATATTGAGACTGAAACAGTTAATGCTTCATACATTAAAGATACTGATGCAACATGTAAAGATGATGAAAAAGGACATTATGTTGCAACATTTACAAATGCAATATTTGAAACACAATCTACTGCATTAAATTCAGCCACAGGTGATAATAAAGCATTAGGACATACACTTGATGCTGTAACTGGTGTTAATGCAGGTGCAACCTCTTCAGGTTTTAAAACATATTATGAATGCTCAAGATGCCATGAATGCTTTGAAGATGAAAAAGCAGAAAAACCAATTTCTGATTTGAACTTATGGAAGGCAGAAGGTGGGGCTGGTTATATTGCGCCACTTACAGAACATAAATCATTTGAAACACCTGAAATACCTGGAGAATTAGATCCTTCATATGTATCTGTTTTTAAAAGACATTTCGAACAAACTTATAGAAATGATGGACCATATGAACAAGAAGATGCATTCCCATCACTTTCACTTGATGGAAAAAATCCAACGATGCTTGTTATACCTGTAAATTTATATTCAAAAAATAAGACAGATGAAATTTATGATAATATTAAATTAGCATTTGAAGGAAGCAGTGAAGAAACTGGTTGGGAAAGTGTTAGAACTTATTATCAAAAATCATCATATGGTAAATTAACAATTGATTTTGAATTTACTGATTGGTTTACACCAAAATATTCATATACAGAATATCAAAACAAATATTTTGACGATGAATATGAAATATATTGGGGAGATGCAATCATATTAGAAGAAGCAATTGCTTATTTTGATTCAACAATTGATTTTTCTAAATATGATTTTGATAATGATGGTAAAGTAGATAATATTTGGTTAGTTTATAATTGCCCTGTTGATTATGATGAAGCTAAATTATATTGGGCATGGCAAACTAAATATGAAGATGATGATGGAAATTATGATACACTTCGTGCTGATGGCAAGATTATAAGTAGATATGGTTGGGCTGGAACTGATTTTATGGACCCAACTAAAGAGGCAGAAAGCTATAATAAAGAAAATATCTTAGTTGATGCTCATACATTTATTCATGAAACAGGCCATATTATGGGCAATGAAGATTATTATGATTATGATGAAGAAGTTGGTGTAAATAATCGTAATTTATTTGGCGCTGATATGATGGACTTCAATATTGGAGACCATTCATCATTTAATAAATTAGCACTTGGCTGGATTGATCCTATGGTAGTTAGTGGAACCGGCACAAAAGAAATAACATTAGAATCATTTACAGAAACTGGCCAAGTGCTAATGATAGCAAACCATAAATTGAATACATTATGGGATGAATATTTCTTAATTGAATTATATACAAATACAGGCTTAAATGCTAATGATTGTCCAATTGGTGATGAAGATACGATTGGTATAAGAATTCTTCATGTTGATGCACATCTAGCACTTGATGAGCAAGGCAACAAAACATCAAATGATGATGAATATTATCCTGGTACAGGATTTAAATATGACAATACTGGCACCGATATCCCACTTATTGAAATGTTAAGAGCTGATGATGAAAATTTATCTTTCCCAGATATTACAGCTGATGCATTATTTATGGCTAATGGTAAGACATTTGGTGTTGATACACATCAATCATTTAAATTAAATGATGGAACAAATTTATTCTTTACTTTAAGTGTTAAATCTATTTCAAATAGTCAATGTACTATTGAAATTACATTAGATTAGGGGGTGAAGCTAAAATGAAAAAAACAATAAAATTATTATTAGCATTCCTAGCTTTATCTTTATCACTAATTAGCTTTACACATTTAGGCAAAAATGTTATTGCAAGAGAAGTAGAACATAATGAAGCAGCCCCTTCATCATATTATTCTTCAGTAGATACATCTAGTGGAGAAAAATTGATGGAATCATTAACATCTATTATTTCTAGTGGACATAGCCCTCAAGGCTATGATGCACTTTGGACAGCATATAAAACAACAGATATTAAACCAAATACAACTAATATAGTTTGGGATATGTATTCAAATACAAATTATGATGTTACAAAGGACCATGGTGGAAATTATTCTAAAGAAGGAGATATGTTTAATAGAGAACATACTGTCCCTCAATCTTGGTTTAGTAAAAATAACCCAATGGTATGTGACGTTCACCATATTTACCCAACTGATGGTAAAGTTAATGGCATGAGAAGTAATTATTTACATGGTGAAGTTGATAAAACTAAAACTATAAAATATACATCAACAAATGGATGTATGTTAGGTACAAGCTCATCACCACTATATTCTGGTACTGTATTTGAAGTGCCTGATGAATATAAAGGTGATTTTGCAAGAACATATTTTTATATGGCAACTCGTTATAGCTCACAAGTTGGTAGCTGGAGTGGAGAGGCAAATAAAGTATTTAAGGGAACATATCCTTATTTAACAGAATATTCAATTGATATGTACACTAAATGGGACGCAATGGACCCAGTTAGTGAAAAAGAAATAATTCGTAATGATGCTGCATACAAATTCCAAGGTAATCGTAATCCATATATTGATCACCCTGAATATGTTTCAATGATTTGGCAATCAAAATATAATCAAAATGTAGAAATAGATGAAACTAAGGTTAATTCAGTAATTTCACAAATTAACGAATTACCTCAATTATCTAATATTACATTAAATGATAAAAATATTATTAATAATGCAAATGCATCATATAGCGCATTAAATTATAAAGAAAAAGAAGCAGTAACAAATTATTCTAAATTACAAGCGGCATTAAATAAAATTGCTGAATTAGAAAATGATGAACCTATTGATTTAAATACAACTATAAGTGTAACAGAAGCATTAAATATCGCATCAAGTTTAGCAGCTGGTACACAAACATCTGAAACATATACAATTACAGGTAAGATTTCTGGCAATATTGAAGATTATAATATTAATTATGGTAATGCTACATTTGATATTACAGATGGAACATCAACAATTACTGTATTTAGAGCTAAAGAAGGTGCATCTAATGCTTCATTTACTGATTCAAGCTTTGCTGAAAAAATTGTAATTGGAAATACTGTTGTTATAGTTGGTAATATTAAAAATTATAAGAATGCTAGTGGCTCTAGTCTTTATGAAATTAATCCATGTTATGTATTATCATCTACTAATGAAGAAACTCCAGTTGAACCAGTAGAACCTACAGATCCTATAGACCCAGTTGACCCTACAGATCCAATTGATCCAGTAGATCCTACTGAACCAAATCCACTTCCAATGGGAAATATTGAAATTGAATTTAAAGGACTTAATACACCATATACTAAGAATTATTCATTTAAGATTGGTGAATATTCATTCTTAACTAATGTGGGATTTGCAAATCCTGATATTGCTGATTTCATAAGAATTGGTGGAAATAGTAGAAATGCTACTAATATTCCTTCAAAATTTGGAATTAGTGGCAAAGGCGGCTCAATTGAAATGCAATTTGATGTAGCTAATTCATCTGGAATAACATTTAATGTTGGTGGCCAAATGGTTGGCGATGGTATTAGCAAATGGACTATCTTTGCTTCAACTGATGGTGGTACAACTTGGAATAAGGTTACAAGTGGTACAACAGTTTCAAGTTCTTTAACTGGAACTTTAGCTTTAAATGCTAAAAATGTAAGATATGCTTTAGTTGTTGAAGGTAGTAGTAATCCTCGTTTAGATTTAACAAGCATTAATATTAAAGCATCTATAGAACCAACTGTTGATTTAAAGACTGTTAAAACTAATAAATCATTATCAGTTTCATATGATATTTATAATAATGATATTAGTAATGTCAATGTATCAACTGTTATTAAATCACATATTACTAATACTGAATATAATTTGAATTCAGTTGAATATGGTGTAATTTATGCTGAAAAATCTAAAATTGAAAATGAATATTATCTTATTAAAGCTTCATATGATAATGAAAATGAAGATTATTATTATACAAAAGCTACAGTAGTTTCTGAAGATGGAGGCTTTGTTGTAAAAGCTTCTTTAGAATTAGATATAGATACTGAATATGTTGCTGTTGTAGTATGCATTCAAAATGATACATTAGTATTTGCTAATCAAACAACAGTAAATGTATCAGATATGATTAGCTATTATTTAGCTAATAATCTAATTACTGATGCTGAACAAGTTGAAGTGTTAAACACATTAATTAGTTAATATTGGAATAGAGTGTTGTTTTTACAACACTTTTTCCACATATTATAATATTTGATGAATAAAGAGGGAGATTATTATCAAAATGAAAAAGACTTTAAAACCTTTTTTATTGTTAGCATTATTTGCTATATTGGCGTTATCATCTTGTTTTGGTCATTCGCATGATTATGTTTTGGTAGAAGAAACTAAAGCTTCATGCTTACAAGATGGTGTAATTGCTCATTATGAATGCGAATGTGGTAAATATTTTGATTTAGACCATAATGAGATTACTGATATTGTGATACCTAAGCTAGGACACAATTTAACACAACATGCTGCTTCAGATGCAACATGTACTGAAAGTGGAAATATTTTATATTGGCATTGTGAAAGATGTGGGAAGAATTATATTGATCAAGCTGGTACAACTGAAATAAATAATATTATTACACCGGCTATTGGTCATGATTATGAATTGATTGCTACATGGAATGATAGTGGAGAATGCACATATTATCTACAATGCAAAAATAATAATGCTCATAAAATAGATAACCTTGATGGCGTAATTAATCATACTGATGATAATGCAACATGTACTGAAAAAGGAAATGTTATATATACATTAACAGTTACATATGAAGGTAATACATATG
>CAJOOI010000068.1 GCA_905236105.1 uncultured Acholeplasmatales bacterium
TATAATTTACATAGACTTAACAAGGAGGAACAATTAAATGCCTAGAAAAGTATTAGAAGACCAATGCATTGGTTGTGCAGCATGCGAAGGAGAATGCCCAGTATCAGCAATTACAGTTGATGGTGTTTCTCATGTTGATCCAAATACATGCATCGATTGTGGTGCATGCCAAGGTGTTTGTCCTGTTGACGCAATCGTTGAAGAATAATAGATGAGCCTCAAATGAGGCTTTTTCTTTTCTAGATATTCAAATTTTAGCATATGGAAGAAAAAAAATATAGCTTAAAACCAACTATTGTTATTGGAATCTTTGTTGCTATAATGCTATTAATAGCTATTTTGTTTATTATTTTTGATGCACCAAAAGCAATAGAAGAAATGAAAAATAATGTAGAAGATGCAGGTAAAAATTCACAAGCACCAGTTACTACAAGTGTAGCAGTAGGTTTCTTTATGGCATTTGGCATATTAGGTGTATTTCTATATTTTATTTTCCTAGCCGCAAATTTAGGTATAGGGTCTGCAATATTACTTATTTTTACAATTAAAAATATTAAAATTGCTGATAAAAGAATTAAAATAACTAATATTATTTATACAATTTTATTATCTAGTTTTTTAATTATAATATCAATTAAAACAGTTTTATTATTTGCTTTAATTTAATTAAATTTTAGTAAAATAAAAGCCTTCAAAATCTGAAGGTTTTTATTTTTTTAAGCCTTTTGTTTATTTTTCTTAAAATTATTTTCAGTTCCATTCAATAATCTTTTATAATTCTTGATATGCTTTAAAATAATAAGGGTAGCAACTAATGATAATAATATACATAATATAAGCGGTGTTTTACCAATCAAATAAACAAAGAAATTAGTAGAAAATGAATTTGGTACAATAGGCATACCTACAGCAAATAAAATCCAAGCTGTTAAAACAACTGTAATTGTTGCAAAAGTAGAAGCTAAAGAAACATATCCAGTTGATTTTAAGACAATTAGGAACATAATTAAACATAAAATGGCAGAAAGTGGAGTAGTTGATAATACAACTCCTAAAGATGTTGCAACAGCTTTTCCACCTTTATATCCCAAATAAATTGAGAATGAATGTCCTAAAATTGCAGTTAAGCCATACCACATTTCAGCAATAGGAGTAGTCCAGACGCCTGCTGAATTAAGTATTTTTACTAAAAAAATAATAATCATGCCTTTAAAAACATCTAAGAAGAATACTAAAAATCCAACTTTTTTTCCCAATACTCTTATGGCATTTGTAGAACCAATATTTTTACTTCCTTCTTTTCTTAAATCTTTATCACAAATTGCTTTTCCTAAAATCAATCCAAATGGAATTGAACCAATAAGATAAGAAATAATTAACAATCCTATTGCTACAAGAATATCTATTGTACTATTTATAGAAAGAAACATAAAATCCCCTCTTATAATAAATTTGTATTAATTATTTAATGATGTTAATACATAAACATCTATTTAATATACAACTGATATTATATATTATTAAATATGACTAATTAAATTTAAAGTTAAACAAGAATGTGCCAATATTAAAACAACTACATATATAGCTGTATATTTTCTTTATTTTTTGCTAAACCTACAATATTAAAAGGAATAGTTATAATATCCAAAAATATACCAATAACGATTAGTGAAGATGCATTCTTTTTGAATATAAATATCAATATTACAAAAATTACACGGCAATATTAATAAGAATAATTGATAATGTCGCTAAAAGCCTAGATACAAACTTTTGTACATCTTCTATAACATCAATTTTTTTGCATCTTTCTTTTCTTCTATTTTTTCAATAAAGCATTTCTTATTGGGAACAAAAATTTTGCATTAATAATTCATCCGATTTAACATTTACTTCATATTTTTTATAATTATACAATTATATTAAAAATAAGTCAAAACAATAAGAAATAATTATAATTTTAAAATCAATTATTAATATTTTTTATATAAAAATGATTCTATTTATGGTATAATAGTAAGGAAGCAGTAAACGCTTTTATAAATTTTATTTATAAATAATTAAATTTTTATACTATAAAATATAATTAAACAAGATGTATAAAAATAGTGAAGCCAAATATCACTATTTTTTACGTTTTAGAAGGGAGAATTGTTATGCCGCAAGTAGAAAACTACAATGATGAATCCATAACTGTCTTAGAAGGACTTGAACATGTAAGAAAAAGACCTGGTATGTATATCGGTTCAACTGATGAACGTGGTTTGCATCACCTTGTTTGGGAAATAGTAGATAATTCAATTGATGAAGCTTTAGCAGGTTATGGAAAAGAAATAACAGTTATAATTAATGAAGATAATTCAATCACAGTAGAAGATAATGGACGTGGTGTACCTTCTGGTATGCACAAGACTGGAAAAAACACAATGGAAATTATTTATACAAAGCTTAATGCTGGTGGTAAATTTAATTCAAGCGCATATAAAACATCTGGAGGTCTACATGGTGTTGGTGCCTCAGTTGTTAATGCTTTATCAACATATATGGTAGTAACATCTTATCGTGATGGCAAAATTAGACAAATTAGATTCAAAAATGGTGGAAAAGAAGTAAGCGAAGTAGAAGATATCGGCGAAACTAAAAAAACTGGTACAACTGTAACATTTAAACCAGATCCAACTATATTTACAACTACTGTTTATAATTACGAAACAATTAAAACAAGAATTAGAGAAAGTGCATTTTTAATTAAAAACTTAAAAATGACTTTAAAAGATAGACGTAATAATAAATCTGAATCTTTTGTTTATGAAAATGGTATATCAGAATATGTTGCTTTTTTAACTACAGGTAAAAATGCAATTCATAATGTTGCCTATTTTGAAGGAAATTATGCTGCAACTGTAGATGAAAATGGCAAAACATCAAATTCTGATATCGAAGTAGAAGTTGCATTACAATTTGTTGATTCATATACTGAAACAATCATTTCTTTCGTTAATAATGTAAAAACACCAGATGGTGGAACTCATGAAACAGGCTTTAGAACATCACTTACTAAAGCATTTAATGATTATGCCCATAAAAATAGATTGATTAAAGATTCAGTATTTTTAGAAGGTACAGACCTAAGAGCCGGTCTTACGGCAGTAGTTTCAGTAAGAATTGGTGAAAAATTATTGGAATTTGAAGGCCAAACTAAAGGCAAATTAGGTACACCTCAAGCAAAATTTGCTGTAGATAGTGTTTTAACTGAAAAGCTAGGCTATTTTTTAATGGAAAATAAAGATTTAGCTGAAAGACTTGTAAAAAAAGCATTAAAAGAAGCAGAAGCAAGAAAAAAAGCCAGAGAAGCTCGTGAACAAGCTAGAATGGATAAAAAAGATAAAGGTGAAAGAAATATATCTGATAAACTTGCTCCAACTAGTGAAAAGAATAAAGAAATCAATGAATTATATTTAGTCGAAGGTGATTCAGCTGGTGGTTCAGCTAAAAAAGGTAGAGATAGACGCTTCCAAGCCATACTACCTCTAAGAGGAAAAGTATTAAATACTGAAAAAGCAACTGCTGAATCAGCATTAAATAATGAAGAAATATCTACTATGATTTACACAATAGGTGCTGATTATGGTGTAAATTTTGATTTAAAAAAATGTAATTATAAAAAAATCATCATCATGACCGATGCCGATGATGATGGAGCTCATATCCAGGTATTGTTATTAACATTCTTCTTTAGATATATGCGTCCTTTAGTTGAAGATGGAAGAATTTATCTTGCCTTACCACCACTTTTTAAAATTACAAAGCGTGGGAAAAAAGAAGAAATCTTATATGCTTGGACAAATGAAGAAAAAGATAAAATTCTTGCTGAAGCAAAATGTGAAACTATTTTACAACGTTATAAAGGCTTAGGTGAAATGAATGCTGAACAGCTTTGGGATACAACTATGAATCCTGAAACAAGAACCTTAGTTAAAGTATCTATTGATGATTTATCAGAAGCAGAAGCTCAAATTGAAACATTAATGGGAGCTGATTCTGCAAGAAGAAGAGATTGGATAGATAATCACGTATCATTCACGTTGGAGGAAGAATAATATGGCTAAGAATGACTCAATAAAAAATAAACTTGATGTATTCTTGGCTGAACAATTCCAAGAATTAAAATTAGAAGAAGCAATAGGCGATAGATTTGGTAGATATTCTAAATATATCATCCAAGATCGTGCTATTCCTGATATAAGAGATGGTCTAAAACCAGTTCAAAGAAGAATCTTATATGGTATGAGTACCCTAAGAATCTATTCTAATTCTCCATATAAAAAGAGTGCTAGAATAGTCGGTGAAGTTATGGGTAAATATCACCCACATGGTGATTCATCTATTTATGATGCCCTTGTTAGAATGTCACAAGAATGGAAAATGGGTGTACCTCTTATTGATATTCATGGTAATAATGGATCAATTGATGGTGATTCAGCTGCTGCCATGCGTTATACTGAAATAAGACTTACAAAAAATGCTGAATATTTACTTCAAGATATTGATAAAAATACAGTTCCATTTATTCCAAATTTTGATGATGAAGAAAAAGAACCAACTGTTTTACCAGCAAAATTCCCTAATTTACTAGTAAATGGCTCTATGGGTATTTCATCAGGTTATGCAACTTATATACCTACACATAATTTAAATGAAGTTATAAATGCTACAATTCATAAAATAGATAATCCAAATATGACTGTAGATGATCTACTTGAAATAATGCCAGGTCCTGATTTCCCAACTGGTGGTATCGTAATGGGAAAAGAAGAAATCAGAAAAGCATTCTTAACAGGTAGTGGTGCTGTCCCTGTTAGAAGTAAATATACTATTGAAGAATTAGCAGGTGGACTTAAACGTATAGTTATAACTGAAATTCCATATGATACAATCAAATCTAAAACTGTTGCTCGTATGGAACAATTAAGAATAGATGGTAAAGTACCTGATGTAGCTGAAGTTCGTGATGAATCTGGTCGTGATGGTCTAAGAATTGCTATCGATTTAAAGAAAAATGCTAACCCTGAAGCAATTATAAATTATTATTTTAAAAATACAGATTTACAAATCAATTGTAACTACAATATGGTTGCAATCATAAATCGTAGTCCAAAAAGAGTTGGTATACTTCAAATAATTGATGCTTATATTGAACATCAAAAAGAAATAATAACTAATCGTACTAATTTTGAATTAGTAAAAGCTAAAGATCGTTTACATATAGTTACAGGCTTAATGCGTGTAATTGATATTACTGATGATGTAATTCATTTAATTAGAAATAGTAAAAATAAACAAGATTCAATTGATAATTTAGTTAAAGCTTTTGATTTTTCAGAATTACAAGCTACAGCTATCGTAATGATGCGTCTATATTCATTATCTAACCAAGATATTGAAGCATTAATTAAAGAATCTAGCGATTTAAAAGCTAAAATTGAAATATATGAAAAAATATTATCAAGTGAAAAAGAATTATTAAAAGTAATTAAAAAAGAATTAACTGAAATGAATAAAGCTTTACCTACAGTAAGAAAAACAGAAATTTTAGATGAAATTTCAAATATAAAAGTAGAAGAAGCTGATTTAATTTCAAAAGAACAAACAATTGTATCTATTTCAAGAGAAGGATATTTAAAAAGAACTACTCCAAAATCATATAATTCATCTAAAATTAATGGCCTAAAAGAAAATGATTCAATAATATTCTTAAAAGAAGTATCTACCTTAGACACATTATTGATCTTTACAAATTTAGGTAATTTTATATATTTACCTGTATATAAAGTACCAGAATATAAATTTAGAGAAGTAGGTAGTTTTATTTCAAGTATTGTAAATATCAATTCAAATGAAAAATTTGTATCAGTTTTCGCTGTAAATAATTTTATCGATTCATATTCTTTATTATTTACAACTAAAAAAGGATTTGTAAAACAAACAATGCTACAAGAATTTGTAGCAAATCGTTATACAAAACCAATTAAAGCTATGAAATTGACAAATGATGAATTAGTTTCAGTTGATATGATAAAAGATACAAGAGAAGTAATAATATTTACAAACAATGCTGAAGGAATTCGCTTTAGAGCATCAGATATATCATTATATGGTAAAGATGCTGGTGGTATAAAAGGCTTAAATCTAAAAGAAGGAGACTTTGTTGTAAGTGGTATTTATTGTAATAAGAATGATGATTTCTTATTATTAACTAATAGAAATACGATAAAACGTATGAAAGTGACTGAATTACCACTTACAAAAAGAAGTAGATCACCACAAGCACTTATTAAACGCTTAAAAACAAATCCATATTTATTATTAGATGGACAAAAGCTTACTCCAAATCAATATAAAGAAAATGTTAAAATAGCACTGATTTATAAAAATGGTAATGAAGAAATAGAAGCATTTACTCTAAAATATAATGTAAGTGATTCTGGTAAACAAATAATACCACAAAATACTGAATTAAAAGAATTAATTGGCATGAATGTTGCAGAAGCATCTAAACCTGATGATGTAGTACCAATTGATTATTTAGTTGAAGTTAAAACTGATTTATTTACTGAAAATTATGGCATAGAAGATGAAAAGCCAATTCAGACTGCTAAAAATACAAAAAATGATATATTTTCAGATTTAGATCAAATATTAAAAAAAGAAACTGAAAAAAACATAAATATTCCAGTAGAAGAAAACAATAAAAATACAGAAGAAAAGAAGAATACTGAAATATCAAATATCAAATATAAGAAAATATCTTTATTTGATGATGACGAAAACGATTAGAATTTAGGGGAACAGAAATGTTTCCCCCTTTTAATCAAATAAATATACTCACACTTGCTAAAAAGAGTATTTTTGACTATAATATTAATGTAGTATAAACGTATTCAATTAGAGGAAAACTTATGAATATTGAACATGAAGAAGAACAACTAAATTCATTTGATGAAATTGAATCTAGACTAGAAAACGGAATAGTTGCATCATATGTAATTGAAGATGATGATAATTCGCCAATTTTAAGAAAAGATGATATTGTTCAATTAATACAAGCAAATCATTATGAAATTAAAGATTTTGTCTTTTACAAATTCAATAATGAATTTTTCTTAAAAAGAGTTATCAGGCTTGAAAGCATAAAACAAAGAATTGAAATTACAGATGAGAGGGGAGAACCTACATTTTATACTCTTGAACAAATCAAATATTTTTTAGCTTCAGATAAAGAAAAAATATTACATGTTGTTTATGATGATCAAATATTAGGTAGAGCTATATCAAGGCAAAGAAAATTAAAATTTTTTAGTCTTACAGTAAAAAAACATCATAAAATATTCGTATTTTTTAAAACTAAATTTGTTCATTTAAGGTTTAAAAATAGAATTGCTGATTATGATAGGCAAATAAATTATGAATCTTTAAGAAAAGCTTATTTATTAAGTAAAAAAGATGAAAAAAAGCCTTATAAACGTAAAGCATCTATTATAAATGAAGAACTTTTAGGCTTTGAATCTCCAAATGATTATTTAAAGAAATACGAAGAAAATAAGAAAAATAATATTTCAGATAGTATATAGTTTTAAAAACTAGATTAATTTGTTGTATATATTACTTTAATTGTTTACGCAAAATATATAATTTTGTATTCAAAACTAATAAGGAGGTAAAAAAAATGAAAGTAAGAATTAATGGTCAAGTATTTGAATATGAAACACCAAAAAGAATTATTGAAATGTTTTCAAATGATTCTTATGAATATATGGCAGCAAAAGTAAATAACCGTCTTAGAGAATTAGATTATGTTGTTACAGAAGATGCTGACATTGAACTTTTAAAAATCGATAACTCTAGTGTAACTAGAATATATCAAGCAACTTTAAGATATGTAGTTGCTATGGCAGCAAAAAATTTGTTCCCAAAAGCTAGAATTTCTTTTAATTATAGCGTTTCTAGATCTATTTTTGCGACTTTATCATCATTTGGAAGATCTTTTTCAGCTGATGATTTAGCTTTAATCGAAGAAGAAGTTGCAAGAATTGTTAAAGCAGATATGCATATTTCAAGAAGAACTTTAACTAAGGATGAAGCAATCGCATATTATAAAGAAATTGGTTGGAAAGATAAAGTAAAAATTATCAAATATCGTCCTGAAAATACAGTTCATATCTATGAATGTGGTGATTATAAGAATTATATGTATGGATATATGTTACCTAGTACAGGCTATCTTAAAGTATATAAATTAAGATTATATTCACCTGGTTTCTTAATTACATATCCAAGATGTGAAACTAAAGGTATGATACCTGAATTTAAAGATGAAAAAGTATTTAGAGCTCAACTTAAAGAAGCAAACATTTGGTCAAATATATCAAAAACAGGCTATATTTCTCAAATGAATGAAATAATTGAAGGTGGAAATGCTTTAGAATTTATCAATATTTGTGAAACAAGACATAATAGACAACTTGCTGAATTAGGTCAAGCAATTTATTCTAATAAAGAAAATATTAAATTGATTTGTGTTGCTGGTCCTTCATCAAGTGGTAAAACAACATTCACAAATAGACTTAGAATTGAATTAAAATGCCGCGGAATTGAGCCTTTAATGATCAGTATGGATAATTTCTATTTACCAGTTGAAAAAGCTCCTAAAGACGAATTTGGCAACCCAGATTTAGAGCATATTAACGCACTTGATCTTGAATTATTTGATAAATGTATCTTTAGATTAATCCAAGGCGAAGAAGTTGAACTTCCAATTTATAATTTCACTGAAAAGAAAAGAGAATTTACTGCACCAATTAAATTACTTAATGGTCAACCTATCTTAATTGAAGGCATTCATGGATTAAATGATATGGTATGTCCATCTATTCCAGTAGAAAACAAATTTAAGATTTTTATCGCACCACTTGCCCAATATAATATCGATGACCATACACCTATTTCAATTTCTGATATAAGATTAATTAGACGTATGGTAAGAGATTTTAATTTCAGAGGTACTGGCTGTGAAAAAACTCTTGCTACATGGCAATCAGTAAGAAATGGTGAATTCAAATGGATTTATCCATATCAAAATAATGCTGATTTTGTATTTAATAGCGAATTAAGTTATGAATTATGTGTTATGAAGAAGCATGCCCTACATTTACTTGAAGAAATAGATTCTAAATCCCCATATTTCATAGATGCTAATAGATTATTAAAATTCTTAAAATATTTTGAAACAATTAACGACAAATGGGTTCCATGTAATTCAATATTAAGAGAATTTATTGGAGATTCTATTTTCTACACAGAGGACAAAAGATAAATAAATGAAGTGTTTAAAAAATATAACAGGTACACTTTATAAAGCTGAATTAGTAAGACAACTTACTAACCTATACACATATAAAGGCAAAGACTTTTATTATGAAGATGTTTTAAAAAATTATTTAAATGGTATCATTTCAGAAACAATTGAAAAAGATACTGACTATGCAGGCAGGATTTTAGGTTTAAAAGTTACTGAATCAAGAAAACAAAGAATTATCAAAAATAATTCAGAACCTAAAACCAAAGATGAGATTATTTTATCAAACCTTAAAAAGGTTTTTACGCTAATCCAAAAGAAAGGCACAAATTTGGATTTAAGTGATAACGAATTTTTGCATCTTGCTATAGATATATTTCAAAATGCAGAAAAAATAAGTTATCTATCATATGAAGTTGAGGATGATTCAAGAGCTTTATATCCTGAAAAAAAACGTAAATTCAGAAGAGATGACATGATTGAAGAGATAAAGCAATACCAATTAGCCATCCACAGCTTCAATATTGAGCCTACAAGCGCGATAACAGCATTCTACGTGGATTTAATCCATATGAATTGTTTCAACGCTAGAAACGAATTTATGGCGCTTATAATACTATATGCATTATTAGTAAGCCAAAGATTTAATGTATTTAAATATGAAAGTTTCTTCGAGCTTTATTTTAAAAATCAAGAAAACTTTAAAGTTGTAACTGCATCAGCAAGCCTAAATTGGGAAACAGGATATGCTAATATAACAATGTTAAATGAAGAAATAATAAAATTAATGTTAACAGGTTATCATAGAGCAGAAAATAGAGTTAATGATTTTAAATTCGATAAAACAATTAAAAAAATAGAAAATGTTGAAAGTGCAATTATGAAGCTACCTCAAACATTTACTAGAAAAGATATTGTAGAAGCTTGCCCAAGATTATCTAAATCTACAATTAATAGAGCTTTAGAAGAACTTAAAAGTGAAAATAAGATTAGATCAAATGGTACAGGAAGATCAGCTACATGGACAAAATTAGTAGAAAATGAATCTTTCCAAACTAAGCTTACTCAAATGAGTATAGATGATTTATTAAATTCAGATGATAATTAAAATTAATTAATATAAATATTTATTAAATAGGCAGATAGCAAATTATGTTATCTGCCTTTTTTTATATGTAAATAATTTTCGATTGCTAACTAGTTTTAATAATAAGGTAAAATAGTTTTAATAATTAGAAAGATGTTAAAAATATATATGCATTTATAATGTCAATATAAAAATATAACTTAATTCATAAATATATGAAAAAACAAAATAATAAGAAAAACTAGTTAAATTAATTTTAATAATAACTAAATTATACATAAAATTAAATTACGCATAAATAATGTAAAATATGTGAAATAGATCAATTTTATGAAAATGTTATGAAAGCAGTAGTAGTAGAAGATGTTTAATTTTTCACAATTTCCGGTTTGAAGCATCTGATAGTGATATAAATTCTAAAATAAAGGGTAAAAAAGAGAAGTGTTCATGTTTAATTGTTTCGCTTTGCAACAATTTATACTTAAATTTATAAAACATACTCAAATTAATACATGAGAATATAATTAATTTTAAAAAAACATAAAAAAATACCAAATAAATATGTTCAACTATGTTTTATAAATAGGATTTTTCAACTTAAAAGTAGTTTTTTGAAAATGCATTTAAGTTATCATAATATATATTATGTTAACCAATTAATATTGTTTTAGTAAAGCCATTTTTTATATTTTATAGAAAAGGTTAATAAAATTGAGGTTCTATTTTCTCTTTTTGATAGTCTTGAGATATCTTTTTTTAGCTAAAACCAATCGACTTTAGGGATCCTTGATAATAACCTATTTAAAAGCCTTCAAAAAGGCATAAATTTCACTATGCATTTTTTTATTAAATAATTCATATTTTTGATTGAATATGTTATTTAACAGATTTTTTAAATTAAACATATTCAAATCACTGCTTTGGTGAGTATGTTGGCTTATGCTGATGTTTTAACTTGATTCAGATACTTTTATTAATGATATCATGATGAAACTAAAAAACCATTAAAAAAATAGGCATAAATAATGTAAAATATTTATTATTAATTTATTTACATTATTTGTGCCTATTATTTAATTTAAATAATTGCTTTAATTATATTAAGTTGTATATAAAAGCACTATACCTAAATATTTCACCTAATTTATCTAGTTTTAAAAACAAGATTTCTCTTGAAATTTTTCTAATTTAAGGCATAAGAAAAGCCCTAAATTTAATTAGGGCTAAGTCTTATTAATATGATATTTCAAATATCTTTAATGCTTCTTGATAATCAATATCTATAACATCATGTATAATTCTATTTTGTTTAATTGTTGTATTGTATGCTAAAATTTTACAAGCTTCTTCTTTTATTCCAAATTCTCTTAAAGTAGTTGGCATTCCTAATTCCTTAAAATATGTTTTTAATTTAAGGATTGAATCTTCTATATCTTTATTTATATCATTTGTTGGCTTAATTCCAATTACTTCATAAGCAAGTCTTTTAAACCTAGATATAGATGATTTATAAGCTTCTTTAGCCCATGCAGGCCACAATACAGCTAGTCCTGCTCCATGAGCTACTTCATCAAACATTCCAGATAATTCATGTTCTAATTGATGAACTGACATCACAAATGGTCTTCCCATTCCAGTTATACCATTATGTGATATACTATTAGCCCATAGAATATTTGCTCTTGCTTCATAATTAGTTGGGTTATCAATTACTGTCTTACCATATTTTAAAACTGTTTTAAGTACTGATAATGCGATATTATCAGTTAAATCTGTATCATCTTCACCTTTAGAAATATATCTTTCTAAGGTATGCATCATAATATCAACAACTCCACAAGCTGTTTGATATTTAGATACAGTATATGTTAAAGTTGGATCTAATATTGCAAATATAGGTCTATTTAGAGGACTATTAAAGCCTCTTTTTTCTTTTGTTTCTTCATTTGTAATAACACATGAATCAGACATATCTGATCCTGATGCTGCAATTGTTAAAACACATCCCATGGGAATTCTTTTTTGTGGAACTTCTTTTTTAATAGAGAAATTCCAAGGTGTATAATCCACACAAGAACCCACAGAAATTGCTTTAGCCGAATCTAAAACTGATCCCCCACCAATTGCTAGTATAAAGTCTATTTCGTTTGTTTTTACGCATTTAACGCCCTCTAAAACAAGTGATAATTTTGGATTTGCCTCAACTCCACCTAATTCTAGAAAAGAAATGTTATTTTGAACTAATAATTTAATAATTCTATCATACAATCCTGTTGTTTTTATTGATGATTTTCCATAATGTAATAATATCTTTTTAAAGCCATATTCTTTTATTATTTTGGCTACATTATCAATTTCATTTGCTCCAAAGAATACTTTGGTTGGCGTATAATATGTAAAATTTAACATTATTTTAATTCATTTAAGAATGATGTACCAATTCTTGGTGCTTTTACACCAAAGTTTTCAGCTATTGTAGCACCTAAATCAGCAAATGTTTTTCTAGTGCCTAAATCTCCGCCTTTTAAGCTTGGGCTATATACTAATACAGGTACATATTCTCTTGTATGGTCTGTACCAGTCCAAGTTGGATCATTTCCGTGATCGGCAGTAATCATTAATAAATCATCATCTTTTAATAATTTTTGTAGAGTTAATAAATCATTATCGAATTCTTCTAATGCGTTTTTATATCCAAGTGGATCTCTTCTATGGCCATATAATGCATCAAAATCAACTAAATTAGAAAAGCAAATACCTGTAAAATCTTTTTTAGCTAAATCAAAAGCAAATTCCATACCATTATGATTAGATACAGTCTTATAAGCTTCAGTAATTCCTGCGCCATTGAAGATATCTTTAATTTTACCAATTGAAATTACATCAAAATTAGCTTCTTTAAGAGAATCTAATACTGTATGTTCAGTTGGTGATAAGGCATAATCATGTCTATTTGGAGTACGTTTGAATGTATCTTTTGTTTCACCTAAGAAAGGACGTGCTATAATTCTACCTACCATCCATTCTTCTTTCATACAGATTTCACGTGCTATACTACAGCATCTATATAATTCTTCTAATCCAAAATATTTTTCATGACAAGCGATTTGTAATACTGAATCAGCAGATGTATAAACAATCATTGCACCTGTTTTAATATGTTCTTCGCCTAATTCTTTTAATATTTCAGTACCACTTGCTGCACAATTGCCAATTACTTTATGACCTGTTTTTGATTCTAATTCATCAATTAATTCTTTTGGGAATCCTGTATCTGTGAATGTTTTAAATGGTTTAGTAGTTAAAACACCCATAAATTCCCAATGTCCTGTCATTGTGTCTTTACCATTAGATGCTTCATCCATCTTTCCAAAATAACCATTTGGATTAGATACTGGTTTAACTCCTTTTATCTCAGTTAAATTACCATAACCAAGTTTTTCCATATTTGGTAAAGTAATTCCATTTTGTGAAGATGCGATATGACCTATTGTATTAGCTCCTTCATCTCCATATTCATGTGAACGTGGTGCAGTTCCACAACCTACTGAATCACATACAATTAAAAATACACGTTTAAATTTTTTCATTTTTTTAAGTATAATTAAATTATACTTTCTCCTTTCTACCGTAGTTTTTCGTGCTACGATTCACGTTATTTATTTTTATGATATAAATATCATTTATTAACTATTATTTTTGCTCTTTTTAGCAAGAGGATGAGTTTCATCATAGATATTTCTTAATCTATTTGTATCAACATGTGTATATATTTGAGTTGTTGAAATATCTTCATGTCCTAACAATTCTTGGACAATTCTTAAATCTACTCCTCCTTCAAGAAGGTGAGTTGCAAAAGAATGTCTAATCGTATGAGGTGAGATGTTTTTTTCAATTCCTGCATCTAAAGCTAATTTTTTTATATATTTAAAATAAGCCTGTCTACTCATTTTTTCGCCTTTATAATTAAAAAATAAGTAATTTGTAGGTGTTTTTAAAATATATCCACGACCTTTTTCTAAATATTTTCTTAAAGAAATTACAGCCATTTCACCAATTGGTACTTTTCTTTCTTTATTTCCTTTTCCAATGACTACTAAATATTTTTCTTTTAAGTGGATATCTTGTAATTTTAAATCTAATAATTCGCTTATTCTAAGGCCTGAAGCATATAATGTTTCAAACATAGCTTTATTTCTTAATCCTAAAGGTGTTGATACATCTATTAAATCAATCATTTTATCGATTTCATCCATGCTTAAAACTTCAGGTAATGTTTTTTCAGTTTTAGGCATATTTATTTTTTCACAAGGATTGTCTTTTAATATTTCTTCTGAAACTAAATATTTATGAAAATCTTTTAAGGCTGTGATTTTACGTGAAATTGTTTTTTTAGTTAATTTTTTTCTTTTTAAACTGTCAATATATTTTATTATATCTTCTCTTTCAATTTCAGAAACATCATCTATTTTTAGTACTTCATGCATAAATTTTTCATATTGAATTAAATCAGTTATATATGCAGATATAGTATTATTAGATAATCTTAAATCATTTTCTAAATGATATTTAAAATCAGATATTTCGTAAAAAACTACTTCTCTTTGTTCTTTCACAATAAATCACCAATTATTAAATTACTGATAAATAATTTATCTTCTTTTATTTTTAAAAAGTCATCATCTTTTATAATAATGCCATTTTTTAGATATTTATCAAATTTAAAATCTTTTAATAAATCAGAATTATATCTTTTTTTATATTCAGATATAGATATACCTTTGATTTTTCTTAAACCGAATATTACAAATTCTTTTTTTGCTTCTTCTAATGTTATTATTTCTTTTTCTTTAATAAAATCACTTAAATATAAATCTAATTTATCATTATTTTTATATCTTACATTATCTAAAAAGCCTGATGCAGATAAACCTATACCATAATATTCTTCTTCTGACCAATATTTTAGATTATGGATAGATTCATATCCTTTTTTAGTATAATTTGATATTTCATAATGAATAAAGCCTAATTCTTTTAAACAATTATTAATATAATCATACATATCTGCAAGTAAATCATCATCAAGTAAACTTAATTTATGTGAATTTATATATTTATTTAAAATAGTTTTATCTTCTAATATCAAATTATAATATGATAAATGATTAATATTTAATTTTTTAAAACAATCTAAATCATATTTTATATCATCTAATGTTTGATTTGGAAGTCCAAATATTAGATCAATATTAATATTATTAATCCCTAATTCTTTAATTAATTTAATTTTATCAAATACTGTTTTAGTATCATGATGTCTATGAAGTATTTTAAGTCGTTCATCATTAAATGTTTCAACACCGATTGAAAGACGATTAAAATGATATTTTTTTAATAAAAGAATTAAATCTTTAGTAATTAATTCAGGATTAAGTTCAATTGTATTTTCTTTTGAATTAGTTAAAATAGGCTCTATTTTTTTAAATATTAATTCTAATTGTTCTAAAGATAGGCTATTAGGTGTTCCACCACCGATGTAAACGGTTTCACAACCTAACATCTTATTATAATTTAAATTATAATAAAAGTCAATTTCTTTTAAAAGTTTTTGAATATATTTATTTTTCTTTTCTTCATTTCCTACCATTTTTGTAAAATCACAATAAATACATACTGAATTACAAAATGGAATATGTATATAAATACCAGGCATATTTTTTCCTTATTATTTTATATTTATAAATTCAAAAAAATAAAAACTTCTCTTATCGAGAAGCTTTATTAATTTTATACAATCTTATTGCGGCAATTATTGATAAACATAATAAAATTGTACCAAAAAGACCTATATATAAATACCATTGATTATCAACATATTTTTTGCCTTTTACCATAGCTTTGATAAATACACCTAATGGGTAAAATGAAGCTATAGCTGAAATAGATAAACAAATAAAAGTACTAAAATTTTGTTTTATTATTTCGTTTTTATATATTTGTCTTAAAGAATAAAGACCATATGATAACATAAATAAATCTACGATACATAAAACTAGCCAATCTGGATCTGAATAAATTTCAGTTCCATAACCATCATCATAAATGCCAAATGATTTGGCATATTTAACAATAAAGAATATTAATAATCCTAATAATAAAGCATTTAATATTATTGCTATAACAAATCTTTTATTCTTCATTGTTGTTATCTCCTTCTTCTATTTCTTTGTTATCCAAATTATTCTCATCATTTATTTCATTATTAAGTTCTTCTTTTTTATTTATATCAATAAATTGAGGATAGAATTTTAATAATATTAACATCACGATAATACATAATATAATATTAGGTATATTATATGCGCCATTATAAATGAAAGAAAATAACCAAGAACCACCTTCAATTCCCATAAATGAAGTAGATGGATCTACCCAGAATACACCGCCAGATATTGTTTGAACAAGATATTTTAACATACCACCTAAGATACATCCTAAAACAATAAGCAATACTTTTTGGCCAAAAGTATCAGCTTTTTTATATTTTTTAGCAAATACACCAGCACAACCTACAAGCGTATATGATAAAACATAATCAAGCATTATTTGGATAAATGGTCCCATTACTCTTAAAAATCCATTTTCATAACTAGTCGCATTTATAACATATAAGCTAGATAACATCTGAACAATTGATAACAAAAGTCCGCATAATAAGCCTGGAATTAAACCACGTCTATAGCTTATAACAAGAATTGGTAGCATCGCGATACCAATTGAACCACCAGAAGGAAATAATCCTCTTGAATAGCCACCCTGAAGTGCATCAAGGGCAAAGCCAAGGGCAGCAAAAATAGCAATTTCTGCCAAAATTGTTAAATTAAATTTCTTTTTCATTATTTTACCTCTAAATTATATTATTTTATAATTTCTAGGTAAGGATTAATATATGATCCCTACGCTAGCATTACCTAGATCAGGTTTTAAGGGTCGATCTTATCCTCTCAGCCGTAGCTCCCCTTTAATTTATTAAAACTTATGCTTTATAATTAGCTTTTAAAGTTTTAATTACTTCGTTTATTTCATCATCTGAGGCGTAATTTCCAGTATTCATTTGGAAAGTACCTCCCCATTCAAATTCACCTTCATATTTTGGTACTAAATGAAAATGTAGATGACCTAATGTATCTCCATAAGCACCATAATTTAGTCTTTGTGGTTTATATGCTTTATGAAGTGCTTTTGCAACATCATTAACATCTTTTAAAAATTTATTTCTGTTTTCATCATCAAGTTCACATATTTCACCTTTATGATCTAAATCATAAGCAACTATACATCTACCTTTATGTGATTGATCTTTAAAAACAATTATTTGTGAAACTTCAGTTTTAAATGCTAAAACACCAAATTTTGCTAAAGCTTCTCCTCCGTTACAATATGGACATCCTTCTTTTTTCACTTTAAACCCTCCATTTTTTTATAATTTCATTAAATATTATTTCTTCCCTATTATATACCAATTTTTTTATTTTTGCATCTTTATTCTTATATTCATTTAAAATATCATTAATACTTAAATGAAGTATATCGAAAATTAAATCATCACCTTTTGATTCATGATGTATTTTGGTATAACCTATTATTTTAACTAAATAATAATGATTAATATTATGTCTATTTATTTTATTATAATAGTCATCTATTATGCCTATTTTAGATATAATTTCAACTTTTACACCTAATTCTTCATCAAGTTCTCTTTTTAAGCCTTCAATAATATCCTCATTTTCTTCGATTCCACCACCAGATGTTTCAATATAAGTTGAATTTCCAAATTCATCATCTCTTTTTATTTTTAGCATAACAAATTTATCATTTTCATCTAAAACGAAGGCTCTAGCGATTAATCTAGTGTGATTTATTGTTGTTTTTTCATATTCGTTATCTTCTAAATAAACATGAATCATTTTTTTATTCATCAGTTGAAAGAATAGCCAAAAATGCTTCTTGTGGTACTTCTACAGAACCAATTTCTTTCATCTTCTTCTTTCCTTCTTTTTGTTTTTCTAGAAGTTTTTTCTTTCTTGAAACGTCACCACCATAACATTTAGCTAAAACATCTTTTCTTAATGCTTTAATATCGCTTCTTGCGATAACTTTATGGTTTATTACTGCTTGAACTGGTACTTCAAATAATTGTCTTGGAATTATTTCTTTTAGCTTTTCAACTAATATTTTACCTCTAGAATAGGCAAAATCTTTATGTACTATACATGATAATGCATCTACTACGTCACCATTTAACATAATATCCATCTTAACTAATTTAGAAGGTTTATAATCACCAATTTCATAATCAAATGAAGCATATCCTTTAGTATAACTCTTTAATTTATCAAAGAAATCATATACTATTTCTAAAAGTGGCATTTCATAATATAACATCGCTCTTGTTTCTTCTATATATTTTAATTCGATAAAAATGCCTCTTTTTCTTTTGCATAATTCCATAACAGGACCAATAAATTCTGATGGACACATAATAGTAGCTCTAACATATGGTTCTTCTATACGTTCAATAAATTGTACATCAGGTAATTTTGAAGGGTTATCGATTTCAATCATTTCACCATTTGTCATATATACATGATAATTAACACTTGGAGATGTGGCAATTAAATCTATATTAAATTCACGTGAAATACGTTCTTTTATTATATCCATATGAAGCAGGCCTAAAAAGCCTGATCTAAAGCCAAATCCCAAGGCTTCAGATGTTTCTGCTTCAAATATAAGCGATGCATCAGATAATTTAATTTTATCTAAGGCATCTCTTAAATCCTGATATTTTTTAGAATCTATAGGATATAATCCACAATAAACCATAGGATTTAATTTACGATATCCTTGAAGAGGAGCATCTGCAGGTTCATCTAATAAAGTAATAGTATCACCAACACTAACACTTCTAATATCTTTAATTGATGCAGCAAGATAGCCAACATCACCAGCCATAAGATAATCTCTTTTTACTTCATTTGGTGTTCTTACACCTAATTCAGTAACGGTATAGATGGCATTTGATTGCATTAATTTTATTGTGTCTCCTACTTTAATTATGCCTTCTTTTACACAAATAAGGATTATAACACCCCTATATGAATCAAAAGCACTATCAAAAATTAAAGCTTTAAGTGGAGCATCAATTCTACCAGTTGGAGCAGGTATGTATTCACATACTTGTTCAAGTATATCACGGACACCAACCCCTGTTTTAGCAGATGCATAAACACAATCATATGTTGGAATTCCAATAACATCTTCTATTTCTTTTTTAGTAGCTTCAGGGTCAGCAGATGGTAAATCAATTTTATTGATTAATGGAAGAATTTCTAAATTATTATCAATTGCAAGATATACATTAGCAAGTGTTTGAGCTTCAACCCCTTGAGTCGCATCAACAACTAAAATTGCTCCTTCACAGGCTGCAAGTGATCTTGATACTTCATAAGTGAAGTCAACATGCCCTGGTGTATCTATTAGATGGAATTCATATTCAATTCCACTTTTAGCTTTATATTTAAGGGCTACACTATTTAATTTTATGGTAATGCCCCTTTCTCTTTCTAAATCCATTGAATCAAGCATTTGTTCTTGCATTTTGCGCTCTTCTACTGATTCACAGATTTCTAAGATTCGATCAGATAAAGTTGTTTTACCATGATCTATATGGGCAATTATACAAAAGTTTCTTATTAATGATTGTCTTTTAATAAGTTCATTTAAATCTTTCATATCATCACTCATTTCAAAAAAAATAAATAAAAGGCAGTCTATAAGCCATGTTTTGTTATCGCTAATCATCTATCTAAGATATAAATATCTTCCATAAAAGCCTTCATTTAGGCATTTTATAGCTCCCCTACCAAAATTTGGGTTTCTAGCTTGAGGGGTTTACCAACGTTTCATTTCATGGTTTCCCAATATTCGTCTCTGTGGCACTTTATGAAATAGACCATAGTTTCCCTTAGGTCATCTTTCGCCGTTACACATTAGTGTACCTGATTTTATTTTTTCAATCAGCACAAACACTACAATCATCTCAGATTGTGCTAGCATGGACTTTCCTAACATTTCTGCTCGATTAGCCGACTGCCAATTAATTTATTAAATTTTATTTTATTATTTTCTATTTTGGCTATCTCTTAAGGCATCAACTCTAGATAAATCAACACCTTTTTCACCAATTCCAATACATTTAACGATAATTTCATCGCCTAATGATACTACATCTTCTACTTTAGCAACTTTCTTGAAATCAAGTTTTGAAATGTGGCATAAGCCTTCATATCCAGGCCATAATTCAATAAATGCACCAAAATTAGTAATTCTTACAACTTTACCAGTATATGTATTACCAATTTCAGCTTCTTTTACTGAATTTAAGATATATTCTAAGCATGCCTTAGCTACGCTCATTTCATTATGCATAACAAAGATTCTACCATCTTGTTCGATATCAATTTTAACATTATCGAATTTTTCAATTGTTGCGTTAATATTCTTTCCACCAGCACCAATTACATCTTTAATCTTATCTGGTGAAATCTTATCTGTTACAACTTTAGGTGCATATTTTGAAAGTTCAGGTCTAACTTCGCTAATAGTTGTAGCCATATGGTCTAAGATTTGCATACGACCTTTTTTAGCTTGATATAAAGCTTCTTTTAATATTTCATAAGTTATACCTTTAACTTTAATATCCATTTGTAAAGCTGTAATACCATCTCTTGTACCTGCAACTTTGAAATCCATATCACCTAAATGATCTTCCATACCTTGAATATCAGTTAAAATTGTATAATGATCATCATCTGTCATTATTAAACCCATTGCAATACCTGCAACTGGGGCTTTAATTGGAACACCTGCAGCCATTAAAGCTAGTGTACCAGAGCAAATAGTTGCTTGAGATGAAGAACCATTTGATTCTAAAATTTCAGATACAACTCTAATTGTATATGGGAATTCATCTTCAGATGGGATTACATATGATAATGCTCTTTCACCTAAAGCACCATGTCCAATTTCTCTACGACCAGGTGCACCATAACGTCCAGTTTCACCTACTGAAAATTGAGGGAAATTATAATGTAACATAAATCTCTTATTAGGTTCATCAGTTAAACCATCAATAATTTGATTATCATTTAATGATCCTAATGTTACAGTACCTAAGCTTTGTGTTTGACCTCTAGTGAATAATGCACTTCCATGTACTCTAGGAAGTACATCTACTCTTGATGATAATGGTCTTATTTCATCAACTGCTCTTCCATCAGGTCTAATCTTATCAACAGCAATCATTCTTCTAACTTCGCCATGTAAGATTTCATCAAGTGTAGCTTGAACACTCTTTAAATATAAATTTTTAGCTTCTAAATCTTCAACTTTTATATCGCCTAAATCTTTAATGAATACTTTTTCACCGAATTTTTCTAAAGTTTCTTCATTAATTTCGTCGATAGCTGCATATCTTTCAAGCTTATCTTCTATTCTAATTGCTTTAATTAATCTTTCTTCAGCATAAGCTTTTACGGCTTTTCTGACATCTTGATCAACTTCAAACAATTCTGGTACATATTTTTCTTTACCACATTCTTTGATGATTTCTTCTTGGAATTCGCATAATTTTTGGATTTCAGCATGTCCAAATTTTAATGCTTCCCACATATCATCTTCAGAAACAAATTTAGCACCTGCTTCAACCATATTAATTGCTCTATGAGTACCAGCAACTGTTAGATTGATTTCAGTATTTGCCATTTGTTCTTCTGTTGGGTTAATAACAAGTTTACCATCAACTTTACCTACTACAACACCAGCGATAGGTCCTAAGAATGGAATATCAGAAATTCCTAGTGCGATTGAAGAACCTAACATAGCTGCCATTGCTGTTGAGCAATCAGGATCAGCAGATAAAACTGTATTAATAACTTGTACTTCATTATTAAAACCATCAGCAAACAATGGTCTAATTGGTCTATCAATTAGTCTTGAAACTAATGTTTCATGTTCTGATGCTTTACCTTCTCTTCTTAAAAATCCTCCAGGGATTTTACCTGCGGCATATAATTTTTCTTGGTATAATACCATTAGTGGGAAAAAGTCTTGGGTAGAAGCGACATTATTAGAAACAACTGCAGATAAAACAACACTTTCTCCATATGTAACTAAACATGCGCCGCTTGCTTGTTTAGCTACTTCTCCGATTTCTATTTTGAGTGGACGTCCTGCCCAATCATATCGGAATGTTTTTACTTCATTCATTTTTTATTCTCCTTTAATATAATCCTTGAGTATTATACCACAATTAAATAAAATTACATAGAAATTTTTATATATTAATATATAAACTGAACAATATTTAAGAAAATTTTATCTAAAATTATAATTTTTATTCTTTTTAAGTTTTATATAACCAAATGTCCAGTTATAAATAACAATATGATA
>CAJOOI010000069.1 GCA_905236105.1 uncultured Acholeplasmatales bacterium
ATATATTTTCAATCCATAATAGCCATAACTATTACCACTACAGACAATATTTATTCCTGCATTATCACCATTATTTACTTTAGTTGCTTTAATAGTAACATTAGAACTATCAATATAAACACCATTATGATATGAATAAATTCCATATTGGCAATTATTTATTGCTAAATTTGTACCATATAATCTAATATCTTGATATACTGAATAACCATTTTCAGAATCACCACTATATAAAGCATTAACTGCGGAATATAAGCCATATGCACAATCATTTATTTCAACATTAGTATTCTCAGCTAAATCTATATCCTCATTTAATGATGCATTAGCTAAATAAATACCAATTGTATTTGATTCTTTTTCACTATCTCCATTTATTGTTACTTTACCTGTCCCTCTAATGTGAATTCCTGCATCATTACTATTATAACCACTACCATAATTATAAAGCCCATAACTAGATGACTCACCACCTTTTTGGTAAATTTTTATAGTTGTAGGGTTAGATGATGAAATCTCAATAAAATTTACATCCGTCCCCATATCACCAGCATATATTCCCCTTGCTTCATTATATTTATCGATATTTATGTTTACGGTTGCAGTTTCTTCAATATATGCACTTTTTCTTGCATATATACCAATGCTTGATGCATCATTATCTATGCCATCACCAGCTTCTTTTAAATTTATGGTAAGCGTCCCACTTGTAATTCTAAAAAGATTAGAATAAATTCCATAAATATAACCTTCAGCAGATGGATTAGAAATATTAATTGTTAAATTTCCATCACCGCTAATAGTTAAAGAATCCGATTCAATTCCTTTTACATAAGTGTCATTTTTATTATAATTAAGACTTAAATAATTATCACCAACTAAATTAATTTTTAAATTACCACCATAAGAATTCATAATACCACAAAAATAATTTGAAAAATTCCCTTCAAAATTATTTAAGGTAAGCTCTCCTTCTGCTTCATTATAATAAGCATTATAATCTAAATCACTCCCTGTAAAAGAATCAGTATCACCATTTTTATAATACTTATTTGATCCAAATGTTACACCATTTATTTTCACATAATTACCTGAAATTACATCTGCATAAGCATTATTTGTATTAATTATAAATAATGCGAAAGCAAATATCAGTGTAGCAAACGATGATATTAAAGAAATTAAAAAAAGTTTCTTTTTCTTTGTCATACAACTATTCCTCCCTCATATAATTTATAAGACTATGTCTTAATTAAATTATACTTAAAATATTTTTTATTTTCCTCAAACTAAGTGCTATATTTATCAAACATAAGTTTAATAGATTTAGACTTTTTTCCATAATAAATTAGAAAAAAGTCTAAATATTTTTGTTTTTAATCTATGTTTGTTGCATAAAAAGTTTTATAATTCTATAATAATTTATGAGGTGATAAGATTGAATATTTTAATATGTGAAGATCAGTCTATTTTACTTGATGGACTTGTATTATCTTTATCAAAAGAAAAAAGCTTTGATATAGTAGCGACATTAACTGATGCTAAAGATATACTCCCAACACTTAAAAACAAAAAAATTGATTTAGTTTTAAGTGACATTATCACTAAAAATAAAAATAATGTATTAGAATATATTGAACAAATAAAAAAAGAATTTCCCGAAATGAAAATTGTTGTAATAACAGGATTCCCTGATATTTCATTTATGGAAAAAGCTAAAAAAGTTGGTGTTAATTCTTTTATTTATAAAAATATATCAACAAATGAATTGATTAATGTTATTAAAAATACATCAATTGGTTATTCTATTTTTCCTAATGAAGAAAAAACAAAAGATTTGATTTTAACTTCATTAACAGAAACTGAATTAAAGATATTAAGATTATATTGTTGTGGTAAAGAAAGAGAGGATATTGCAAAAGAATTATTCATGTCTAATTCTTCATTAAAATCACATATAACACAAATTCTTCAAAAGACAGGTTTTCCTTCTTTAGCAAGAGTTGCAATATATGCTGTATCTAATTCACTTATTTTACCAGATACAAAATGAAATTAAAAATATCAATTATAACAAGCCTAATAATAGTGTTTGTTACATTATTTATTTTAACAATATTATATCCTAAAGGTACGATTGTTGGTGGGGATCTTTCCTACCTTTTTACGCTTTTATTCACTTTATTAATCTTTGTTTGGGGTATTAGCATGGTATATAGAATACAATATAATACTCAAAAAAAATTAGTATTAATTTTATTTATCTTATTTTATTTTTGGATAATGTTAAGATTTATAAAATGGCTACCACAAATTACAAAATTATCTATTTATATAGATTATTTATATTATATTCCGATGATGATTATTCCAAATATTTTTATGATATTTATTTGTGAAACATTTTTAAAAATAAAATATCGTAAAATTATTTATATTATATTTTTGTCTATTGGATTTATATTTATATTATTTTCTTTAACAAATGATTTACATCATCTTGTTTATAACAATTTTAAATTCACTAAAACAAATGGTGATCCAGCAAGAGAAGAAATATCATATTCATATGGAATAATTCATTATATGGCTATGATATATATAATAATTACTGCGCTTTTTTCTTTTTTATTATTCGCAATTGGTGCGAAAAAACAAATATCTTTTAGGCAAATAATACTTCCACTTTATGTATTAATCATTGCTGTTGCGTATTATATATTATATTTTTTGAATATAGATTTTATTAAAAATACTCTATTTTTAAAAGATCTTGCATTCATGAGTATTTTATTTTTAAGTATTCTTCTTGAAGTAATGTTAGTTGTTGGTTTAATTCAAAATAATGGTAAATATAGATATAATTTTAAAAAATCATCAATACCAATGTGTATTTATGATGAAAATAATAATGAATTATATTATTCAAATAATTTTGATAAAAATTCATATATAAACAAATCTAATGATTATGTTTATAGAATTAAACCAATTGGTAATTTAACACTTGTTGTTGAAGAAGATGTAAAAGAAATAAGAAAGATGCAGGATAAAATCAATTTAGAAAACAATGATATTAAAAAAATAAATGAAGTATTACAAAAAGTAATTGAGATAACAAAAAACACTCCATCCCTTTCATATAGACTTGATTTAATCGATGAAATCGATAAAAGCATTAAAACTGAAAGTGATGAAGTGAAAAATATTATCAATTCTCTTCCAAATGAAATAAATAATGATAATAAAGATGAAGTTTCAAAAAATCTTAGTATTGTTTCTTTATTGTTAGGATTTATGAAACAAAAATGTATGCTACTTCTTGAATTAAAAACTGTATCTAAAATATCATATAAAGCTTTAGATATGTTACTTAATGTAATTACACATGATTTATATAGTGCTGGATTTAAAGAAATAAAATATAATATTACTTCAAATAAAGATAATGATATTCATTTTATATTAAATGTAATTGAATTAATAAATAAAACAACTTTTTTATATTTATTTAAAGATTTATATATGTTTATTATCGTAGATAATGAAAATAATAAAGCTGTTATTGAAATTGATTGTGATGATATAAAACCAATAAACATATTTATACCTCAAACAAATATTAATGTTTCAAAAGATGAAACATTAAGAATAGTTATGGAGGTATCTAATGACTAATTTATTAAATTTATCTTCAAGTCTTAGAATCGTATTATTAGCATTTATGATGATTATAATATGTATTCTTTTATATTCTTTAATCTATTTATATTTAACTAAACAAAAAAAATTGAAAATATTATATTATACATTTATTTTATTAAGTGCTTTAGTTATGGTAATAACTAGAACACCTATAATAATGAATATAAATGTAATATTAGCAGATATATTAAATCTAATTTTAATATGTCCTACAATTATTTCTTTAATTTTATTTATTAAAGAAAAAAAAGTAATATATTTATTTGATATGTTATATTTCATTATCAATATTACATATTTATCATACATTAGTAATATTATTTCATATATTACATCCTTTTCAACTTTATATTTATTAATTAGAACTATTTTTTTATTATATCAAACTCTTGAAAAAATACAGGCAAACAAAGGCATTTTAGCAATTAAAGATGCATTAGATTATTTAGATGATGGTATTATATTTTTAAATTATTTTAATAAAATTATTTATATAAATAATTCAATGAAAGAAATATTATCATTATTTAATTTTTCTACATTTGATAATATAAATAATATTATTTCATTTTTAAAACAAAATGGAAAAATTGTGACTAACAATACTTATATTATTTCAACATCTGATAAAGCATATAGATTTTATTTTGAAAATGATAAATTACAAATTACAGCAATAGATGTGACTTATGAACAAAAATTAATTGATGAAGAAGAAAAAATAAAGAAAGAATTAGAAAATAAAAATAAAAACTTAAAATTACAATTAGATGAAATTACCAAATACCAAAATGAAACAGAAAGAATGAGATTGAAAACTCATATTCATGATCATTTAGCTCAACAATTATCAATTTTACATATGTTTGTATTAAATGATTATAAATATGATTTAATAAAATTAAAAAACATATTAAATGAAATTAATATTTCTTATAATGATGATTTATCCCCAATCGAAGATTTAATAAATACTTATAAATTAATTGATGTAAACATCCATATTGATGGTGTTATGCCTAAAGATAAAAATTTATATCTTATTACTTATGATGCGATAAGAGAATGTACTACAAATACAATAAAACATGGTCTTGCAAAAGATATATTTGTAATCATTAAAAATAATGAAAAAGAATATACATTAGAAATAATTAATGAAGGTAAAAGAATCGATAAAGTTATATTTGGTAATGGATTAAATGGACTAAAAGAAAAAGCCCAAAAACTAAATGGATCTTTAAAAATAGATACATCTTTGGGCTTTAAAGTCATTATAATTATTCCATATTAATAATTTGTTTTTGTTTTCTTAATTTCTTAATAAATAAGAAAATAACAAATAATAAAAAGATAAAAATAGCTCCTTGAGAAAATAATTGAAGCACGTACATATCATATGGCATAACATCATTTGATGAAAACATAATTAATCTAAATTCCATCATTTGGATTGTATACAAAGCTGAAGATAGCCTTAAAAATGATGTTACATATTCATAATCATTTTTGTTTTTCTTTCTTATTTTATTAATAGCTAAAACCATTTTAACAGTACCATATAATGCATATGCATAAACTAACCATTCAAAAATATAATAAGGTGCATCTTTAAACCTAATAGTTAAAATAAAAGATGCCATCATTGGAGCTAAAATTATTAATATGGAAATGATACCTGCAATATAATTATTAGGCTTAATATTATATTTTTTTATAGCCCATTGCCATACTTTTAAAAGAGCCATTAAATATGAAAAAATTAAATAATTTAAGATTATCCAATCAAAATGCAATAATAAAGTTATTAAATGGATAGTTCCCATTATAAGTGGGCCAGCCAAAGAAAAATAAAATTCATTATCACCTTTATGATAAAAATCTTTAATTTTATTTATTAGATTATTCATAAATGTTTTTCTCCATTTTTAAATTAAATAAGTGATCATTTTTAAAATAAAGCTAATATACAACTTGTATATAAGCTTTATTTTATAATTATATTTCAGTTTTTATATTAAAATCTTCATCAAAATGTTCATATGTAACTGTTATCTCTTGAGTACAGCTAGTATTTGATAAAATACCATAATCAATTGTATATTCAGTAAATAATAACATTTTTAATGGTTTTAAATTATTATCAAATAATATTTCTAATTCTATTTTTTTAAATTTTGGATAATCTCCAAGTGAGCCAAATTCTTTCATTTCAGTAAGTAATTCTTTAGATACTGCATCAACTGATAATGTCATTGAAAAATCATATAAATTTGTTTTATATCCTTTTATTGTAACTTCTTGTAATGTTTCATCATTAACATTATATCCTAAGATATTTGATGTAAATGGAGTAATACCAAATTTAGTTTCAAATTCTTTTAAAGTGCTTTTAGTTACTTCATCACTATTATATTTATATGATGCTTCTTCTGTTGTAAATATTCCTTTTAAAGAAGTATTAACAAATACTGAAGATGATTTAGTATTAAAATAACCTTTATCTTTATTTCTTTCTGTTTCTGAAAATATATCCTGTGTATAACTTATAATAGTATGAGCTACTGTTTTACCTTCATATTTATAAGAAAATCTATCAACTTTTGATATATTTTCACATAAAGCTAGCATTAATTTTTTATTTGATGAATATTTTTTTATTAATTCATCATTTGATAAATCATATGATGTTGTTTCTTTTGTTTGTTCACTACTTTCTGGAATTGATGTAGTAACAACATCATCTATTAATGGTTTTGTTCTTTTTTCATCTCCACTACATGATGCAAGTGTTATTAGAAATAAAAATCCTAAACCAATAAATTTTAAATGCTTCATTTCCTAAATCCTATTCTAAAACAATTTATTAAATTCTTCATATGAATTAGCATCTATGGTTGCTAAAACTATTACCATCGGTATCATAAAATAAAACATATGATATGTATTATCAATAAATCCATATAAACCAACAAGAAGAAAACCAATACCAATTATTTGCATGAAATTATAATTAGTGTATGTTAAGCTTCTATATTTTTCAGCAAAATGAACAAGCAAGAAAAAGAATCCAAATAAACCTGATATAGCAAGTGTTTCAAAAATTGTTGAATGATATACTATAACTCCTTGTTGAAGTCCTTCTGGTGTATCAGTAGCACCAATATCTGCAACCATACCAGCACCAAAGGCAGTAAATAGTGGTTTTTCATGGAACCTATCTAGGGCCATCAACCACAATTCTAATCTTCCATTATTATTTAGATTATTATAAAAAACTCTTTCCAATATATCATCATATAATTTGATTGCTTCTTTTCCAAATATAGCAACTGTTATAAAAACTAAGCTTACAAATAAGACAATAAATTGTAAATATTTAAATTTAGCTTTTGCAAAAAAGAAAGTAGCGATATATAAAATTATTATTTCTGCAAGGCCAAATATATATGCACCTCTTGCGTTAGTTAAAATAATACCAACAATGCATAATAATATTTTGATATTATGCATAAACATAAATCTAGCTTGTGGTGTTTTACTTATCAAATAAAATGAAAATGGAAGGCAAAAACATAACATGATGCCTGCTTCATTTTCTCTTCCCCATCCCAAATGATATCTTAATGATAAAACATTATCAACAGTATCTTTAAGTTCTATTACTCTTGTAATACATTCTATTGCAATAATAACTCCTAAATATGATATTGCAACAGAGACTAATTCTAATGCATTCTTTTTGATGCCTGATGCAACAATTATATAAATTAATAAATAGGCAGCATCAGCAAAATAAAGTAGGTATAATGTAGATTGATTGGTTATTGTTGTATTCCAAAAAATAGGTATTATTTGGAATATTGCAAGACCTAATAGCCCAATAATAGATTTCATTTTGTGAATATGAAATCCATTTCTTATTGTATATATGCCTAAAACTAATGCAAATACACCTAAAGCAATCAAAATATTATATGGAATAACATCAGCCAAAAAACCATGATTTAAAATAAAAATGATATAAATTATGCATGGAAGTGCATATTTTAAATCATTTGTCATTAAAATTATAATGGCAGCCAAACTTGCCATAACTACCATTCCAATCATTGAATCATAATTCCAAAATAACAAAACTAATGTTGCTAAAATAAAGCAATATATTTCATTAAAATATTTTTTATGTCCTATATATTCAGTTAATTTTATTGTATTATTTCTTAATCTAATTATGTTTGTCATTTTATACATGCCTTTTATAAATTGTTAATAAAATTAACAAAAATATTGTAATTCATATTACTACTTTTAGCAAGTGAAAAATAAAATAACATTTATTCCTTAATTTAGTTTTTAGTTATATTATTGTTGAAACTGCAGTAGCTAATAACCTAAATGTATATGAATACTTAACTTATGTATTTGATACATTGCCTAAAATAAATAAAAATGAGGAAGATGATTTGAGAAAATTATTACCATACTCAAAAGATCTTCCTCTTTACTTAAAAGTTATTAAATAGAGCCTAATATAGGCTTTTTAGTGTTGCCTTGGTTAAATCCAAGGTTTTTTATTTTTAATAAGTTGCATTTTTGACGGCTGTTACTCCGTTAAAAGCTGCTGTTCCCTGTTATGAAGGAAATCAGGTTGGCATGAACGATGCCGTTTCTTTTTTGCAACAAATGGTCAAGAGTTAGTACATATCTCGGATAGTTATCCCAGGTTATGGACTCGAGGCTCTTGTATTCCCTATCCTCCGTCTCCTTGCTCGCTAGAATCGTATAGGAAACCTGAACGTAGGCATAGTTCATCGCGGTGTCCCTCAAAATGAAGTCACACTCAAACTTCCCGAATCTCCCCACACTGATGGAATAATCCTTGCTTAAGGCGTACGTGAACACGATGTTCTCTAAAGCAGGCCCGTAATTGATTCTATTATCGGTATTGAGCGCATAGAAGAAAGACATGTCAGAAAGATAATATTTCTTCTCGCCCATGATGGACTTCCTCGACTTCATGTCGAAGCGGTCACATTCGATCAGGACTTTTGCCGCGATGAGGGCGTCGATGTACCTTTTCACGGTTTCCCTTTTGATTGGGGCACCTTTTTTTGCAAAATCGTCGACGATGTTACTTAGGCTCGTCGTCGAACCAAAATTGTTAATTACGTATCGCATCAAGGCCTCGAATACGGAACGATTCCTTATTTTCACCCTTTTTCGGATGTCCTTTTCGTAGATTTCATTGATGAGGCTTTGAACGTATCTCCTTTTATCAGTAACGGAATTTAATTTTGCGACATAGGGAAACCCGCCTTCAAGGATATAGTTCCGGAGCTCCTCGCTCTTATCCAAGGAAAGCGTCTTTCCGAAGTAGGCCTTTGCCTCAAGGTATTCCTCAAAAGTAAGAGGCAGTATCTCGAACTCGATATACCTCCCGGTGAGTTTAGTGGCAAGCTCGCCGCTTAAAAGGTAGGAATTCGACCCCGTGAGGAAGATGGAGAAATCCCTTTCCTCCCTCCAAGCGTTGATGGTCTTCTCAAACCCATCCACGTTCTGGATTTCGTCGATGAATAGGTATTTCGTCCCTGCAACCGTAGAGCACTTGGTAATCAACTCATCTAGCTGCTTGGGTGTTTGGACTTCGTCATAAGGCTTTTTGTCCAAGTTGAAATAGAGGATGTTGTCCTTGCTCACGCCTTCCACCAAAAGTTCTTGGATGACTAGGTTCATGATGGATGACTTCCCGCATCTCCTTACCCCAGTCAAGACCTTGATGATTTCGCATTCGTGATAGAACCCGCGGATCTTCGATAGGTATTTCTCTCGCTTGTATAAGTCGAATATCTCAATTTCCATATGGCACCTCTCTTTTCGCTTTGATTATATCATTTAAGAGGTAATCTGTCAAGTTAAGGGGGTAAGCTTTTAAAAATTTACGAAAGTTACCCCGTTAACTATCCTAAATAACGACTTCAACCATGAAAGTAGCCTTCGTAGTAACATCGGCATTAGAAACAAACAGCGTCTATCTAATAAGACTTTTGTTTTTAACGTGTCAAATTTACACCTACCAAACATAACTTTTTTTAATAATTTAATTAGATTTACCTTTCCTTCCGCAATACCATTATTATTTTTCATATCAATAGCATTAATCACGGCATCCTTTTCTTTAAGTAAGGTTTCGATATATGAATTAATTGGTAAATACCATTGATTCATGAGAAAAGTTTAGCACGTCATAATGATTAACCGCTAAATCCATCATATCAGGACGATGAATGATTTTCTCCTTCATTTCAATTAGAAAACTTTGCTTAATTTTTCCAGCAAATAATTTTTTTAACACTTTATTATCAGCTTGTCTTTGTTTTTCAGCAAATTCCATCATAAAATCATTTTGCTTTTTCATTTCCTCAATAAATTTTGGATCAAATGGTGGCATATTATTCATCTTTGAAAACCTCCTAACCAAAATAGTTTCTATTGATAATATTTTATCATATTATTGCAACTAATAGTAGAAAATCCCCAGGAGTTTATTTTCCTGAGGATCATTTCCATTTTATGCGTATTGAGCTAAATAAGCTATAATTTGTTCAGATGACATTGCTTCTTTATTAGCAATAAAGATATCAATTAATGTATCATAATCTG
>CAJOOI010000070.1 GCA_905236105.1 uncultured Acholeplasmatales bacterium
CCAGGTGCACCACATGAAACATTACTTGTAATTGATGCAACAACAGGTCAAAATGGTATGGCTCAAGCCAAAGCATTTAAAGAAGCAACTGATGTATCAGGTGTTATCTTAACAAAACTAGATTCTACTTCAAAAGGTGGTATAGTTTTAGCAATTAGACATGAATTAGGTATTCCAATTAAATATGTTGGATTAGGTGAAGGTATTGATGATTTAGAAATATTTGATATTGAACAATATTTATATGGTCTATTTGCTGAATTCTTTGAAGAATAATTTTTTTAATATTCTTCATTAAATATAAAAAATAGGTGATTTAAGTGGAAAATCAAAAAAGAGAAGCATTAATAAAATTATATGACATATATAATCAATTATTGACTGATAAACAAAGATTATATTTTGAAGAATATTATTATAACGATTTATCTTTATCTGAAATATCTGAAAATTATGAGATATCTAGAAATGCAGTATTTGATCAATTAAACAAGGTTGAAAAACTACTATATTCATATGAAGAAAAATTGCATTTAAATGAAAAATATGATAAACTCTTCAAAGTTACAAAAGATAAAGATATTTTAAATAAAATTGAAAACATTTTATGGGGTGATGACTAATGGCTTTTGATAATTTATCACAACGCCTACAAATGGGACTTAGACGCCTTACTGGTAAAGGTAAATTAACTGAGGCTGATATTGATGAAATGTTACGTGATGTACGTTTATCTTTATTAGAGGCCGATGTAAATTATAAAGTAGTAAAAAAATTCTTAAATAATATAAAAGAACAAGCTTTAGGCGAAAAAATAATGAAAGGCCTAAATCCTGGTCAACAAGTTGTAAAAATTGTTAGAGAAGAATTAAAAAAGACTTTAGGTGATGAAGTAACTGAATTAAATATCAAAGAAAAAGGAAGAACAGTTATTATGGCTGTTGGTCTTCAAGGTGCAGGTAAAACAACTGCAGTAGGTAAAATGGCTTTATTTTATCGTAAAAAGATGAAGAAAAAGCCACTTCTAATTGCTGCAGATATTTATCGTCCTGCTGCAATTGATCAGTTAGTTACCATCGGTAAACAAATAGATGTTCCTGTTTTTGAAATGGGAAGCAAAGTAAAAGCTGAAAAAATTGTAGAAGAAGGACTTAAAAAAGCATATCAAGAAGATTACGATTTAGTAATTATCGATACTGCAGGACGTCTACAAATAAATGATTCTTTAATGGATGAATTAAAAAATGTAAAAGAAATATCTAAACCAGATGAAATCTTATTAACTGTTGATGCGATGAGTGGTCAAGATGCAGTCAATGTTGCTATCGCATTCCATGAAAAGCTTGATATCACTGGTGTTATTTTAACAAAACTAGATGGTGATACACGTGGTGGTGCAGCTTTATCTATTAAAGAAATGACTGGCATTCCTATCAAATTGATGTCAAATGGTGAAAAATTAGATACACTTGAAATTTTTTATCCAGATAGACTTGCAGATAGAATTTTAGGTATGGGTGATGTATTAAGCTTAATTGATACTGTAACTGATAACATATCAGAAGATGAAATGAAATCTCAAGCCGAAAGAATGATGAGTGATTCATTTAATTATAATGATTTATTAAAACAATTCAAAATGATTAAAAGAATGGGCTCTATGTCTAAAATTTTAGGCTTTTTACCAGGATTGGGTAAAATGAAAAGTGCACTTGCTAATGTTGATGATAAAGCATTTGATAAGATTGAAGCAATCATTTATTCAATGACTGAACAAGAAAGAAAAAATCCAGCATTAATTGATAAAGATTTTAAACGTAGAGATAGAATAGCTAAAGGTTCTGGTAGACCTATTCAAGAAGTAAATAGATTACGTGATACTTTAGCGCAAATGAAACAATCAATGAAACAAATGAAAAATATGGATGAAAGACAAGCTAAAAATATGGCTAGTCAAGTTCAATCAGGAAATTATAATGCTATGCCTGGTTTAAGACCTCAAAAAGTAAAAAAAGGCAAAGGTAAAGGCAAAGGCAATTTTAGATTCTAAAGGAGATTACATGATAATTAGTAGTATTTATAACGAAGAAGAACTTAATAATATTAATTATCTTGATGGGGCTATAATAATGGCCCCTAAATTTGCTATAAATTATGGTAATATCAATTTAGATAAGGCCATTAATATTTTATTAAATCAAAATAAAATGGCTATTATCGGAATGGATCAAATATTTACAGAAGAAAGAATAAATGAAGCTATTTCAATTATTGATAAATATTTAGATAATAAAGATATTTATTTTTATGTATCTGATATCGGTTTAATTAATCATGGTATAGAAAAAAAAGAAATATCTAGATTTATCTTTGATTCAAAAACAATGATTACAAATTATGAAGATGCAAAAATTTATTCATCTTTTGGCATGAATGCATTAGGTTTATCTAATGAAATTACATATAAAGATGCATTATTAATAACAAAAGAAGCTCCTTTTAATTATTTTTATTTTGTATTTGGAAAAAAGATAATGTTTAATTCTAAACGTAAAATATTATCTATTTATAAAGAATATAAAAATATCAAAAATGATGATAAAGTTTTATATATATCAGAACCAAAAAAAAATAATTCATACCCACTTGTAGAAAATGAATATAATTTGTCTATTTATCGTGATTATATAATTTCATATCATAATGATTTAAATAATCCTAGTGAATTTAAATATTTATATTTGGATTCATTTGATATAAAACCTGAAATATATACAAAAATATTAAAATCTTATTATGATTATTTTTCTAATTTAATTACAAAAGAAGAATTTATAAAAAATATATCAGATTTAAATTTAAATATAAAAGATGGATTTAAATATTTTGATACAATTTATCAAAAGGAGGAGATATTAAATGGCTAAAATTGAATTATTATCTCCTGCTGGTGATTTAGAAAAACTAAAAATTGCAGTTTTATATGGCGCAAATGCTGTTTTTATAGGTGGAAAAGAATTATCTTTAAGATCTAGAGCTTCAAATTTTACAATTGAAGATATAAAAGAAGCATCTACATTTGCCCATAAATATGGTGCTAAAGTACATGTTACATGTAATATTGTAATGCATAATAAAGATTTAAATAATATTTTAGAATATTTGAAGAATTTAGAAGCTGCAGGAGTAGATGCAATAATTTCATCATCTATTTATATTATTTCATTAATAAAAAAATATACTAAAATGGAAGCACATGTATCAACTCAAGCATCAACTGCTAATAATCAAGCAGTTAAATTTTATGAAAGACTAGATGCAGATAGAATAGTTTTAGCAAGAGAATTATCAATTAATGAAATAAAAGAAGTAAGAAAAAGCACAAAAAAAGAAATAGAAGTATTTATCCATGGTGGTATGTGTGCATCTTTTTCTGGTAGATGTATGTTATCAAATAATATGTCAAATCGTGATGCGAATCGTGGTGGTTGTTCACATAGTTGTAGATGGAATTATAATTTGTTTGATGAAAATAATAATCAAATAAATGATGATAATTCTTATTTTTCATTATCTTCTAAAGATTTATGTGCAGTTAAAGCAATACCAAATTTAATTGATATTGGTGTAAATTCATTAAAAATAGAAGGAAGAATGAAATCACTTCATTATATCGCAACAATAACTGATGCATATAGAAGATTAATTGATGATTATTATCAAAATGGATTTATAAATAATTTTGATAAATATATAAATTTAATCAATAAAGCAGAAAATAGACTTACATCAACTGGCTTTTTGTTAACAAATATAAGTCTTGAACAACAATTATTTGATGACTCAAATGCTCCAACTAAAGAATTTGTAGGGATCATTTTAGATTATGATGCTGAAACACATGTTGCAACTGTAGAACAAAGAAATTATTTTCTCCCAAATTCAATTCTTGAAGTATTTTCACCTCAAAATGAATTTAATATTTCAATTGGAAATATATATGATTTAGATGGTAATATTTTAGATGCAGCAAGACACCCAAGACAAATTATAAAATTTAAAACTGATAAACCATTAACTAAAAATAGTTTATTGAGGTTAATTTAAATGAATATTTATATTAAAGGTATCGAATTTAAATTAATAATAGAAGAAAAGCCTAATAATAAAAATACATATTATTCTTTAAGGTACCCTAATATTATCTATATGAAATGTAATAAATTAACTAGTAATCCTGATTACATAATTAAAAATATATTACCTAGAATCGAAGATAAAATATTAAGGATGTATCAAAAAAATCTAAAATTAGGAGAAATTAATAATTTAGATAATAAAATAGATGAAAATCATATTCATTTATTAGGAAAAAAATATAATCTAAATATATCTATATCAGATAAAGATATTATTTATTTGGATTTTAAAAACATTTATGTTCAATCTAAAATAGATGATCAAAAATATATCCAAAAAATAATTGATACATTATATAATGATACTTTAAGACAAATAGTTGAAGATAATATTTCTGGTATAAAATCCCGTTTTTCTATAAAATATGATATCAAATTTGAATATAAAAGAGCTAAGACATATTTTGGTGAATGCTTTTTTAAAGAAAAAAGAATTATATTATCATCATTTTTAGCTAAATATGAAATAAAATATATTTTAAGTGTAATTTATCATGAGATTGGACATTTTTTTGTTCATAATCATCAAGATAAATTTTATGACTTATTAGAAAATGTATTTCCTGATTATAAAGAAACTCAAAAAGAATTAAGAAGAATAAAGTATTTAGAGAAATATTGAAAAAATATAGTAATATTTAAAAATTGTGATATAATTATAAAAGGCAAAAAAGGAGAACAATTATGGCAGACGTAAAACAAATTGAAATTACTAGAACTGGTAAAGAAGAATTAGAAAAAGAACTTTCTTGGAGAAAGAATGACGAAAGAAATAGAATAGGTAATGCAATTAAAGAAGCGCGTGAACAAGGTGACTTGTCTGAAAATGCTGATTATAAAAGTGCAAGAGAAGAACAATCTGCAAACGAATCTAGAATTCAAGAAATTGAACATGTATTAAAATATGCTCATATAGTTGATATTATCTATATTAAAGTTAGATATTTAGATTTAAATAAAGATGTGGATTATGAAATTTGTGGTTCTGAATCTGACCCATTTAAAAATAAAATTTCAAGTGATTCACCACTTGCTAAAGCAATCGCTGGTCATAAAAAAGGCGATAAATTTATTATGACTACAGAATCTGGTAAAGATTTAAGATTAGAATTATTATCAATTAAATAATTTTGCCATATTAATAATAATAATATCATATTTCGAAAAATGGCTTAAAATAAGCAATTTATTTTATGAAAGGGCTTGCAATTTTGCTTAAATGTTGTTATAATTTATTCAAAAGAACATAATTGGAGGCAAAAAAATGAATAAAGTAGATGTAGTAGCTTTAGTTGCTGATGAACTTGGAGTTTCAAGAAAAAAAGCAGAACAAGCTTATGAAAAAGTAGTAGAAGCTATAAGAGATGAACTTGCTAGTGGAGAAAAAGTTGCTCTTGCTGGTCTTGGAGTATTCGAAGTTAGAGTTAGAGTAGCTAGAAATGGTAGAAATCCAAGAACTGGAGAAGACATTGTTGTTCCTGAACAAAAAACACCTGCATTTAGAGCTGGTAAATTATTAAAGGAAGCTGTAAATAAATAGAGCATTGCTCTATTTTTTTATAATATTTTATGAATGCTTTTGATGCAATTTATTGCAATAATGTTGAAGTATTAAGAGAATATTTGGAAGTAGGCAATGTCAATATAAAAAATGAAAGAGGTATGAGCCTCTTACACTATGCAATCATATTCAATAATCAAGAAATTTTTGACCTTCTTTTAGAAAATTATATAAATGTTAATATGCAAGATAATTTTGGTGATACTCCTTTATTATATTGCATAATTAACAATCGTATGGGATTTTTAAAATCTTTATTAAGCCATAATGCAGATTTAAAAATTAAAAATAATGCTGGGCAAACAGCATTGTTCAAAGCCTGTGCATTAGGTAGAGAAGATATGGTTTATTTGTTATTAGAATCTATAAATTACAATCTATATGAAAAAGATTCTAAAAAAGAAACTGTTTTTATGGCATTAGTTAGAAGTAGAAATCTTCAATTATTAGAAAAACTAACACTTGATGATAAGATAGTTAATGAAAAAAATTATTTAGGTGAAACAGCCCTTCATATCGCAGTTAAATCAAATGATATTAAAATTGTTAATTACATAATAAAAAATAAATCATTTATTAACAGCAAAAATAATACTAAAGAAACACCTTTATTTTATGCAGTAAGTAATAATAATTATGAAATTATTGATCTATTAATAAAAAATGGGGCATTAACTGATTGTAAATCAACATTTGATGAAACTGTTTTTGATATAGCCAGGTCACAAGATATTATTAATTACATAAATAATAAAGCTGATGAATATAAAATAAATCAATATATTTCGATATATCCACTTCATCATGCAATTATTACAGAAAATTTTGAATTAGTGAAAAAATATATTTTGCCTCAAAATATTAATAGAAAAGATTCATTTGGTTATCAACCGATTGATTTAGCTATAAATATTGGTAATGATAGAATCACTTCATTAATTAAAGAAAATTATAATAATGCTTGATATTTAAGATAGTTTTTATTATAATATAATAAACGTACGTAAGAGAGGCAATAACCTCTCTTATTTATTTAGTTATGGAGATGATATTTTGAACTTAGAAATAATTCCTAAGTTTCTTGAAAAAACATTAAAAGATAATGATTTAACTCTTTATGAATACAAATTTGTAAAAGAAGATAATAATCTAATTTTAAGAGTCATAATTGATAATGAAGAAAAGGGAGTAGATATTAATTTACTTGCTGATATCAATAGAGATTTAGCTTTAGAATTAGATAAATATGATCAAGATATGGAAGAATATTTTTTAGAAGTATCTTCACTTGGTGCAGAACGTGAATTAAAAGATTTTAATCAAATAATTAAATCTATTGGTAAATATATTCATATTGAATTAAAAGATAAATCCATTTATGAAGGATATCTACTTGATGCTAAAGATAACAAATTAGTTGTCAAAATTAATTTAAAAGGTAGAATAAAAAAATTAGAAATAAAGTACGAAGATCTTAAATTTATAAGACTTGCTGTAAAAATTTAGGAGGGATAAAATGATTAACAAAAATTTTTATGAACAAGCGAAGGAATTAGCACAACAAAGAAATATTTCACTTGAAGACGTATATGAAATATTTAAGAAAAGTTTAGTTAGCTCATATAAAAAGATATATGGCAATACATCTTGTAGAGTAACACTAAATCCTGAAAAAAATGAAATTTTATTAACTGGTCTTAAAAAAGTAGTTAGTGAATATTCAGAAGAAAAAAATGATGAACTTGAAGAAATTTTATTAGAAGATGCTAAAAAAATTAAAGCAAGTGCTAAAATTGGCGATATTTTAGAACAAAATATCAATATAAAAAATTTTGGTAGATCAGCAATTCAAGCATCTAAACAAATTTGTGTTCAAGATATTAAAACAAAACAAAGAGAAATTGCTTTAACTCATTTCAAAGAATTAGAAGGTGAAATGGTTACTGGTATAGTATCTAATATAGCAGAAAAATATATTGCATTAGATATGGGATATAATACAACTGCAAGAATATCTATGACAGAATTATTACCTACTGATCATTTTAAAATTGGTGATAGAGTTAAAGTATTCTTAAAGAAGGTAGAAGAAACTTCAACTGAACCTAGATTAATTTTATCTAGACAAGATAGAAATCTATTAAATAGATTACTAGAAACCTATATTCCAGAAATCAAAGAAGGAATTATTGAAGTTAAAGGAATTGCAAGAGATCCTGGTGACAGATGTAAAATTGCAGTTATGTCAAATGATCCAAATGTAGATCCAATTGGTTCATGTGTTGGTGAAGGTGGCTCTCGTATTAAAGAAATCGTTTCTTCACTTGGCGGTGAAAAAGTAGATTTATATAGATATAGTGATAACCCAGAAGAATTAATCACAAATTCACTTCAACCTGCGAGTGTAACAAAAATTTTATCAATTGATTTAGAAAATAAATCAAGTATTGTTATTGTACCAGATGAACAATTATCTTTAGCAATTGGTAAAAGTGGTCAAAATGTACGTTTAGCTGTACAATCTAGTGGATGGAAAATTGATATTATGCCTCTTGGAAAAGCATATGATGAGGGTTTAATTGATATTTTTTAGGATATTAACATGAAAGAAAAAAAGAAAATTTTAAGAACATGTGTGGTATCAAAAGAAGTTTGTGAAAAAAAAGATTTAATTCGAATCGTACGCACACCAGAAGGTGAAGTTAAAATAGATTTAAAAGGTAAGCTAAATGGTAGAGGTGCTTATCTTAAATTAGATAAAGATATTATTGAACTTGCAAAAAAATCTAAAGCATTAGATAAAAAACTTGAAGTGCAAGTTCCTGACATCATATATGAAGAATTATTAAATTTATTTAATTAACATTTTGATACCTCAATTATAAAAGGAGGAATTAAATATGGCTAAAAATAATGTAAAACCAAATAATTTTAACCAAAAAAATACTAAGCCAGCAAATAAAAAAGCTGCGCCTGCAAAACCTAAAGCAAAAGAAATTGAAAAAGATAATGGTCCTAAGGTAATTATTTACAAAAAAGGTATGACTGTTATGGATGCTGCTGAAGGTTTTGATAAACCAGTTAAGCAAATTATTTTAAAATTAATGCAACTTGGTGTTATGTCAAATCAAAATCAACCAATTGAAAAAGATATGGTTGAACTTCTTGCTATAGATTTCGGATATGAAGTTAAAGATGAAGTAGTAACAGATTTAACTAGATTTGAGGATATAGTAATAAAAGATGATGAAAAAGATTTAGTAAGAAGACCAGCAGTAGTTACAATTATGGGACATGTTGACCATGGTAAAACTACACTTTTAGATACAATTAGAAATTCAAGAGTTGTATCAAATGAAGCTGGTGGTATCACTCAACATATCGGTGCATACCAAGTTGAACATAATGGTAATCCAATAACATTTATTGATACTCCAGGGCATGCAGCATTTACTCAAATGCGTGCTCGTGGCGCATCTATTACTGATATTGTTGTATTAGTTGTTGCAGCAGATGATGGTGTTATGCCTCAAAC
>CAJOOI010000071.1 GCA_905236105.1 uncultured Acholeplasmatales bacterium
CCTAGATAATTAAATATTCTAGTGTGTTCGTCTACCTGTTCCACTGGTGGACCTGGGGAGACTCGAACTCCCGTATATAACCCAATCCAATTTGCTTTCTACATGTTTATCTTATCCAAAATTTCGATAACTCTAAGCGAATAAGCAAACCAAAAGTTACCTACACTCTATAAAATTCATTATGATATATAGAGTAGCTATACCATAATATATTTTATAATTAACTGAAACTTAAATCTTGCCACTATAAAATACAGCAAGGAAAGCCGCTTAAATAATCTGATTAAGCGAATGCATAGTTAGCAACAGTATTTCTACCTGCTAAAAATGCGAATTTGTTTTCTTTTTTTGCGTTTATTAAAACCTCGACGTTTTTAAGGGAGCCTACTCCCACATGCTTACAAACGTTCATGAATCACAGCGAATCCATAAACAGGCCCATATGTATATTGTAACATATTTTTATATATTAATTAATAAACAAACTTATTTTGTCTTCTTTTTTCATCCCTTTCTTTAATTGTTTCTCTTTTATCATAATTCTTCTTTCCTTTAGCTAATGCAATTTCAATTTTAACTAAAGAGCCTTTAAAATATGCTTTAGTTGGAACAATAGTTAAACCTTCTAATTTAATTTTATTAGCTAATTTTCTAATTTCACTTTTATTTAATAATAATTCCTTATCTCTTAATTCTTCATGATTAAAAATATTTCCAAAATCATATTTACCTATAAACATATTAATTATAAATACTTTACCTTTTTTTACTTCAACATAAGCCTCATTAATACTTACTTTTCCGGCTCTAATTGATTTAATTTCAGTTCCTTTAAGCTTAATTCCAGCTTCATATTTATCTAAAATAAAGTATTCATAATTTGCTTTTTTATTTGAACAAATAATCTTACCATTCATCATCTATAAACTCATCTTCTTTATAGATAAAATCAATCTTACCACTATAAGTATCTATCCAAGCAACAGATACTTCTAATTTTTCACCTATCTTATATTTTCTTTCAAAATCTCTTGCTTCAGTCATTGTATCATTAACTTCAACAAAATAAGGCATATTTCTATAAGCTAGTAATCCTTCTGCTCCATCTTTTAATTTAATGAACATTCCAAATTTAGTAAATGAAGTGATTTTACCTGTATATTTTTCTTTCAATTTTCTCTTATTATTATAATAGATTGCATATAATATTTCATCTATTTTTCGTTCAAAATCAACAGCTTTTCTTTCGGTTGTTGAAGTTTCTTCTGCCACATATGGCATTATATCAATAAAATGATTCAATGTATTTTCATAATCTTTAACATTAATCATTAATTTTTTTATTACTCTATGAGTAATTAAATCAGGATATCTTCTAATAGGTGAAGTAAAATGACAATAATCTTCAAGTTGAAGACCATAATGTCCTAAATTTTCTTCTGAATATTTAGCTTTTGCCATACTTCTTAATAACATATTAGAAATAATATCATAATTTTCATTATCTTTTAAATTTAATAATAATTGTTGTAAATTCTTAGAATGAATCTCATTTTGAGTATTTTTATATTTATATCCTAATTCTTTTATTGTTTTTAAAACTGTATCAAGCTTTTCTTTATCAGGATTTTCATGAACACGATATAATATAGGTAATTCCATAATTTTAGCATTATAAGCTATTGTCTCATTAGCTATTAACATGAAATCCTCAATCATCTTTTCAGCTTTTCCTCTAGCTTTTAGACTAACACCATTGATATTTTTATCTTCATCAATATCAAAATGATATTCTTCAGTATCAAAATCTAATGCACCCTTTTTTTCTCTTCTTTTTCTTAATATATTAGATAATTCTAACATTAAGAATAACATATCTTTAGTATCACATAAATCATCATTACCTTCAAAGACTTTATTTACCCTTGAATATGTTAATTGATGATGACTTTTGATAACTGCTTCTTCTATTTTATAATTTATTACTTCACCTTTTAAATCAATTTCCATAATGCAGTCTAAAACTAATCTATCAACATTTTCATTTAATGAACAAATACCATTAGATAATTCAAATGGTAGCATTGGTATAACAGTATTAGCGAAATAAACACTAGTGCCTCTTTTTCTCGCCTCAATATCAAGTTTGCTTCCTTCTTTGACATAGTGCGCAACATCAGCAATATAAACACCTAATCTATAATTACCATTTTCTAATTTTTCAACATAAACTGCATCATCAAAATCTTTAGAATCATCATTATCTATTGTAATAATATTTAAATCTCTATAATCTTTTCTATTCTTTAATTCTTCTTTTAAAACTTCTTGAGGAATATTTAATGCTTCTTTTTTTACTTCATCATTAAATTCTTCTTCATATTCAAATTCATAAATTTTAGTTTTAACTTCTATTAATTTATCTTTTTTATTTCCTAAAATTTTTAATATTTTTTCATTTCTAATTGTTTTTCCAGTATATTTTATTTTTAAAATAACTATATCACCAAGATTAACACCATCTAATAATTCTTTAGATAATCTTCTTGGTCTAAAACCTCTAGTAAATGGATAAAAATATATTGTATTTGTATATTCAGGGTCAGTATCTATAATACCTATTAAAGTATCATGGCCTCTTTTTAATACGTCTATGATATTAGCGTTAAATGAATCAAAATAAAATGTACAATAATCATCTTGATGAACAAATTTAATATTTTTTTCTTGTCCAACATAATAATCACTTGAAGTTATGCTAGATCTAATATAATATTCTCTATCTTTTAAATATATTTTTCCTCGATTAATAAAACAAAAACGTTCATCCTTTTTAGATTTAATTTTAATAATTTTTTCATCTTTTATTAAAATATTTAGATATTCATTTAAAACTTCTTTTTTTAAATGAAATTTTTTATCTAAAAAAAGATATGATGCATAATCATTTTCTTTAATAAATTCAAATAAGTCATCTACTGCATAATTATAAAAATTGATAAAATATTTATTATTTTCACATTTTAATTTATTTTCTTTTATTAATTTATCTAATTCTTCTTTTATTTTATGTTCAGGTTCATCAAAATAAACAAGAATTTCATCTAGCATCATCTTTTTATTACCAATAAGTTCTAAAATCTTTTCTCTCATTTTGAAGACCTCCTTAAAGAAAAAAATAAGATTTACTTATAGCAAATCTTATCAATAAATCATATTAATTGTGAATTACAACACTAACTATTACTAATGCTACAAATACTACTGCTAAAGCAGCTGTAGTCCTTTGCATAAATAATTCTATACCTCTAGCCTTTTGGTTTTTAAACAATTCTGATTTACTACCATTAAAGGCATCGTTTATATCATCTTTAGATGATTGTAATACCACAACAACTATTAATAAAACTGCTACAATCGCAACGAAAATATCAACTATAAATGTCATAAATTAAACCTCCTTTTTGAAAAGTTCCTTGTTATTATAACTAAAAGAAGCTATAATTTCAAGAAATATTTCATATTTCTATGAAATAATATACCTTCATCTATATTTTATGCTATAATGGACTAGTTTTCAAGCAAGAAAGAAAGTGGAATTTAAAAATGAAAAGAATCGATTTAAAATTTATTACTGAATCGGCTATAATCATTGCCTTATATGTAGTAGTTACATATATCTTTGCACCTATGAGCTATGAAGGGATTCAATTTAGAATTAGTGAGATTTTAGTATTATTGATATTTTTTAATAAGAAATTTTATTTTCCACTAGTTTTAGCAACATTTATTTCAAATATTCCGTCAGCTTTAGGTTGGTATGATATGGTATTTGGTACTTTGGCAACAGCTTTAGCATTAATTCCTATGTTATTTGTAAAAAAAATCTATATTGGCGCTATTTTTCCTGTTATATCAAATATGTTTATTGTTCCAATTGAACTTGGTTTAGCATTTGAGCTTTGGGCACCAGAAATGTTTTGGCTAAATGTATTAACAGTTGGATTAGGTGAAGCTGTAGTTTTATTTTTATTAGGCATACCTTTTATTTTTTCAATTAATAAGAATGAAGCCTTAATGACTAAATTAAAATTTAATCATCTAGAAATAAAATATCATATTGCATATGGTACAACTTATATTTTATTTTCATCATTTATTGGTATTTTATTTATTGTTTCATTTTTTGCATACCCGATGATTCAAACTAAAATAAATGATGAGGATGTATATGCTTCTCCACTATCTTTTGTAATATCTAAAAATTATTATTTTTTAATAACTATTATTGTATTTTCTTTAGTTTATATAATTAAATCTTTTATTTTTAAAAATGAATATTTAAGATTAATATTTACATTTATATTTATAATAGGTATTTTAACAAATACTATATTTTTAGGAATATATGAATCAAATATTTATATTAATCCATATTTTTATGCAATCTATTTATTATTATTTATATCTATATTACCAGATATTTTAGCAATAAGAAAAAAGAAGAAAAACCAAATGTATAATTTTGAATAAACATAAAGACCATATCTTAAAATCGGATATGGTCTTTATGTTTATTATTTATTAAAATCTTCTCTTAATTTACTACTTGCATAAAAATTAAATATTAATGTGCCTGGTCCAACTGATGCACCTATGGCTGGTTCTATTATATGATATTCAACTTTTAATTCTGGATCATTAACTTTTTCTAATATTAAATTTGCAAATTCAGTTGCATCTTCAATACAATCAGCATGATTCATATAAACAATTTTATGATCTTTAGTATTTATATATTGTTTAACTACTTCAGCCATATGAAGGAAGGCTTTTTTCTTGCCTTTCATTTTTTCTACTGCGGCATTTCCACCTTCTTTATCACTAACGATAATAGGTTTAATACCTAAAAGCCCACCAAAAAAAGCACTTGGTGCTGAAACACGACCAGCTCTTTTTAAATATACTAATTCGCCAACTGTACCAATTTGATTATATTCTTGATCATGTGCTTTAATCCAATTTACATTGTCAATTAAAGACATCCCATCATCTCTTCTTTTTGCTGCATCTAAAATCATCATACCTAAAGCATATGTAGCATTATGTGAATTAACACATTCTATATTTGCATCAGGATGATTTTTTAAAATATTATCTTTGGCAATTAAGCTTGAAGAATAGCTTGCAGAAAGCTTTTCAGCACAAGCAATATATAAAACATCTTCCCCATCATTAACTATTTTTTCAAATAATTCTTCAAATTCAGATGGATTAACTTTTGATGTAGTAATTCTTTTACCATTTCTGATTTGGTCATAAAATTCTTTTACTGACATATCTTTATAATCAGGAGAAGCTTCATATAATTTGCCATCTAATTCAAATTTGGCACAGACCATCTTAATTCCATATTTATTTCTGTCTTCTAAAGATAAATTAGAATTTCCGTCACAAACAATTGTGTATTTACGCATATTATCTTGTTCCTTCCCATTTATCTCTAAATTCAGGCTTTGTAAAGAAATTTACTGCAAGTGTACCAGGTCCAACTGAAGCACCAACACATGGTTCAAAAGCACCAAATTCAACTTCAAAATCTAAATCTTTATTGTTATCTTTTAATACTTGAGCTAATTCTTTAGCATCCTCAAGACAATCTGCATGTCCAATATAAACTAAATTATGTTCTTTTAAATTTGCTTGTTCTTTAAATAATTCGCAAATTCTTAAATAAGCATTTTTTCTACCTTTTACTTTTTCAACACCAACATTTTCACCAATTTTAGAATTTACAATGATTGGCTTAATTCCTAAAATTCCACCAAAGAAGGCACTTGGAGCTGAAACACGACCAGCTTGTTTTAAATATGTAAGTTTTTCTGGACTTGCAAGATAATTATAGCAATATCTATCTTCTATAACTTTGGCAACATTATCTTCAAGTGACATACCAGCATCCCTTCTTTTAGCTGCATCTAAAACTAACATACCTAATGCATAACAAGAAGTGTATGAATCTATTACTTCAATTTTGGCATCTGGATATTTTTTTAGCATGTTATCTTTTGCAACTTCACCTTCTTTAACAGAAGCTGAAAGCTTTGAAGAACAACCTAAATATAAAATATCTTTGCCTTCTTTGATAAGACGTTCAAAAACTTCTTCAAATTGAGAAGCTGTTGCTTGAGATGTTGTAATTCTTTTGCCATTACGCATTGTGTCGTTAAATTCTTTTAATGATACAACATCAAAATCAGGGGAAGCATCATACATTTTTTCATCAATAAAGAAATGCATATACACAATTTCAATACCGTATGGCTTTCTTTTTTCCTTTGTTAAATTTGAACAATTATCTACTACAATAGCATAGTCTTTCATATTTTCCTCCTATTCGACTATTAAAACTGCATCATATGCATCTTGATTACCATCAAGCGAATATAATTCGATATTTTTAAATTCTTTTGAAACAAATGCTTCTATTTCTTCTTTTTCATTTTGCTTCATATCTTTTCCATAAAAGATAGTTACAAATTCTTTATTTTTCAAATCAAGAATGTTACATAATTTTTTAAATACTTCTAATTTAGACATATCTGAAGCTAAAATTTTATCATTATCAAAACCAATATAACCATCTTTTTGAATATCAATACCGTTTAATTTAGTATCTCTTATTGATTTTGAAATCATCGCAGTTGTTGAATTTTCAATTGCTTCATTAATACTTTCATAAATAGCATTTGGATCATCAACATCTAAATCAGCTGATGAAATTGCAGTATAAACCTCACCTAAATTTTTACTTTTCAAAACGAAAATTTTAGATTCAGGATAATAACCTTTAGCAAGTTCTGCAGCCATAACTAAATTTGAATCATTTGGCAATATAAAAATATTATCTGCATTAATTTTTTCAAATGCATCTAAAAAATCTTTAGTAGATACATTAGCACCAGCACCACCATCAATGATGATATCAGCACCAAATTCTTTTAATGCCTCTTTTATTCCATTACCTGTTGCGATAACTAAAATACCATATTTTTTTCTAGCTCTTTTTACTGTTGGTAATGGTTTAGCATTATTATCATTTTTAGCTATAATTTCATTATGCTGTAAATCCATATTTTCAATTTTGATTTTTAAAAATTCACCAAATTGTTGGCAATAATCTAAAACTTTTTGAGGAGTAGTTGTATGAACATGTATTTTTACAACACTTCCTGTTTTAAATGAAACAATTGAATCTCCAAATGTTTCTAAATACGAAATTATCTTATTAACATCAAAATTATTTACATCAATCTTTTTTGTTTGTAATTGTAATAATACTTCTGTGCAATAGCCAAAATTCAATTCACTATTTTCATTAAATTTAGAAAAATCTATATCATCATCTATAGGCTTATTATCATCAGATGTTATATCTTCTTCAAATAAACCATTTATAGCATTTTCAATTCCTTCATGAATAAATAATAAACCAGCACCACCACTATCTATAACACCAGCTTCTTTTAATACTGGTAAAAGATTTGGAGTATTTTCTAATGATTTACGCATATATTCAATGATTTTTTTTGAAAGAATCGAAAGAGTCATTTCATCATTTATTTCTTCACTAACTTTTGTATATGATTCTCTTGAAACAGTAAGTATTGTACCTTCTACTGGCTTTTTTACAGCTTCATATGCAGTATTTACTGCCTCAAGTAATGCTTCTATAATAACTTTAATGTCTGCTTCTTCATAATTTTTTAATACTTTTGCAGCACCATGAGCTAATTGAGATAAAATAACACCTGAATTACCTCTAGCATTAATTAGCATACCTCTTGAAAAAGCTTTTACTTTATCTTTTAAAGATTCAGATGTAACCTTTCCCATTTCTTCTAAACCACCATTAATGGTTCTACTCATATTTAAACCAGTATCACCATCAGGGATGGGAAAAACATTTAAATCATTAACTATTTCTACATTCTTTTTTAAATTTAAAGCTCCTGCTTTAACTAAAATCTCAAATATTTTACCATTAATTTTTTTATTATTAATATAGTTCAATTAATGTCACCTAATTTCACAATAAATTTAATATAATTTTATAACATTTTATCTATCTATTCAAGCAATATTAACGCATCACTCTTTTTGTATCACATAAAATTAAGCAAAAAAAACTGTAACAATTAAACTTAAAAATTTAATTATTACAGTTATCTAAATTATTATTTAACTAAGCTATATGCATCTTCATCAACATAGATTGTACAATCTGGATGTTTTTGTAAGATTGAGCATGGTACTTCTTCAGTCATAGGACCTTTAAGAAGATTATAAATTGCTTGAGCTTTATTTTTACCTGTTGCGATTAAGACAATCTTTTTAGCATTCATAATGCTCTTTAAGCCCATTGTAACGGCTTTTGTTGGAACTTCAGAAATATCATTAAATAATCTTGAATTATCTTTAATTGTGCTTTCTGTAAGTTCAGCAACATGTGTTAATGAATCAAATGGTGTACCTGGTTCATTAAATGCGA
>CAJOOI010000072.1 GCA_905236105.1 uncultured Acholeplasmatales bacterium
AGTTCATCTTCACTAGTTGAAATAATTTTATATTTAACATATTTATATAAATTATCTTCAGATAAAATATTTTTTTTATCTTGTGAAACAAATGAAGGTGTATAATCATCAATCATTGAAATATTATTTCTAATTGCATTAGAAGATGCAATAAATTCATTATGTAAAACTAAATCTAAGAAATTAGTTATTTCTCTTTTAATTGTATATAATTTTATATCATAATTCATATCAATGATTCTTTTATAATAAAAGAAGCCTAAAAGATCATTGCTTGCGAAAGGAAGTAAATCTATAGATGCAGATTTTAAAGATTTACCACCAGATAAATCAAATCCACCTTTATATTTTTTGAATGCTTCTTTATATAATTCTATATTATTTTCTTCACTACCAATCCATATTTCATCTACACCTACTAAATTTAAGATATCAATTGCGTTTTTAGCAAAAATATCTGCTCTTTGTAATGTATAAATTAATGGAAGCTCAATTACTAAATCTATTCCAGCCATTAATGCTTGTTTAGTTTTTTCAAATTTATCAAAAATTGATAAATCACCACGAGATGTAAAAGAAGAAGACATAACTGCTATTATTAAATCTGGATTAGCTTCTTGTTTTATTTTTTCTAGATGTAATAAATGGCCATTATGTAGCGGATTATATTCAACAACTATTCCAACAACTTTCACACGAATATCCTCCTTTTAATTTTCTATATTTTAGCACATTTTTCATGTTTTTTTAATAAATAACATCAAATAAAAACGTTTAACCCTATTCTATTTAATTTTAATTGTTATAAAATTATAAATGTAGTATAATTTAGTAGGAAAAATGAAAAAAGATTATATTTTTACGGCATGTATGCTCGTGTTTTTTATCATATTTAACATCTTAATAAATTTTACAGTTGGTGGTTTAAACATCTTATTTACTGTTTTATTTTTTGTTTCATGGGGTCTTTTTTTAATAGGACTTTATTTTATTATACATGAGCATGTAAAAAATAATAAAATAGGTGATATAGAAAAAATATCTAATCATCAATTTGAATTATCTTATAATTTTTTATATAACAACAATACAACAAAAGAAATAATTGATATTTTAGGTGATGATATTAATTTACCTAAAAACAAATTAGAAAGAAAAATATATGATAAATTGTTAGAAGATAATAATTTAAAATATAAAGAGTCTATCTTTTTTTCATATCAAAATGAATTTACAACAGGTGTATATTTGAGTTATCCAATTTGTTTTTTATTATTTAGTTTAGGAATTGTATTTTTTATTTCTTATTTTTATTTTGATAGATATGGACTTGTTCAATATGAAAATTTTGCAATCATAAATGGCGTAATTTTAGTATCCCAAATATTAATTAGAATATTAATCGATTTAAAAATAATTCGATTTAAGATAAATTAGGAGTTTTTATGTTTGATTTATATGCAATAAAAGATCCTTCATTTTTAAAAAATCTAACAATAAAAGAATTACAACAGCTTGCCGTAGAAATAAGGCAATTTTTAATTGAGCACATTTCTAAAACTGGCGGTCATTTAAGTAGTAATTTAGGGATAGTTGAAATAACTTTAGCACTTTATTATGTTTTTAATACTGAGGAATATGAATTTTTATTTGATGTTGGTCATCAATCATATGTTCATAAAATATTAACTGGTAGAGCAAAGGATTTTGATAATTTAAGACAATATGGTGGAATAAGTGGCTACATATCTAGAGAAGAATCAAAATATGATATTTGGGAATCAGGTCATTCATCTACATCAATTTCTGCAGCCTGTGGTCTACTTATTGCCAATTCTGATAAAAGACCAATTGTTGTTATAGGGGATTCATCCATATCAAATGGAGTAGCATTTGAAGGCCTAAATTTCTTAGGTCAATATAAAAAAATGAATGCTATTATTATTTTAAATGATAATAAAATGGGTATTTCAAAAAGCGTAGGCTCCCTATCTAATACATTTTCTAGATTAAGAAGTACTAAAGCAGTTAGAAAATCTAAATCATTTATGCAAAAGATTTTCCCTAATTTTTTAGTTAAATTTTCACATCAAGTAAAAAGAAGTATCAAAGGTTTTATTCAACAAGATAATATTTTTGAAGATATGGGATTTGATTATTATGGCCCATATTATGGTAATAGAATAGAACCATTAATCAAATTATTTAAAAGAATTAAACAAAATAAGCAACCTGTTATATCACACCTATTAACAATTAAAGGTTTAGGTTATAAACCAGCAGAAGAAGATAAATCAGGTACATTTCATGGTGTTCCACCATTTAATATTGAAACAGGAAAACCACTAAACCCTCATATTGGTGAAATAAGTTATAGTAGTGGTGTTGCAAATTATTTGATTGAAAAAAGAAAAAACCAACCATTTTTTGTTATAACTCCAGCCATGAAGAGTGGATCATCACTTGATGATTTTGCTGAATTATATCCAAATGATTTATTTGATGTAGGAATTGCAGAAGAACATGCCGCAATCATGAGTGCAGGTATTGCAACAAATAAAAAAGATGTGGTATTACTTATGTATTCTACATTCGCTCAAAGAGCATATGATGAATTCTTAAATGATATTGCAAGAAGTGATTTAAAAGTAATCATAGGTATCGATAGAGCTGGAATTGTTGGTGAAGATGGCGTAACTCATCAAGGAATTTATGATGTTGCTATGTTTTCATTAATGCCTAATATAATAATAACAATGCCTAAAGATATGCAAGAAGCAATTGGTTTATTTAATTTAGCATTCAAACAAAATCATCCATTTGTAATAAGATATCCAAGATTATATGTTAAAAAAGAAAATTATGATTATTCATACATTTGTGATATGTCTTGGGAAATTATAAATCAAGGAAAAGATAAAATTCTTATTAGCTATGGTGATGATTTAATTAAATCATTACAAATTATCAAAGATAATAATTTAGATATTAAAATAGTTAATGCAAGAATTATAAAGCCAATGGATTTAAAAATGCTTGATGAATTATTTAAAGAAAATATTGATATAATTGTCTTAGAACAAGTTGTTTCAAATGGTACTTTATATCATAATATATTAGAATTTAAAGAAAAGCATAATTATAATTCTAAAGTCATAAAGCATTCATTTGAACCAAATACTAAAATTACTCATGGTAAAATGAATGATATAAGAAATCATTATGGCTTTGGCGATAATGACTTATTAAATTTATTAAAAAAAGATGCCTAAATTAGCATCTTTTTAAATAATCTATTATTTCATCTACTAAATAACCTGGAGTAGATGCACCACTTGAAATTGAAATGCTTTTTAGATTTTTAAAATCTAAGGAGCTTTTTTTAATTTCATCTAATGAAGAAACTAAAATAGTATTAATTCCACATTTAATTGCTGCATCTTTCAATTTTTTAGTATTAGATGATTTTTCATCTCCAACTATTATGCATAAATCAACTTTTTCTTGATTATATATAGCTTCTTGCCTCTTTGTTGTAGCCATACATATTTTATTATCTATTATAGCATTTGGATATTTTTCTTTAATTTCATTATAAAATTCATCAATATCATAAATTGAAAGAGTAGTTTGATTTGTAACATAAGGAGCTGTTGATTTTAATTTTAAATTCTTTAAATCACCTAAAGAAGTAATTAAATTAATTTTTTCATCAATTCCTAAAACACCAATTGCTTCAGGGTGCCCTTTACTACCAATATAGATGACATCTTTTTTATTATTAATTGCAGAAATTATATTTTTATGTATCAATTCCACATATGGGCATGTTGTATCAACTATATTTAAGCCTTTATCTAAAGCTATTTTTTTTATTTTAGGAGCTACACCATGTGCTGAAATAATAATAGTACCATAATCTATTTTTTCAAGCATTTGTTCTTTTGTTAATTTATCATCTAAAATAATGATACCTTTTTCCTTAAATTCATCTGTTATGAATTTATTGTGAATTAAAGAGCCTAACATATAAATAGGCTCTTTAATTTTATCATCGCTTAATATTTCATTAACTATATTTATAGCTCTTTTTACACCACCGCAAAATCCTTGTGGTTCAATTTTATTTATTTTCATCTAAACCACCAAAGCGCCTATTCCTATTTTGGAAGTCTATTAAAGCCTCTTTAAATTTATCCGGTGTGAAATCAGGAAAAAATGTATCAGTAAAATATAATTCAGAATAAGCAAGCTGCCATAATAAATAATTAGAAATACGACATTCTCCACTTGTTCTTATTAATAAATCTAATTTAGGATAACCTTTAGTAAATAAATTATCATCAACTAAATTTGGTGTAATATCATCTAAATTAATTTTATTTTCTTTATATAATATTGCTATATTTTTTATTGCTGATACAATTTCATCTTGAGATCCATAATCAACACATAAAGTTAAAACCATACCAGTTTTATTTTTTGTTGCATCTTCAAGTCTTTCAATTGTTTCAAGCAATTTAGCTGGAATTCTATCTCTTCTTCCTATCACTTTGTATCTTATATTAGAATTTATAACAATTTGATTCCAATATTTTTCAAAATATCTAGGTGGCATTTTCATTAAGAAATTAACTTCTTTTTCTGGTCTTTTCCAATTTTCTGTTGAAAAACAATATACAGTTAAATATTTAACGCCAATTTCATTCGCATATTTAGCAACATCTCTTAAATTAAAAGCCCCATGAACATGTCCTTGAGCTCTAAATTTATGATTTTTTTTAGCCCATCTACCATTTCCATCTAATATTATTGCGACATGTTTTGGGATACGATTCATATCTAATTCCATAAAATCAACTTCTTTCTTAAAAAGTATAACACAACTTCTTAAATTTGTCTTTATTTTCGTAGAAAATATTTGACAAAAAGATGCTTATATTTTAAAATTAAATTACTTAAGGGAGTAGATGACCAAATGGTTGTATCTTCGTCAAGACGATTTTTAAATCCGGAGTTACATTAAATATCAAGACTTAAGCATAGTTTTTACTATGCAATTGATATTTAGTAAAAACGGATTTTTTATTTTTTAAGGAGGATTTATGACAAAAGGGAGTTATGAAACTTATACCCAAGAACAGGTTTTAGAAGAATTTTCGGTAACAAAAGAAGAAGGATTAAGTGAAAAAGAAGCAAAAGCTCGTTTAGAAAAATATGGAAAAAATGAGCTTAAAGAAAAAGACAAGAAAAGTTTTATTAGAATCTTCTTATCACAATTAAATGATCCACTTATTTTTGTTTTATTTGCAGCAATATTTGTTACAATTGGAGTATCAATTTATGAAACAATAAAAACTGTAAAACAAGGTGAGTCATTCAGCTTTGTATCAACAGGTGACTGGCCTGATGTAATAATTATTTTAGCAGTTATTATCATTAATGCAGTAATTGGTAGTGTCCAAGAAATTAAAGCAGAAACTTCACTTGAAGCTTTAAAGAAAATGTCATCCCCATCTTCAACAATAATAAGAGATGGCAAAAAAATAAGAATTAAAGCAAGTGAATTAGTACCAGGTGATATCGTTTATATTGAAGAAGGCGATACAATAGGTGCTGATTTAAGATTACTTGAGGCAGTAAATTTAAAAATAAATGAATCAAGTTTAACTGGTGAATCTGTACCAGTTGAAAAAAATGCTGATTTTACAATAACTAATGAAGTATCAATTGGAGATAGAATAAATTTAGCATATCAATCAACTACAGTAAGCTATGGTAGAGGATGTGGTGTTGTTGTTAATACTGGCATGAATACTGAAATTGGTAGAATTGCTAAAGTATTAGATGAACAAGAAACAGAACCAACTCCACTTCAAAAAGTATTAGCAAAATTATCTAAATTTTTAGGAATATTAACACTAATTATCGTCGTATTAGTTTTAATTGTAGATATTATTTGGATCTTTATTGATGGAAAAGGTAGCCAAATTGAGGCTTATATAGAAGCAGTATTAAGTTCAATTTCTCTTGCCGTTGCAGCAGTTCCTGAAGGACTTGCAGCAGTAGTTACAATTGTCTTATCAATTGGTGTACAAAGAATGGTTAAAGCAAATACCATTGTAAGAAAATTACCTTCAGTTGAAACACTAGGTGCAGTATCTGTTGTATGTAGTGATAAAACTGGTACTCTTACTCAAAACAAGATGACTGTATTAAAAGCTTATATAAATCATGAAATTCATGATGAAGAAGAATTCAATTTAGATTCAAAAAATGATGATTTAAAATTACTTGCCTCTTCTATGTCATTATGTTCAAATGCTAATGCAAATGAAGAAGGAGAATTTGGGGATCCTACTGAAGTTGCATTAGTAGTAATGGCAAATAAATTTGGTCTTACAAAAAATATATTAGAAGAAAAATACAAAAGAGTTGATGAACTTCCTTTTGATTCAGTAAGAAAAATGATGTCTACTAAGCATGATTTAGGTGATAATAAAGCTGTTATCTATACTAAAGGTGCTTTAGATTCAATTATTTCAAGATGTAAAACTATTTTAATCAATGGTCAAGAAAGAGCAATAAATAAAGAAGATATAGATAAAATTAATGAAGCTAATACACATTTTGCAGGAAAAGCATTAAGAGTGCTTGCTGTTGCACAATCAAATAATGATAAAATTACTGAAGAAGATTTATGCTTCATTGGTTTAGTTGCAATGATTGACCCACCTAGAAAAGAAGCTAAAGGTGCAGTAGAAGTTCTTAAAAATGCAGGTATTACAACTGTAATGATTACAGGAGATCATAAAGATACAGCCTTTGCAGTAGCAAAAGAATTAGGTATCGTTGATGATATAAGAAATTGTTATACTGGTAAAGAAATAGACAATTTAAGCATAGATGAATTAAAAGAAGTATGTAAAACAGCAAGAGTATTTGCTAGAGTTTCTCCAGAAAATAAAGTTCAAATTGTATCAGCCTTTGAATCATTAGGCAATATTTGTGCAATGACTGGTGACGGAGTAAATGATGCTCCATCATTAAAAGTTGCAAATATCGGTATAGCTATGGGAATTACAGGTACAGATGTAGCTAAAGATGCAGCAGATATGGTATTAACTGATGATAATTTCTCTTCAATTGAAAAAGCAGTTGAAGAAGGTAGAGGTATCTATGCTAATATCAAGAAAACAGTTTTATTCTTATTAAGTTCAAATATAGCAGAAGTATTAGCTATGTTCATATTAATATTAATTGGTCTTCCTGCACCATTAATTGCTATTCATTTATTATGGGTAAACTTAATTACAGACTCACTTCCTGCAATTGCTTTAGGTATGCAACCTAAGGATAAAGGCGTAATGAATGAAAAGCCAAGAGATCCAAATGAAGGCATCTTTGCTAAAGGTGGAGCCCTAATAACATTTGGATATGGAGCTATAATAACAATAGGTGTTATTATTGCATATTTCTCATGTGCATGGTTAAATGGTGTTTTTGGTATAGCAAATGTAAAAGCATTCTATACTGAAAATGTAGATATGCTAAATCAAGCAAGAACAATGGCATTTACTACTTTAGCATTTGGTGAATTGTTCCATATGCTAGGTATGACAGATATAAAACATTCATTTGTACATATTTTTAAAGAAAAAAATTATATGCTATGGATTTCTTTTGGATTAGGTATTTTATTACAATTATTCGTTATCGAAGTACCTGGTGTATCAAAAGTATTTTCAACTGCAAATCTATCAATTAAAGAATGGTTAATTACGGCAGCAATTTCAATATTACCACTTCTTGTACATGAATTATCTGTTTTAATTAATTATATTAAAAACAAAAAACAACAAAATAATTAATAAATGATTGGTAATCTAATTTGGATTACCAATTTTTTCGTAAAAAAATCCATCTTTACATTACATAAAAATGGATTAAATATTAGTATTTTCTTTTTTTCATATATATTTCATATGCGATAATTGATGTAGCAATTGCTACATTTAAGCTATTTTGATTACCTTCCATTGGAATATAAACTGCTTTATGTTGATGATTATACCAATCTTGATTTATGCCAAATCTTTCATTTCCCATCACTAAAGCAACTTTTTCATTATAATCATATTCTTGATAATTTTTACCTAATATAGGTTCACCTAAATATATATTGTAACCATTATTTAATAAAAAATTTAAAGCTTCATCATAACTTAAACTAATAGTTGGAATAATTAAATTACACCCCCTTGAAGATGATGTAGTATTTATATTATTTAATTTCGTTACTTCATCTACTAAAATTATTCCTTTTACATTAATAGAATCACATGTTCTATAAATAGTACCTAAATTACCTGGAATTTCTAGTTTATCTAAAACTATAACGTAATCTAATTTTTTAAAATAATCTAAATTATAATTTGGCATTTTAATTAATGCAATAATACCTGCATGATTTTCTTTTAATTTTAAAGATTCATAAGTTTTTGAAGATATTTCATATACATCAAGTGCTTTAGTTTTTAAATTTTCTAATAAATTTTTTGTGTTTTCTTGATATGAAATATCATTCACATAAAATAATTTTTTGATTTCAAGATTAAAATCAAGTGCGATTTTTAATACTTGTAGATCATCTGAAACTGTTAAATCTTTATATTTATTTATATTTTTTATTATGTTTTTAAAATCTTTAATTATTTCATTATTTTTCGCAACCATAATATCACCAAATTTCTTAATATATTCTAGCACAAAAAAACTAAGAAAAAAATATTTTAATTTTTTGTAAGAATTATTACACTTTTTGTTTATTTTGTAGTATAATATGCAACGTGAGGTCGTGATATACATGAAAAAATTATCTTTTTTATTTTTATTTTTAATTTCTTTAATATTTGTTAGTTGTAAAAACAACAATAATCTACAAACTACTACAGTTGATGATTATAAATTAAAGATTGCTTCTCCAAGCGGAGCACCACTAATTGCAATTTCAGGTGCGCTTGATGGCAAAGATTATGAAACAAATTTAAATCTTGCACCAACATTATTACCAGCATATTTTGGTAATGGCAGCGTAGATTTTATTGTAGCTCCAATTAATATGGGTGCTCAATTATATAAAAAGTCAGCCAATTTTAAGCTTGCTAGTGTATTAACTTGGGGAAATTTGTTTTTTGCATCAAAAGATGAAAATTTTGATGAATTAGCTGATGTAAATAATGCTGATTTAGTCTTATTTGGAGAAGG
>CAJOOI010000073.1 GCA_905236105.1 uncultured Acholeplasmatales bacterium
CACTATTTATACCACCATTTAAATTGTATGTTATTGTATATTCTATAATATCCCATTTTGCATATAATGTAATATCGCCTGTTGTGCCTAATTCTAATGAAGTTATTGCATCGCCAGTTAATTCTTCATTATCATACCAACCTGCAAATTCATAACCTAATTTAGTTGCAGGTTTAAATTCAAATGTTGGTGTTTCGATATTATATGAATCTAAATTATCTTCACTATTTATACCACCATTTAAATTGTATGTTATTGTATATTCTATAATATTCCATTTTGCATATAATGTAATATCTTTTAATGGCATAGGTGATGAAAAATCGAATTCATTATTAAATTCGTCATCAGTAAACCAGCCAATAAATTCATAACCTAATTTAGTTGGATTATTTGGTTTTGAAATTACATCAAATGGATATTTTGATGTATTTTCTATTTTGCTTCCACCATTTGTACTAAATATAATATTATGTTTTTCATATTTTTCTTTTAATACATCTGTACCAAGTGAATCAAAAATATATAAATCTTTTGATGAATCAATTTCAACATCAATACTTTCTTTGATTAGCCATTCATCTTTATTATTCCAATCAAGTGATGTTTCATAATCATTATCAATGCATACTAATTTAAATTTAGGATAATCTTTATTTAATAATAAAGTATATATATTTCCATTATTATTTTCTAATTTTTCTAAATCTTTAAATGAAGCAACCCAAACATCTGAACCAAATGCCCATAATTTAATATTTGAATCTAAAAGCCAAGAATTATCTAAAAATAAATAATATCTAACAAAATTTTCTTCTGGCTCAACATAACCATCAAGCCATAATAAATAAGTTATTTTATTATCATTTATCAATAATCTTAAATATAGATTCTCATTTGTAACATCATTTCTTAATACAATATTGCCTTCATCATCTAAAACTAAATTATTTAATGAATCAGGATTTGTTTCTAAAATTACTTTTAGACTATCAGCTAAAAAGTGTTCATTAGTAATTAAACGTAATTTAGTTCCTTTTTCTGCTGATATTTTAACTTTATATTGAGATTCATAATTTGTTTCAATTTTATCTAATTCAAATCTTTCAGGTCCAATTTCACCAACTGTAACAGAATTATAAACAGTTTTAAAACTTATTTTTTCTGTTTCTTTATTGAAACTAATGCTATATTTTGCACCATATTTAACAATGATATTACCTTCATCATCAAAATCAAATAAATCTGCATCAGCTGATATATTTGAATATCCATATAAAGATTCTTTATTTTTACCATGAGCAATTTTAAATTTATCGCCTTTAGATAATATTTTAGAAATTGAATATGTTATATTAGTGTTTGAAATTAAATAATCTACTTCAGTTTCAAAATCATTAAATGAACCAATTAAATAATATTCACTTTCAGTTGATGGAGAAGTAACTAATAATTCATTTGTTGAAATATCTAAATAAAAATTATATGTAGCTGCAAAATCAAGGAAAAATGATTCATCAATCAAATTAGCCTTATCTTCTTTAGGCTTAATATTCAATCTTATTCCTCTTGTATAATTATGAACATTTATTTCTATTTTTGAATTAAGACTTAAATTTTCTATTTTATAAATATTTTCATCTTCGGTTTTTTCAAAAAATATAGAAGGCATAAGAAGTGAAGAAAAAGGATCATAAAAACCAGTTAACATATACATATCTATAGGTTCTATTAAATATATTTTTAAATCATTAGATATATATCCTTCATATTTTCCATTTAAAGGCACATAATTTTCTTTTAATTCGCCATTAACATAAATTGGTAAATTTTGATTTCCAAAATTAAATGTAAGTTCTGTTTTAGTAACATTTGGTTTGAATTCTAAATCAAATTCAACAAGTGCGTCATCTTTTGTAGTTTCTTTTAAATTTACATTTACTGTATTATAATTTGTTGATATATCTATGATATATCTTGCTTTATATGTTACAGCAGATGTAACAATTGGTAAATCTTCATCTAAATCATAATCAATATTATTTGAACTCCAACCTACAAATTTGTAATTGGTTTTGGTTGGATTTATTTTATTATATGTAGGTATAACACCATAATTAAATTCTTCTTCTAAGAATAATGAATCATCTTCATCAACAAATTTAACAACATATTTTCTTAAAACAGCATTGAATGTTGCTTTATATGATGTATCTATAGTTGCTTCTACTAATTCTGGATTCCATTTATCAAATGTATAATCATATTGCTCAGTAGATGATTTTGTAGGGTTATTATCTCCATATGATGGTATTTTTCCTTGTTCTGTTTTAACTGTTTTTAAAACATTTCCATCTTCATCACAGAAATTAATATTATAAAGCTTAATTTTGTCAAATATAGCATAATAATTTGTATTAGATGTTGCTTTAGGTAAAGCATCATCTTTTAAATATTCATTATTATCATTTAACCAACCTTTAAATGAATAATTATAATCTCCGTCAGTTTCTTTTGTAGGAATACCATATGTTACATAATCAAATGTAACATCTTTATCTTTTTCAATTTCTATTGTTGTGATAAGTGCAGGATTTTCAGTTTGATTATAAAAATTTATTTTATATTTTTTAGGACTTAAATTCAAAACTAAAAGAACTGATGCAGTAGCGATTGCTGCAACAGCTAATATTGATACTATTATTAAAATTATTAATCTTTTTGTGCCTGTTTTCATAATAATTTACTGTCCTTTTAGTTTGAAGTAGTCAAGACTTCAAATTTTATAGTTTGATAAAAATATGGATTTTGTCCATAAAAACAATAATTGATAAGATTTGAATTATAACCTGTATCTGTCGAATTAAGTCCATATGGGAATATTTCATCAGTTGGATCAAAATAAAAATAAATATATTTTTTACCTACATATCCACTATTATTTTGATTTGGTGTATTGATGTTTATACTAAATTTTAATCCATCTTTTAAATTGATGAAATCAGTATTGATTTTATCAATTAAAGCTGTTTTATATTCTGTTGATGGATAAATTTCATCAGCTATAAAATATTTAATTTTAGTTATTAATGAATAATTATATTTCTCATAAAAACTTGTAAATATTTCTTGTTTTTCTGCATCAGTCAAATTATATGCTTTATCACCTAATGTAATTACATTATCATTAGTTGTATAAGTATAATATTCATCAACTAAATAATATTTATCAATATCTGTAATTTTTGTAATACTATCTAATATACCATTTGGATCATCAGTTACTGTTTTTATTTTTGTAATTAGATTATTAGTATCTCTTACTACTTCTTTATATTCTAATTTTGGTGTAAGTGATACTTCAATTTCTCTTTCTGATGTATCATCTAAGCTAACCTCAAGCATAGTTATTTCATCTGGTAATAATGGTGCAGATATTATTCTTCCATCAGTACCTACAATAGTAACTGTATAGCCTGTATCTCCTCCATCTTTAGATGAAAAATTAATATTAGTAGCATTAACATTATTTGAATTAACATACCAAGAATATGCAACAAATATTAATAAGCCTAAACATAAAACTGACATAGTGGTTGCAAGGATCAAATTGAATAACCTAAATTTCATGAGTTATCACCAATCCTTCCACGCTTCTTAACATAACTAGAATGATTATTAATTAAAATCATATCGAAACAAAAATGCTCTATTTTGAAATTAGGTTGTTTAATTTCAGAATATTGAATCATTTCTGATATTTTATTAGACATATTCTTGTATGCTATTTCAAAATCATTACATGAAGCTAGATCTTTAGTTTTTAATTCTTGTGTATCAATATTATGTGCTTGTGCAAATAACGCAATTGCTGAATTTAAGCTACTTAAATTAGAATCAACAACAAAATGATAATCTATATAATATTCACTAAATGAATCAATTATAATTTCATTTGTTCTAATTTTTTCATTATACATTAGCAATGATAAATTCGTATTTAAATCATATCTATTTGATGGATAATATAAATTAGTATCATATGTTATATTTTCACCAATATCATTAATTTTGAAACTTCTTGAGCCTTGATTGATATAATTATATTCCATTCTATATAAATAATCAGAATCTACATATTTAGTATCATATACACTTTCCATACCATATGAATATGATGAAACATCACTTCCATCTGCATAATATAATGTAGCATTATAGAATTCAGATAAGTTAATTTTACCATCAAAAATTTCAGCATTATCATTTTCATAAATGCCAGTAAATACATTATTTTCATCATATGTTAATCGATAATATGTATATCCATTTGTTATTAATTTTATTGGATTACCATATGTATCATATAATCCATTATATTCCCCTTCATTAGTTCCTATTTTGATTTCATAAAAAGAACCTGTAGTAATTTCATTTTCTGTTGTTGTAGTAAAATGGTTTTCACCACCAATATAATCAATAAAATTACTATCTTTATCTAAGAATGTATGATTATAAATATTAATATCTCTTAATCTAAATAAGATACTATTATAAATACTAATAGTTCCTTCAGTTTTAAAAATAAAATAAGGATTAATATAATATTCTTTGTCTGTATCATTTACTATTCTTAGACGATATGTTGCGATATTATTATCCATAATACCAGTAATTCTATCGTTTATATCTTCAATAGAAAAGAATATTTTATTCAAATCTTTATTTAATTGACTAATCACATTTGCATCATTTAAATCATAATCCTCATCTATATTTCTAGAGTCTAAGGAACCATTAAAATCATAATCATTTCCACGATATAAATATAGATTTATTCCTTCAATATCTTCACTTTGAATTATTGGTGAATAACTTAATTTTCCATTAACATACCATGCATAACTAACACCTAAAGTGATTAATAAAACAAGAAGAGCAATAGATAATGCTATATGATATCTTAAATGTTTCATGTGCCTTAGCCTCCTTTCGTATAGATTTTAAAATAATTAGCTAGTTTTATAATATATTTCTCGATAAATTGTATAACTTCCTTTAGTTACACTAATTATCGCATAAATAAATTCAGTATCAGTTGTTTTAAAATAACCACTTGGATATGAATATTGTGTTGATTCATTTGAAGTAAGCAAACTATAATTCTTATCTGTCGTAGTATCTTTTGATACATATACATTAGATACATATGATGCTTTATCAATAAGTGATAAATCCAGTTCTAAGCCATTATTATATAATGTTAAATAGCTTATTGCATTTATTGTATATGCTGCATATAAATAATCATTTTCACCATCATATAATTCATTATATAAGAATTCTTTAAAGTCAGTATTTACTAAATTAGGATTCTTTTCTAATACATCAATTAATGTTGGAATATTTATTTGCCCATATAATATATTATTTGATATTCTTGGCGTACCATATGGATAAATAGTTGTATCATTAAGTATTGCTTTAGTATTAATATTATTTCCAGTAATATATAAGCTATTAAGCTTTCTAAATTTCCTTAAATGTTCAAATGATGAAATATTATTATTACTTAAATTAATATATTCTAAATTAACACCTGTTAAAATAAAACTAATATCTGTTAATTTGTTAGGTGTTAAATTTGTATCATCATTTGATAAATCTAGATATTTAAGTCTTCTATAAATATCATATATTAATTCAACATTTGAATTTTTAATAATTAATTTTTCAAGATTTGTATATCTATCAAATGAAGGTTCTGATCCAAAACCACTCTTAGTATCATTTTCACCAATAATATGTTCAAGTGATAATTCTATTATTTTATCATCTACATAATTATTATTATCGTCTTTTACTGAATATATATGTGTATGTCTTGCAAAAGCCGCATTTGATACATATATATATTTAATATTAGGTAATAATTTCATTATTCTTGTCAAATCTATAGATTGCATATTACAATCAAGATTAATATAATTGCCTTCTGAATCTAAAATGAAATTACCTGAATCATCATATTTTGCAAGTACTTCTGCATTATCTAAATCTGACACTAACAAGAAATATTTATCACCATTTATTTCTTTATATCCTCTTGCCTCATTTACGCCATTATATTGGCCATATGTATCCATTAGTGCCTTATATAGATCATATACTTCAGGATATCCATCAGTTTTAGATGAATTATATGATATAAGTTCTTCTCCTGTAGGTAAAAATTGGCCATCTTTATCAACATTTATTGCATAATTTCTATCTACTGACTCACCTGATACAGTCATTGTTGCATCATTAATTCTAGTATTAAAATCATATGAACGGTAAACTCCTGGAACAGTGAATGTATAATTTTGTACATAAATTGTTTTTAAATCACCTGCTTCACCACCAAGAATCCCATAGAATGTTGTTTGTTGATTTAATGTTCTTTGAAATTTACCTGATAATGTGTTATCAGCAACTGTATAATTTACTGTAACACCGCTGCAATTCTTTTCATCATCATATACAAATGAGAAGCTTGAATCAGAAAGCATAACATTTTTTATAGGATTTCCCTCTATATCATATAAACCATTATTTAAATTATATGAGCTAGAATTTATTTTTTCTTTATTTTTATCATAGAATAATTCATTGCTTGAAAAATCAGCTGTTGTTGTAATTGATACATATCCATCATTTAAATATGCATCAGTTCCATATTCATTATATGTTAATTCAAATGTTAATATACCATGATTATAAGATGTTTCCTTAGTTCCTAAAGATATATCTTTATTTGAATAAATACCATTTCCAATATAGATTTTTTGACCAGTATTTATCTGATTATAGATATATCCATTACAATAATAACCAGATATATCTACTTTTTGGCCATTTGATATATCTTCTTCATTGCCTAAAGATGTTATATGTTTAACTGATGTAACATTTTTTTCATTATCATAATAAATAAGATATTTTTCTTTACCATTAGTTAATTCATTAATTGGGTTTTTATTATAATCATATAGACCTTCATATAAATTAATTGTACCATCGCCTGCTTTTTCTTTTAAAAGAGCACCATTATACATATTAACATTATCACTTATATAAGCTTTAACATTAATTGTAGTTGAAGTTTTAGGTATATTATCACTATTTGTCAGGAATACCATATGATAATTTTCTAGATTATCTGTTTCTTTTGGTGCTGTATAAATAGGAGATGTATCAACAACTTGATTTACTGATGTAATTTCAGTTAGCGTTAAATCATCATTTAAATAATAATATGTACCAGTTTCAGATACTATAGATTTAGCATTTGCTACACTTGTAGGAAATATCTTATGATATAAGCCTAAATATGAATCATATATATTTGAATTTGGATTAACAATTTCAAGATAATAGAAAATTCCTTCAAGTTCAAAATCATTACTTAAGCCAATAAATATTGACATATCACTAAATTCTTTATCAAATAATGAAGATTGATAATCATTTTCACCATCTCCACCACCTGATGTTGATGATGCAAGTAATTTATCTGTATAAAATTCAGTAGTACTTCCATCATTTAAAGTTACTTCAACTAAAACATAATAATCTTGGGTAGAAGACATACCCATATTAGTAATTTCATAATCTAATATTGTAAGTACATCTGCATCATCATATGTAAGTCCATTTTTAATCTTAGCAGTATATTTAATTTCTTTAACATCAAATTTAGCTAAATCTTCAGGAGTTTTTAATTTAAATGGTGCATCATTTTCAAAATAGATTTGACCTATTTCTTGTTTTAAATAATCAATATATAATGCCTCACTAATTGATGAAAGTGCAACATAGATAATATTATTATATTCATTTGAATTATCAGTTAATGTTGTATTAATAATTGCATATGCATTATCTGAGAAAGTATAGCTTGCTCTTTCAAATAATAAATATTTTTCATAATATGTTGTATTTGAATCAAGTGCATCACTTGATGAAATTTTATTATATGTATAAGGAGATAATTCACTACCTTCTCCTGTTCTAGCATATAAATTATATGAATTATTATTTTCAATTGGTGTTAATACAGGTAGATATACATTACTTACATCAACACCTATTTCAGATGAAAAACTTATATTATTATTTCCTAATAAAGCATCTAGTGTATCATAATTAATATACATTCTTGATGTTGATGTAGTTTTAAATCCAATCATAAGAGCATATTCTATTTCTTTTGAAATTGAATCTAAGATTGCTTCTTTTGATGTTCCAACAATCCATATTTTTTCAGTTGAAGTTATAATATTTGTTCCATCACTTACTGTAATAATCACTTCTTTTGATTGATTATTTTCATTTCTTGATACTACAAAATCATTATTTGTATCAACATATTTATATGATATTGTAATATTTTCATCATAAAATGTTTTAGGAAGTAATGGATTAACATAAAACATTGAATATTTATTTCTTTCATAATAAATATCTTCATTAAAATTATCCTGTGTTACATTATTTTTCTTATTATATAAATATGGATCATCATTTGTTCCTGTACCACTTCTTGTGAAATATATCTTATTTTCATTAAAATTCTCTGCTAAAACAAATTCATCTTCAAGTGATTCATTATAGAAAAAGCCTTTAGCAAATTCTAATGCATCATTTAATAAATTATCTTTACCAGTAATATTATTTAAATATATTTCATCAGGCTTTGTATAAGTAGCATTTGGACAAATAAATGATAATTTATTATCAGATGATGAAGTGATTATATCACCATTTGAATCTAAGATATTACCACTTAAATTATTTACTGCCATATTACTTATAATATAATTTCCATGATAATAATGTTTTATATTTAAATTAGAATTTAAAATTATATTATTATTAATTAAATTTAAGTTGCATGGCATCATTAAATTTAATTCATTATCAATCGTAATATTATTTAATAAATAAATATTTTTAAATACTTTGGAATTATAAGCATTATCAACTATAATACCATTTTCATAATAACAATTTGCCAAATCAATTTCTATTGTATCTGTATCTTCCATTTGAGATTGATCAAGTTTAAGTCCATCAATTATAAGTATATTGTTATTTGATGCATCTTTTGTAAATATATAATTTGATTTTTTATATGAAACAACATTATTTGAAGAATCTAAAACAGGAATTACGCAATATAATTGATTTAATTTTCTTCCATATGCATCATAAAACAAATTATCATTGACTGTATTTTTTGTCGCAAGAACTACTGTCCCTGTTTTTCTTGATTTATCTAAATTATAAATATCACTTCTTCTTAAATTAGACATGTTAACTATCATTTGAGATGATATATCATTTATTTCATATGATGTAGGTCCATCATTTGAAATAGTTTTTATATCGATTAATCTTTCAACTTTGTTACCATAAAAATCATATACTTTGTTATTTAAATCATATGATTTATTATCTCCAATATAATCATTATTTACATCATATAAATCAGTAATATTACCAATTGATAAATCATCATTAACTACACTATGTCTAAATTCATTATTTAATAATTCTAATTCAAATGATGAAGATATAAATCTATTGTATGGATGATGCATTACTGCAATTCCATAATATGATTTACCATTTTTAAATTCAGAACTTGATATTGTATAGTTTTGAGTATTTTGATTTAATGCTATAACAAAGCCATCACTTCTATCACTTGAAACTGCAATTAAATCATAACCATTTTCATAATTATCTACATAAATTGTAGCTCCATTTGTAATAGGAATTGAATTATTATAAGTTCCGCTACTAGATGAAGATATTTTTATTAAATCAGAAGAGAGGCTAATATTATGTGATTCTTTTATTGCTTCATTTATGGCAAGGCCAAAAACAGTTACTGAAAATGATAATAATAAAATTATACTTGCGATAACTGTAATTATTTTTCTTTTATACATAATCATTTACCTCCTTCCGTTATATTTTTAAACATTATATGAATCATCTAAATGATTTATATAAATACTTAAATATCTTTCATATACATATGGTGTATAAACATATGATTTACCATCAAAATAATCATCTGCATAACCTACACCATGCATATAATTTGTTTTTGCTAAATCAGATGAATTATCAATTTCAATAATTTCATCTTTTGCTTCCATCTTAGAATTACATTCAATTTTAGCAGAAATCATAATTCTATCTGTTAAACAGTTATTAAGATTTTTAAATCTTGCATAAATACGGTAATTTTTAACAAAGTCATAATCATTGACTTCTATATCATTTTGCAAGCAATCAAATACAAATTGAGCATATAATTCTTGATATTGTAGCATTGTATATTCTTTACCATAATTATCTACATCATCTACATTAATATTTATTGCAACAACATCCATGAAATTAGATAGAGAATCATATGTTAATTTATAATATGTACCACTATCATTAATAAATGATGGTAATAAATATTGAGTAGCTAGTTTTGTTTCTTCAGTTGAATCATCGTAATTCTTTATTGAACTATAAATAGATTCTCCATTTCCTACATATAATTCATAATTATTTTGGTAATTGAAATCACTATTATCAAATAAATCGCCATCAATTACTGATTCATCAGTATGGAATTTATATAAAATAGGTATAGCAACTGCGATATCTGATGATGTATATCTAACAATTTCAGCATTTGGATTTGTACCAGTGCTTGAATTATTATTTTGATAATATGTCAAAATATTTTTACCGAATTTCAAATATAAGGTAGATGCAAGATATTTGAAGCTTTGTGTATTTTCAATTCCAGTGAACCCAAATATTCTTACATTATCTAATTTATCAAAAGATAATAAGAATGAAAAATCATCATGTGTAGTACCATAAGTTTCACCTTGGCCTGTATAAATACCACCATATATAAATGAAGTTAATGTATCTCTTGAATTGAATAAGAATGTCCAATCATTAATATAAATTGTTGTATATTTATATACTAATTCAAATCTTTCAAGCTTCATATCTTTTAATGATTTAAAGATATTCCCTGAAAAAGCACGTGAATTATTACTACTATTGTTATATGAATGGCCATAATCTTTTTCAAATCCCAATCTAATATTTGTTAGAGGGAATATTTCAATACCATTTAATGAAGATTGAGGACTAAATTCAACATTGTTAGAGAAGTTGATATTAGTTGATGAGAAATAATGAATATTTGCAATTTGTTCTTTTGTAAGAAGTAGTACTAATTTGTAATTGTTATTTGCTTTTACATATTCTTCTGCTGTAATTGTCTTATTATAATATGTAGTTCCACTTTTTGCAGTTTCAGTTGAACTAGTTACTAAAATATAATTATTTCCACTCTTTGTATAATATCCCTTAACAAGTGATGTACCAACAGTTAAACCATCAACTGCGGTATATGTTACTGCATCTCTTGCATAAGTTTTGATATTTCCATCTTCTTTTACAAATATCGAATTATAATTATATTCATTTTCAGCTGTTTCATTTATATCAATGACTGCATATTTAGGGAAATAATCAACATTAAGTCCAGTTGTTACAGTATCATGTCTTGTGAATGTATCTGTCCCAAGAGCTATACTACCATTATAATAAATATCTGATAATAGAAGACCAGATTCAAATATTGTATCAGCTCTTCTTATTTGATATTCATAATATGCACTATCTTCACCAGCTAAATATTCTTCAACTAAAGTGCCTGGTACAACTTCATTAGTTCTTGTGTCAACTAATACTTCAACATAAAAATCACTGGTTTGAAGTGGATATGTTGTATTTGGCGAAGCTTTTCCAGCATACAAATCTACAAAGAAATTAAATTCAGTATAATTAAATGTATGTTCTACAGGGATTTTACCTTCTGCATTATATACTCTAATAATATAGCCTTGTGCTCTTGCGCTATTAAATTGTTGTTGTGTTGTTAAAGGTCCATACCACTTTCCTGTTGATGGGTTATAATAAACATATTGTTGGCCTGAAATATATGTTGTAACATTAGATCCACCAATAGTTGGTCCAGTCGTATATGTATAATAAGTTCCTTCAACTTTTACATTAATTTTTACATTTTTAGCATTAATTTTTTCATTTAAAGCTTTTTCTGTTAATACCAATTTATAGAAAGTAGTCTTATTATCAGGGAATAGTGGATCTAAAGCTACTTCAATTGTTTGAAGTTCAAGATATTCTTGATATTCACTTGAAATAGTATATGCAAGATTGTATTTATCACCAACAAGTTTTAAAGAATAAGGTAAATATAGCGGATCATCTTCTTTTATTACTTGTCTACCTATTGCAGGATTTGTATTAATATCAACATAGAAAATCTTTTTAATAAAAGCTTCTCCCTTATTATCATTAAATGCATAATCATAATTTGCTGCTTGTCCATATTTAGTTTTATTTTTAAATATATCAGAAATATTTGTATAAGTTATAGGGTTTGAACTACTATTAGGAGTTCCATAATATTCGAAAGCAGCAAAACTATATCTCATAGCTGTATAATATGTATGATTTTCTTTTAAGCTAATTTCATAATATGTAGCATATTCTTTTATTACAAAAATATCAAATGTTGTATTATAGCTATCTTTTGGTACAGTAAAACCATAATTTTGATCAAAATACAACCAACCATTCATTGTTTGACCATTATTTTTAAATTTAAATGAACTACCATTCCAATATTTAAATTCAGAAGTCAAATAATATGTATCAATTGGTAAATAAATTACATTTGTACCATCAACTGTTTTTGGTAATCTAAGTGGTACTGAATCAGATAATGAATATACATAATCATCACCAAATTCTTCTAGATTATCTGATGAATTATATTCATAATACATTGAAATGTTTTTATTATTTGATAATTTTCTTATATTATTTGAATGTACATTTAAAATTGTACCAAACAATTTATTGGCATCATATTTAGCACCACTATATAAAATTAATGCATTATTGCTTGATGTAGTACTAATATAATAATTATATGATGAATCATCACCTAATACACCACGTTGTTCACTATAGAATGGGTGATTCATCAAATTATTATGCATTGTGATATTAGTTAATTCGCCACCTGCAAAATTAACTAATTTATAATACATAGGAGTATAAAAATCATGATAATTTTTGAAGAATACTGTATCTTCCCCCATAGTTGCATTAAGTATTTCTTCTTTTAATCTTTGATAATTAAATGATGTATCATATGCTGTATCAAAATCAAATTTGTACCTTGCGGCATTAAATGTACTTGCATAATTATTAAATAATAAATGCATCTTAGAATAATCAAGTTTTACATAAATTGTTTTACTTTGATCATTTATAAGAGTAATTCCATTTGTTGTATCATATTGTAAGAATCTTTGTAATATCTTACATCTATTACCTAATACAATAGTTGCGCCATCTGCAAGTGACATTGCAAGATTATCAACATTGATTATAGTTGTATACATAGAAATATATGTTTCACTACCTGATGAATTTACACCAAGAGCTTCGTTAAACATTTCATTATTTATTTCTACGTATTGGATTTTTGGAGAATATCCTGAATTTAGGCTACTGCTACTGTTAATTATTTTATTAACATAGTTAGGTGCTCCTTTAGATTGAACACCATTTCCTTGGACAACAGCTTTAATAGGGAGTAATTCAAATCCTTTAACATCAAGTGTTGTATAACTTTCAGTTTTTGAGCCTGTATAATTTGAATCACCATATAAATCCAAGCTAAAATATTCTGTATTAACAATGATTACATATATTTTATCATTAATCTTTATATCCATATCTAATATATATGGATAACCATCTATATGTTGAACATCAGTTGAATTATCTTCTTTAGCTACATAATCTTCAAACTGATTAGTACTAAAATTATAATGTTTAAACAATTGTGTGCCTTTTAC
>CAJOOI010000074.1 GCA_905236105.1 uncultured Acholeplasmatales bacterium
AATGCTAAATTATATATGACTGAAAATAATTTAAGCTATTTTAAGGAAGAAGAAGTAAAGAATTTATTTAAAGCATTAAATACATTAAATATTAGTGATTTATCAAATGTAAGTTCTACAATTTCTCAAAAGATAACTCTACTTACACAAAATCAAATTGAAACATTATATGAATCTTATGCAATCAGATTAATATTTGCAAAACAAATTAAAGAAAATGTTTCAACATTAGTAAATAATCCTGATGATTTAACTAATTCTAATCTATATTCATCTAATGTAAATGATTTAAATTATTTCACTTTAGCTGAAGTTAAAGCCTTAATTGCAGGCATAAACACAATTGGAATAACTTCTCTTGATAATATGGATGCAAATGCTATAACATCAAAAATCAAAGATTTAACTGATACTAATATAGATACTTTATATAATTCTTGGATTATTAAATTGATATTTGCAAAACAAATCAACGACAATTTATCATCAATGGTAAATAGACCAGCTGATTTAGAAAATTCTAAATTAAGAGAAACTAACAACAATCTAAATTACATAAAGATAACTGAAACTAAAGCCTTAATTAAGAGCTTACAAATCTTAAATATAGATTTAAATAATATTGATGGTGATAAAGTTGCAGCAAAGATTGCTAAACTTACTGAACAAAACATCAAAGATATGTATGTTTCATATTCAATTAGATTAATATTTGAAAAACAATTATTAGATACATTATCTCCAATTGTTGGCGAAAATATAACAAATGCATCTTTATATGTTTCAAATGATAATGGTCTTAAATATTTCACTGAAGATGAAGTTATTGGCTTAATTGGAGCTTTAAATGTATTTGAAATAACTGATTTTACAAGTTTTAATGCAACAAATGTAACATCAACTATTGGTACTCTTAATGATACTAAGATTAATAAATTATATAAATCTTATGCAATAAGAATAATATTTACTAATGAATTAACTAATAATTTAGAATCATTAGTAGAAAATAGTGATGATTTATCATCTAAATTAATTCAAGAAACTAACGCTAATGAATTAACATATTATAAAGAAACAGAAGTTGTAAATATCATCAATTGTCTTGATATATTACAAATTACAAATCTTAATACATTAAATGCTACTAAAGTTGCATCAACTTTATTAACATTAGAAGATGAAGATATTACTAATTTATATAAATCTAATTCAATTAAACTTGTTTTAACTAATCAATTAAAACTTAATTTAGCTGGATTAGTTGAAAATGCTAATATCTTAAAAGGTGAAAGTTTATATAATAATGATCCTCAAGAAGATATCAATTATTTTGAATTAAATGAAGTTAAATCTCTAGTTAGTGGTATTAAATTATTTGGTATATCTGATTTAGCTAACATTGATACTGATGATATTGCATCTCAAATATTATCTTTAAATGAAGAAGTAGAAAATGGCGATACTAAACTTGATAAATTGTATCATTCTACAATAATCAAATATATATTAGCTAATAATGTAACAAACGCTATTGGTTCATTAGTAAGACCAGCTATACTTTCAAGCTTATTTGTTATAGCATATGATATTACAGTAGATTATAATTCTTATAAATATTATACTAAATCAGAAATTAGTGCTTTAATTACTGCACTTATTGCTTTAGGAATTGATGATATAGCTGATACAGATACAATAGATTATGAAAATTCTATTTTAAATACTGATTTCTCAAAAATTACTGATTCAGCTATTGCATCAGATATCGTAACAACTAATGTTAAATCTGTATTTGATGATATTGATGATTTAGTAGATCATCCACTTGCTATGGAAGAAAGATATATAATTGATACAATTAAATTCTATAAAGAATCAGAATTAACAAGCATCCAAACATTCATGAATTCTATCTTAGGTGAAAGTGATAGTATTAATGACTTTAGCATGGATAAGATTAAGCTTAATGAAACAACAATTGAAGCAATTGGTAATTCTTATATATTAATGGCTACATTAACTAAGAATGTAAAGGATAATGCTACAATTATTATTCCAAAATCTACATATGATGATGATAATGAATTAATCTATCATGATGATTTAATTCAATTATTAACTTCAATTTCAACATTAGGTGAAAATAAACTTAATAATTTTGATCCAAAATCATTAACTCCAGCAGGTCTTACTGATCTAGATACATTAACTAATTCATATATTATGCGTGCAAATATTACAGCAAATGTTAAGAATGGTAAAAATAAAGTTTATGTATCAAAAGATGAATTATATGCATCAATCGATAAAGATTTAACAAATAAAGATATAATTATTTTAACAAAAGCTGAATTAACTAATTTAATATCTTCATTTAATATCTTAACAAATGGTAATTCATTTGATGCAAAAGTTAGTTTTGATACATTAGCTACATTTACAGTAACACAACAATTAGACATTCTAAAATCTAATGTAATGTTACATATATTAAGTGATATCATATCAAGTGCATCAATTACTGCAGGTATATTAACTATTAATTATTCTAATTTAAGAGTTAAGATGACAAACATGAATGTAGTAAATGAAAATTCAGTAACTGTTGTAAATTATGAATTTGTATCATCTACTGCAACTCTTAATCCAGATATTAAATATGCATTTAAGGCATCTACTTCATGTGATTCATACACATTAACTGCAATAAATGAAAACCATAATATCTTAACAAATTATGATATTGTCTCATTCATCTATTTCATTAAAGAAGCAACAAAATCTGGAAGTAGTTATACTGTAGGAACAGATTATAGTATCGTTTCTTAGTAATTTAATATAAAGGTCTTGGAAAATCCAAGGCCTTTATTCTTTATATTAAAAATAAAAAAATACAACTACTAATGAGGATTTTAGTTTTACAACTTATAATAAATAAAAAAATAATTTTTTTTATTGACAATAAAAATTATTATAGTATAATATTATTCGCAGTCAGAAATGATTGCTTAATCTTATAGATGCCCGAGTGGCGGAATTGGCAGACGCGCTAGGCTTAGAACCTAGTTCGAGAGAGTGCAGGTTCAAGTCCTGTCTCGGGCACCATCCGATTTAAATTGACGACCTTTTCGTCTTTTTTTTTGCTTTTTAAACTTGTTTGAGGGCATTTTCATGAAATTAGTAGAAGAAATATTTAAAAAACATAAATTAATAGAAAATAAATTACTTGATTATGGTTTTAATTTAGTTCAAGAAAATTCATATTATCTAATTTTGATAATGAGTGGTTAATTCCAGCCAATCCCAAATATTATGATATTATGAATGCTTTTAAAGATAATGATGAAATTATATGTAAACAATCAACAAACATTAATGTAGGTGATATAATATATTTATATGTTACAGAACCTATTTCGGCAATTATATTTAAATGCGAAGTAACCGAAACTGATATTCCATATAATTACAATAATGATAATTTATCTATTTCAAAATTTATAAAGCAATATGATAATGATAATTACACATATTCATATTTAAATGAATTAGGCATTAAGGCTATAAGAGGGCCTAGAAAAATACCAAATAAATTATCTATCTTATTAAATAAATGATTCAAAATGCGAGTTTAATCACGCATTTTTCTTTATTCTATACGAAATTATGCTATAATTTTATATAGATTTTATGGAAGTGATTTATTAATATGAAAAAATTTTTATTTATTATATCAACTATTTTCAGTCTTTTTTTATTCAGTTGTTCATTACTAAACAATAACAATATAACTACAAATAAAAATACATCAGAAAACGAGCCAAAGTCTACAAATGAAAGCCCTAATTCTACATCTGAAAATATAAATATTTCTACAACTATAAAAAATAGTCCTAAATTAGAATTAGTTTTAGATGAATTTCTTACTTATTCTATAGATGATAATATATATTTATTAAATTTTTATATTGGCGATGAATATAAAATAAATATCAATGTTTTAAATGATTTAGATCATAAAACTAAAATTGAATTTAGTTCATCTGATTATTTTAATATAACAGAAGAAAACATAATTTCAGTTAAAACAACTAAATATAATTCAATAAGCTCTGATATTTATATTTTCTTAAAAGATGAAAATGATAAAGAAATTGATAGAATTAAATTTAAAGCTACAGCTTCTATGAAAACATATGATGTTTCAATTACATTTAATAAAGAAATGAGTTATGATAAGAAATATGATAGATGGTTTTTCAATCTTAAATATAATGAAACATTTGAAATAAAACCTCAAATTTCTGGTATTGATGAATATAATATAAAATATGAATTATTGAATAATGATTCTAATGAATTAATTAATTTAAGTACTGATGGAAAAGTATCTTTAAAAGAAAACATTTTAACAGAGTCATATCATACAATAAAAATATCAGTCTATGATAAATTAGATAATTTTCAAAAATTTATTTTTGTAACTGTTATGGTAAATGGGACTCAAGAATCAGATAATTTATCATATTTAGATTCTAATATCATCTTAGAATCATCAAATGATGATATAACAATAGAAGAATCAAAATATTATGATTATAAACTAAAATTATCTTATCCTCATATTAAATATGAATTACCTAATTTTATTCTTACTAATTATGAAGGAGAATATGTATTAGAATTTGAAAATAAATCAGATAATTTTACAATTGATAAAGAAAATAATAAATATTTCATTACAAGCAACACAAAATATTTACCTCCACTTAAAGTAATTGCTAAAAACAATGAAGAAAAAATAACATCAATTGATATTGAATTTGAATTTACTGAAGAAGGTCGTGGCTTATTTTATTTAAAAGATATAAATGGTAATATTTATAAAGATAATGATACATTAAATTTATATGAAGATGATATTTTTTATTTAGAACCAATTTATAATAATTATTATAATGCATTAACTTATAAATATGATATCAATCAATCTTTAGAAAATAATAATTCTAATATAAGTCTTAATGAAACATATAAATATTCCATCATAAAAACTAATAATGCTTCAAAAGGTGAAATCAATTATAAATTAATTAAAGAAGATTCAACAAATACTTCATATGAATATAATATTAAATTAAATATTAATATTTCAAAAAGAAAATTAAATGAATTATATGTAAGAGATCCAAAAAAAATAATTATCAATAATACTAATTTAATATTATCAACTAAAATAATTGCCAAATTTGATGGAAATAAAGAAATAACAGTAAATGGTGATAATAATCTAAATTATGAAATAATTAATACAGCAAATCCAAATATTTTTAATGTTAAATTTAGTTACACAAAAGATGATATTACAAAAACATGTATTTATGAAGTTAACAAAAATAGCACATCAGAATTAACTAAGACTGAATTAAATGAAAATTATTATGATTATAATTTAAGATTAAATATACATCAAACTCCACTTGAAGGCGATGTTAAAGCATTAATAATACCTATTTGGTTTACTGATTCATCCTTATTTTTTGATTTAAATTTAAAAAATCTAGATAATAAAAATCCAAAAGAACAAATGATAGAAGATTTAAATGATGTATTATTTGGAAATAATAATACAAATGATTATAAATCCCTAAATTATTATTATTTAGAAGAATCGACTGGTAAACTTAGAATAACAGGTAAGATAACAGATTGGTATAATGCATCAAATTCATATAAAGATTATTATGGACTTGAAAAATATAATTCATCTTATATTTCATATGATGATTTAGCAAAACAAGCAGTAGATTGGTATTTTTCAAATTCTAATGAAGATGTAAGTGATTATGATTCTAATAATGATGGTGCAATTGACGCACTAATGCTATATTATGCAGCACCATATTTATCATATCCATCAACTGATGATGAATATTTTGAAGCTGGAAGAGGCTTTGTTTCAACAACTTCAGGTTTAAATAGGATATATAATAAATTTTCTTTTATACCACTTCCAAATATTTATAATGAAGCAGGTAAAATTGATGCGCAAAACAAACTAAAATCATCTTCAAGCCTTAAAAATATAAATGGCCTTTCATCTAAAACAAGCATTCATGAATTTGGCCATCTTCTAGGACTTATTGATTATTATGATACATCAAATTTTGATAACCACCCAGCTGGAAAATATACAATGCAAGATTCAAATTATGGTGCACATGACCCATATAGTATCATTTCATTTGGTTGGGCATCTCCTTATGTATTTGATTCTTCATTATGTGAAGTAGGTTATGAAATTGAAATTGAAATATCAAGCTTTATTGATAGTGGTGATTGTATCTTATTATCTAATAATTTTTCTGGTTCACCTTTTGAAGAATATATATTAATAGAATTATTCGATCCAATTGGCATCAATAAAGAAGCAGATTCATTATTTAATAATCCAAAAATAAGAATTTGGCATGTTAATGCAACTCTAGAAAATAATATGCATAAATATTCTAATAAAACTGATAAAAATGCTACAGATAACAACACATTTGATTTACTTCATTATATTAGAAATGATAAAACAGCTTTATATGGAATTGATGCTAAAGATATATCAGAAAATAATGAATTTGATGTTGGAGATATTTTTACATTAGATTTATATAAATCTCAATTTATAAATAATAATTTATTAGATAACGGAAAAGAATTAGGCTGGAAAGTAGAAATAATAGAAATCATTCAAAATAATAATATACATACTGCAAAAATAAAATTAACAAGAATTTAATTATAAAAATATAGTAAAAGAAAAAATATCTTATTTAGTAGATGAAATAGAATTATTATTAAAATATGATAAAGAAAAGACAGATGAATTATTTCAAAAATATTTTACATTTGAAACAGAAAAAGATTTTTTAGCATTAATTCATAAATGTTGTACAAATCAATTTATAAAAATAATGACTTTCAAAGTCATTAACCAATCATAATAATATAATTAATAATTATATTAGAATAAATTGACTTTAAAAAACAGCTTTGATATAATTATTTTGGTTTTGGAGGACATAGATTATGAGTAACGTTGCAATTATGAGTGATAGCAATAGCGGCATAACACAAAAAGAAGCAAAAGAATTAGGTATTCGCGTTATTCCTATGCCATTTAATATTGATGGTGAAGAATATTTAGAAGATATAACATTGACTCAAGAAGGATTTTATGAAAAACTACTAACCAATTCAGTAGTTTCAACATCTCAACCTTCAATTGCTTTTGTCACATCCGTTTGGGATGAATTATTAACTGAATATGATGAAATAGTTTATATACCTATGTCTTCAGGTTTATCTAAAGCATGTGAATCAGCAATGCTTGCTGCAAAAGAAGATTATAGTGGCAAAGTATACGTTGTTAACAACCAAAGAATTTCAGTTACACAAAGACAATCAGTATTAGATGCTCTTGAGCTTAAAAAACATGGCTATAATGCAAAAGAAATTTGTGACATATTAACTGAAGTAAAAATGCAATCCGATATTTTCATTATGGTTGATACATTAAAATATCTAAAGCAAGGTGGTAGAATTACACCTACAGCTGCTGCTTTAGGTGGTATTTTAGGATTAAAACCTATCCTTTTAATAAAAGGTGAAAAATTAGATAAATATAGAATGCGTAATAGAAATGTAGATGATGCTAAAAAAATAATGATAAATGCTATTAAATCTGCAATTGAAGGCTATTTAAAAGATTTAGATGGAAGAACAGATAATGTCCATCTAGCAATTGCCTATACAGGTACAGATAAAAAAATAGCATTAGAATATAAAGATATGGTTGAAAAAGAATTTAATGTGAATGATGTAATAGTCCATCCACTTTCACTTTCAGTATCATGCCATATAGGACCTGGGGCACTAGCCTTAGCATTATCTAAAAATTTACCAGAAAAATATTTAAAATAACGGAATTAGTTTTCCGTTTTTTTTGAAGAGACAATGAAAAAAATTAAAAAAAGAAGTATTCATCCTTACATCTTAATAATTTCGACATATTTAAGTGTAATAATTATTGGCCTAATTTTATTAGTTATGCCATTCGCTATGAAAAATATGCAATCAATGGGCTTTACTAATGCCTTATTTATGTCAACATCAGCTGTGTGTGTAACTGGTCTTTCAGTTATGGAAAATGGCTTAGGAGCTGATTTATCAATTTATGGCAAAATTGTAATGTGCTTATTAATGGAAATTGGTGGTTTATCAATTATTACAATCGGTGTATTTTTCTTTACAATTGTAGGTGCTAAAATTGGTATTGGGGCTGGTTTTTTAATTAAAGAATCATTAAATCAAAATACAATGAAGGATTTATTAACTTTAGTTAAAAACATTATGCTAATTTCATTTACTATTCAATTGATTTGTGCATTAATTAATATTTATCCTTTTTATGAATATTTTAAATATTATAATGAAGAATCATTTGCTAAAGCCTTTTTTACATCAATTTTCCACTCAGTTGCCTCATTTAATAATGCAGGTTTTGATATCATACATGGTTCAAAAAGCTTTGTTGAATTCTCAATGGATTCTACAGTATTATCTACATCTAGTAAAATAATATTTAATTTGACAACTATGTTTATGATTTATGCAGGTGGTATTGGTTTTGTAGTTATTAACGATGTATTAGCTAAAAGACGTTGGCGCAAATTTAGCCTACATACTAAAATAACTCTAATAACAACCTTGATATTAATTGTACTCGGAGCAGTTATTATTAAATTTAGTGCAAATGTCAATTTTATGGATGCCTTCTTTACTTCATTTACTGCAAGAACAGCTGGTTTTCAAACATTTGAAATGGCTACACTAGAAGATAAGCCTGTATCCTTTGTAATAATTAATATTTTGATGTTTATAGGTGCATCGCCATGTTCAACTGGTGGAGGTATTAAAACAACAACAATTGCTATAATCTTTATTGCGATATTTAATTTCGCAAGAGGAAAGAAAAATAATGTATTTGAAAGAAGATTAGATAGTACACAAATACTTAAAGCCTTCGTTTTAGTCAATTTAGCAATTATGATTATTATTTTAGCTACATTAGCTTTATTAATATCACAAAGTGAATTAAGAATTGATAGAATATTATTTGAAGTAGTTTCTGCCTTCTCAACTACAGGACTTTCAATGGGCATAACTACATCACTAAATATTTTTTCTAAATATGTTATAATAATTCTTATGATATTAGGTAGATTAGGTATTTTAACTATCGTTGGTGTCTTAAATAAAAACTGGCTAAATCAGCCAAAAGATAATATAGAATATATTGAAGAAAGCGTGTATATAGGATGAAAAAATCATTTTTAATTGTAGGTCTTGGAAGATTTGGAGCTTGTGTAGCCAAAACACTTGCTCAAATGAATTGTGATGTTTTAGCAATTGATATTGACGAAGAAAGTGTTGCAGCAATAGCTAATGATGTAACTCACGCTATAGTAGCTGATTCAACAAAAATGGATATCTTAAATTCTTTAGGCACAAAAAATATAGATCACGCTATAATAGCGATTGGAAATAATTTACAAGCATCAATCTTAACAGTTGTTAATTTGAGAAAATTAGGTGTTAAAATGATTACTGTAAGGGCAGATACAGTAGAATATAAAGAATTATTTTCTTTGATTGGCGCAAATGAAATAATAATACCAGAAGAAGAATCAGCAATTTTACTTGCAAACCAAGTAAGAAGCGATTCAATTTTAGATTATTATATAATATCTGATAATAATGTAATGGTAAAAATTAGTGTTGGTGTCGATTTAAAAAAGAAAACTATTATTGATTTAGATATCCGTAATAGATTTAGTGTAAACATTGTTGGCATTATTAGAGATAATAAATTCTTTATCCCTCACGCAACAGATACTTTATTAATTGGTGATATAGCTGTTGTTGTAGGATTAAAAAATGATATTAATAAATTTGATAATTTCTTAAATAATTAATTTTAAACAAAAATATGAAATTGCTAATTGTCTACAATAAATTTAGTAGAAATAATAAAGAAAGACAATTTAACAAAATTAAAGATACACTAAATTCAAGATATGAAACAAGTGTATTTTTAAGCTGTGGGGTAAAATCCATCACTAATCACATAATAGAAAATGGACAAAATTTTGATATTATTTGTGCAATTGGTGGAGATGGTACTGTAAATGAAGCCGTAAATGGCATAATGAAGCTTGAAAAAAAGCCTAAGCTTGCCATCATACCTTTTGGTACCTGTAATGATATTTCTAAATCATTAAGGATTAGAAATGTTAAAAAAGCTTTAAAAATGATTAACAATAATGATTTTCATAATCATAATGTCTTTAAAATTAATGATAATTATTTTGTATATGGGCTTGCGGCAGGTGGAGTATCAAATATAAGCTATAAAGTAGATAGAAAACAAAAAAAATTCTTAGGTAAAAATGCATATTACCTAAATACATTAAAAGCTATATTTGAAAAAAATCCAAAAATCCATTTAGAAATAGATGATGGAAAAAGAATAATAGAGGATACATTTTATTTAATGTTAGCACTAAATACTAGATATCTTGCAGGCTTTAGAGTAGTCGGTACTCAAAAATATTATAATGATTCAAAATTGCATATAGCATTATTTAAAAAACAGCATAGATTACAAGGCTTTTTAGCTTTTACATTTTTTATTTTATTTGGTAAAACTAATAAAAATATGATAATTTTTGATGCTGATAAATTAACTATAGCATGCGAAGAAGGTACTATATTTAATACTGATGGTGAAGAATTAAAAGCACCTACAACCAAACTAGAAATAAGCTGTATCACTAATGAATTAATAATATTAGGAAAAGAAAAAAAGAAGGAGAATTAATTATGGCAGACGTATTTTTTACAAGAGAAATTTCAAGTCAAAGACTAATTGAAATATTTCATAAATTAAATGTTAAATTAGAAGGGAAAGTAGCAGTTAAAATTTCTACTGGTGAATTAGGTGGAAATAATTATTTAAAGCCCGAATTAATTAAAGATTTAGTTAAAGAATTAAATGGTACAATAGTTGAATGTAACACAGCATATGAAGGAAAAAGAGAAACTGTTAAAGACCATTTGAAAACTATATCAGCTCATGGCTTTGATAAGATAGCTACTGTAGATATATTAGATAGTGAAGCTGAATTTAAGATTCCTGTTAGAAATGCTTCTCATTTAAAATATAATATTGTAGGTACACATTTAAATAATTATGACTCAGTCTTAAATTTAGCTCATTTTAAGGGACACGCAATGGGTGGTTTTGGTGGAGTTTTAAAGAACCAATCAATTGGCTTTGCATCAAGAAATGGTAAAGCAAACATTCATTCTGCAGGAAAAGTAGAAGATGCCAAAATTTTATGGAGTAATTTACCAGAACAAAATGATTTTTTGGAATCTATGGCTGAAGCATCTTTATCAATTCAAGATTATTTTGAAGCTAAAGGTGGTAAAATTTTATATATTGATGTAATGAATAATCTTTCAGTTGACTGTGATTGTGATTCTAATCCAGAAGCTCCTTGTATGAAAGATATTGGTATTTTAGCATCAGTTGATCCTGTTTCATTAGACCAAGCTTGTATCGATTTAATTTGGAAATCAAACGACCCTGGAAGAGATCATTTTATTGAACGTGTAGAAACAAGAAATGGTCGCCATATTTTAGAATATGCAGAAAAAATAGGTCATGGTAGTAGAAAATATAATCTAATTGAATTCTAATATACCAATATATACCGGAATTGGAAAACGTTTTCATTTTTTAAAGAAAAATCATTGAAAACATAGTTTTCATATGTTATAATACTTAAAAATCGTTTAACAATTCATAAAGAAATAGAGGTGTAAAAATGGCTAATACAAATATTTATGATGTTGCTGCGCAAGCAAAAGTATCTTTAGCAACTGTAAGTCGTGTTATGAATAAACCTGAAAAAGTTAATCCTGAAACACGCGAAAGAGTATTAAAAGTAATCAAAGAATTAGGATATAGACCTAACGCAATTGCTCGTGGATTAGCTAGTAGAAAATCAACTACAGTAGGAATTGTCATGAGTGACGTTTCAAGAGCTTCAACTAGTCAATTATTAGGTGGTATAATGGATATTGCTAAGCAATATGATTATTCACTTAAATTATTTTCAATGCCTGAAGGAGAAGATCCAAAAGAAGTTGTTAAAACTGTTATAGCTGAACAAGTTGATGGTATTTTATTTTTAAATGACGAACTTGAAACAAATAATTTAAATGCAATTATAAACAATATAAAAGATGCACAAATTCCAATTGTATTATGTAATGTAATTCATGATGATTTAGACGTACCTGTTGTTTCAATTGATTATGAAAAAGCAGTTTATGAATTAACTAATGATTTAATTAATCAAGGAAAGAAATTAATTTATTTTGTATCAACTGTAAGAACATATTCAGTTAATGTACATAAATTATTAGGATATGAAAAAGCCATGAAAGAACATGGCTTAGAACCTCTTGTATTTAGAACAAGTGGTGAAGTATCAATCAATAAATTACATTTTGAAGAATTCTTAAAAAATAATAAGATTGAAGCTGCAATATCAGTTCGTGATTCAATCGCAGTAAGCTTAATGAATATCGCAATAAATCAGGGAATTAGAGTCCCTGAAGATATGTCTATCATTGGCTTACAAAATACAAAATATGCACTACTTTCAAGACCTACATTAACTTGTGTAGATACACCGGTTTATGATATTGGTGCAGTATCAATGAGACTTCTAACAAAATATATGTTAGATGAAAAAGTAGAAGAAAATAAGGTTTTATTACCTTATACAATTGTAAAAAGAGAATCAAATTAATAATTCGTTGAAAAAAGAAGAAGTATTTAATATCACTTAAGTTTTAGAGACTCTATGGTAGGTGAAAATAGAGACAGTGAATTTAAAGAATTACACTTTTGGAGAATAAATTAAATGAGTGCCGTAATTAATTTTACGGAACTAAGGTGGTAACACGGTAATTCGTCCTTAGGTAATTCCTAAGGACTTTATTTATGAGGAGGATTTATGAATATTTATGATGAATTAGTATGGAGAGGATTAATTAAAGATGAATCTGATCCAAAAATTAAAGATATATTGAATAATGAACACGTTACATTCTATATCGGAACTGACCCAACAGGTGATTCACTTCACATCGGTCATTTTTCTAGCTTCTTAATTTGTAAAAGACTTAAAGAAGCAGGACATAACCCAATTGTTTTAGTTGGTGGTGCAACAGGTTTAATTGGAGACCCAAAACCAGATAGCGAACGTCCTATGATATCTAAAGAAACTGTAGCACATAATATTGAATGCTTAAAAAAACAATTAGTTAAATTATTTGATTGTGAAGTAGTAAACAATTATGATTGGTTACATGATATTTCATTTATTGATTTTTTAAGAGATTATGGCAAATTCTTTAATGTTAATTATATGTTAAATAAAGATATTGTAGCTCGTCGTTTAGACGAAGGTATTACATATACTGAATTTTCATATATGATAATGCAAGCAGCGGATTTTTATTTCTTAAATAAAACTAAAAATGTAACTATGCAAGTAGCTGGTCAAGACCAATGGGGCAATATTACAGCTGGCATTGAATTAATAAGAAAAAAAGAAGGCAAAGAAGCTTATGCTTTTACAATGCCACTATTAACAAAAAGTGATGGTTCTAAATTTGGTAAAACAAATGGAAAAGCTATTTGGCTAGATAGAACTAAAACTTCTCCATATGAAATGTATCAATTCTTTATTAATAGTGAAGATACAAAAGTTATTGATTATCTTAAATTTTTAACATTCTTATCTAAAGAAGAAATATTAGAATTAGAAAAGAAAAATAATGAAGCTCCTCATCTAAGAGAAGCTCATCAAGCTTTAGCAAGAGAAGTTATAACATTTATTCATGGCAAAGAAGCTTATGAAGAAGCATTACGTATTAGTAAAGCTTTATTTAGTGGTGATATTAAATCATTAACATCAAAAGAAATTGAAGAAGGCTTCACTGAATTCCCTAAATTTGAAGGAAAAGAATTTACATTAGTTGATGCCTTAATCGAAATAAAACTTGCTCAATCAAAACGTGAAGCAAGAGAATTTATTTCAAATGGTGCTGTTTTAGTTAATGGAGAAAAAATTACTGATTTAAATTATTTATTAACTAAAGATAAAGCTATTGATGGCAAATATATTGTTATAAGACGTGGAAAGAAATTATATTCTTTAATAAAATATTAATATGGAAAGAAGAGAATTATTATTACAAATGCGTAAAGATAAAACCCTAAAAGGGTTAAAACCAGCATTTGTAACTTTAAAACTTAATACTGGAAAAATATATACTGGTGGAACTTCTAATTTCATCTTATCTTTAAAAAATAATATTTTATATTTTCAAAAAATAACATTATTTTTGAAAAAATTAAAACCAAAAGAAGATTTTGAAATTAATGCTAAAAGATTTACTGAATACACTTTAGAAACTAGAGGATATACTAAAATATTATATTTATTTGATAAAGCAGGTTATTTTTTAGAAATAAGATATTTGTATGGTACAAAACAAACAGCACCATCAGATGATAATATTTCAAGAATTATTGCTGAATTAAAAGAAACCATTAATTTAGTTGAGGCAAATAATGATGGAACAGAAGAAGAATAAAAAAACTAAATTAAGTGAAAAAGATTTACTTAAAAAATATGAAAGCCCAAAAATAAAAAATGATTTTGCTTCTAAAAAGAATATGTATTTAGAACAAACAGATAAAAATTATAAAGATGGTGACCGAAATTGATTGAAATAGGTAAGAAAAATAAACTTCAAATTAGACGTTTATCTGCCTTAGGTTACATGTTAATAAATGAAGATGGTGATGATATTTTACTTCACTTTAAAGAAGCATTAAACGAACATATACCTGGTGAAGATGTTAATGTATTTATTTATTATGATAAAAAGCATCGTATTACCGCAACTGAAAAAGAAGTTTATGTTACTTTAGATGAAGCTAATTTATTAGAAGTAAAAGAAATCAATTATGAATATGGTATTTTTTTAAATATCAACACACCAAAAGATGTTTTATATTCTAAAGACAATTTACCTACTAATCAAAAATATTGGCCTAAGGTTGGAGATTTCATTTTAGCTAGATTAAAAATAAAAGGTAATACTTTTATTCTTAAAAAATTATCTAAAAATGAAATTGTAGCCCTAAATAATAATATAAATTATGCTGAAAAAGAAATAATAACATCATATGTACATTCAATTAATGAAAAAGGTATTACTGTTGTTTCTAAAGACTTAATGGCTATTTTTATTCCTACTTTTGAAACAAGAAAAGAATATCGAATTGGAGAAGAAGTAAAAGTAACTATCACCAAAAAGATGACTGGTTGGTATTATGGTTCTTTAATTGAACAAAAAGAATTGATGATAGATTCTGACAAAGAATTAATATTAAATTATTTAAAAATTCATAAATTCATGATGTTAACTGCTAAATCATCAGCAGAAGAGATATTTAAAATATTTAAAATTAGTCGTAAATCATTTAAAAGAGCTTATGGTGGTTTATATAAAGACCAATTAATCTTATTTGATGAACATAAAACTTGGCTTAATAATAAATAATATATTAAAAATGATGTATTAATTTTAAATACATCATTTTTAATAAGATGGAGTTGATTAAAATGAGTGATCAATACGAAAGATTAAATTTAATAATCGGTAATGAACAATTAAATATTATCAAATCTAAAAAAATATTGATTTTTGGTGTAGGTGGTGTAGGTGGAAATGTATGTGATGCCCTTGCTAGAAGTGGTATTATGCATTTTGGTTTAGTTGATAATGATGATGTAAATATAACTAATATCAATCGCCAGCTTATCGCAAATACCAATACAATTGGAAAAAAGAAAATAGATGTTATGGAAGAACATCTTAAATCTTTAAATCCTGACATTGAAATTAAAAAATATGATTTATTTTATCTTCCAGATAATAATGATATTGATTTTAGTGAATATGATTATGTAATTGATGCAATAGATACTGTAAGTGCTAAAATATCAATTGTGATGGAATGTCAAAAATTAAATATTCCAGTTATATCTGCCTTAGGCTGTGGCAATAAATTTAATCCACTAGATTTATGTGTTGATGATATTTTTAATACCAATACCGACCCACTTGCTAGAGTCTTAAGATATGAATTAAGAAAAAGAGGAATAAAAAAATTAAAAGTTGTTTATTCAAAAGAATTACCAAAAAAATTACAACAACAAATAATAAATGAAAATGGCAAATTAACTCCAGGAAGCACAGCATTTGTACCTCCAGTTTGTGGAATTATTATCGCAAGCGAAGTATTTAAAGATTTATTAAAGAGCTGAATTTTTCAGCTTTTTTATTTTTAATAAAGAAGAAAATAAGAAATAAAAAAACAAAAAATTTATTTTTTTGAATTTATCTTAAAAAGATAATCTTATTATGTTATAATAAAACGTCGAGGTTTTTTTATGAAAAATGATAGAAAATATAATAAAAATAACGAAAAAATAGAATATACATATGAATTTTTAGTTAAAAGAAGTCAAGAATTATTAGAATTCTTATTTGAAAAGATGAATACATCTAAAAATAATGTCAAGATGTTACTTAAAAATAATCAAATAAGTGTTAACGGTAGTACAACTACTCAATTTAATTATATGCTTGCTAAAGAAGATATAGTTAGAATCAGTAAAAAGCCAATGCCTAAAAATCAATCTTCAAATTTAAGTAAAAAAGAATTTAAAAAATTACCTAAAATTGAAATAATTTATGAAGATGAAAACTATATTGCTATTAATAAACCATATGATATGTTATCAGTTGAAGATGATAAAAACAATAAATCAGCTTATTTTTATGTTGAAGAATATCTAACAAATATCGATAAAAGATTACGTCCTTATATCATCCATAGAATAGATAAAGAAACAAGTGGCGTCTTAGTTTTTGCTAAAAACCCAGTTGTTCAATCAATCTTAAGACTAAATTGGGATGAATATGTCAAAATTCGTGAATATGTAGCAATCGTTGAAGGACATATGAATAAAGATAGCGAGAAAATTATTTCATATTTATTAGAAGATGAAAATAATCTAATGTATGTAGCTAAAGGCCAAGAAGGACAAAAAGCTATCACAAATTATAAAGTAATAAAAAAGAATAACGCATATTCAATGCTAAAAGTCTTAATCGAAACAGGTAGAAAAAACCAAATAAGAGTTGTTTTGAAAAGCTTAGGTCACCCAATTATTGGTGATATTAAATATAATTCAACTAAAAACCCAATTAAAAGATTGGGTCTTCATGCGTCATTAATTTCTTTTGTTGACCCAATTACAAAAAAAGAAATAACAATTAAATCAAAAATCCCTTCATCTTTCCAATCATTTTTCGAATAATACATAGATTAATTCTTTTGATTTTATGAATCAAAAGATAATAAATAAAATATTATATTATTTATTTAACATAAATAAGCCATCATTTATATATAATGAAGAAATGGCATTTTCTTATTTAAATATTAATAATGGTATCATTTATTACAAAAAAATAAATTATCTAAATTTTTATTTTGCCATAGCCCATGAATTAAGGCATCATTATCAGCATTATTATATTCAAAATTATAAAAATAAATATGCTAATATCATAAAATATGAATTAAATAATTATGATTTAAAATATCATGATAATTATTTTATTGAAAATGATGCGACCGCATTTGCTTTTATTATGATGAAAAAAATATTTAATATTGAATATTTACCAAAAAATAATAATTCAATTTATATAAAACAATTTATCTATAATAATATGCAATATTATCAAAAAACTATGAAAGGAAATAATAAAGAATATGAATAATTATTATTTTTCAATTCAATATGGAATTGGTATTTTTATTAGTCAAGTAAACGCGAGCCTTAAAATTGCATTTAAAGATGAAATAAGATTAGTATCTCAAGTTGAAGTAATAAATTTAAGTGATGATGTTGCAAATAAATTAGAAGATAATGATTTTAAAAATTTCTTTAATTATCATACTATTCAAAAAGCTCAAAGTTACATTAACACTGGAAAAATAATGCGCTACTATATTATGGGTAGAACTCTAAGTGGCACTATTTATGGTACAAGTATCTACAAAACTGAAGTATTGTTTAACAAATATTCAATTTCAACTACCTGTACATGCCCCGTTTCTATAGATTGTAAACACTCATATGCTCTTATTGCCCAATTAGTAAATGACATTAATGAAATCAAGAAAAAATATTCAAAAGAAATAACAATATCAGAAACAAATAAAAAAATAGATACAAAAAAATATAATAAAGAAGCAGTAGAATATTTAAATGAATATAAAATAGCTAAAACAGAATTAGAACGCATTAGATTAACTAAAAAATTTCATGATAATTTAAAATTAATGACAGTTGATGAATTATTATCAACCATGAAATTGATTAATATTAATTATTTCCCAACTAAATTAAATTTTTTACATTTAAAAAGATTAATAATTTGTGATAAAGAAATATTTTCTATCTTACATGAAAATGAATCATCACTACAAACTAATTCATTTTATAATCAAATACTTGTTGATTACCATACTATATTAAATATGACAAGGCCTGAAAATCTATTTCATGAAAAAAACCAATCATCCACTGAAACAGATATTGAACTTGCATATTATTTAGGCCTATATAAAGAAGAATTAATGGTAATAAGAAATAATTTTTATAAATTATATAATGCTC
>CAJOOI010000075.1 GCA_905236105.1 uncultured Acholeplasmatales bacterium
GGAGTAGTTACAAATGTGGCAAACGCATGCGCTGCAGGTACAATTTCAATTTCTTATGCATGTGATTTAATTAAAGCTGGCAAGGCGGATGTAGTACTTGCTGGTGGAGCTGATTCATTTGCTTCAGTTCCATATGCAGGCTTTTTAGCTTTACATGCTTTAGATAGTAATCCTTGTTCACCATTCAATCATTGTACTGGTATAACTCTTGGTGAAGGAGCAGGTGCACTAGTTGTTGAATCTCTTGAACATGCTAAAAAACGTGGTGCTAAAATTTATTGTGAAGTTTTAGGATATGGTGTATCAAGTGATGCTCATCATATTACTGCACCTCGTGAAGATGGCGAAGGACAAATGAATGCTATTAATTGGGCAATTGAAAGAAGTGGTGTAAAACTTAATGAAATTGGCTATATTAATGCTCATGGTACTGGTACAGCTAAAAATGATAATGCTGAATTTTTATCACTTCATACAATTTTTGATGATAAAAATGACAATTTAAGTGTTTCATCAACTAAAGCTATGGTTGGCCATTGCTTAGGTGCTGCAGGTGCAATAGAAGCTGTATTTGCTATTAAATGCTTAAAAGAAAATATTGTATTACCTACTTTAAGATATACTGATGAAGATTTAGTAAATTTAAAAGAAAAAGCTGGTAAATTAGATTTTGTTCCAAATAAAGCAAAGGAAAAAGAATTAAAAACAGTTATGTCAAATTCATTTGCTTTTGGTGGCAATAATGCATCTATAATCTTCTCAGAAGAAAAATGTAATGTAAAAGATTTAAGAAATAATAAAAAAGTTGCGATTACTGGTTTAGGTATGGTTACACCTTTAGGAAATGGTGTTGATAAAGTTTTAGATGTTATTAAGAATAACCAAAAATTTGAAGGTGGAAGAAGTAGCGTTACAACTGATGATTATAATGGTGTAGGCTTAAAGATGGGCTTTTATCGTAAGCTTGATAATTTATGCCAACTTCAAGCTGTTTCTGGTATGAGTGCTCTTAAGGATGCAAATTATGAAGTAAATGATGAAAATGCAACATCAATTGGTATTGTAGTTGGTTCATCTGAAGGTGCATTAGGTACATGCTTATTATTTGAAGAAAATATCGCTTTAAAAGGTAACGCATCAGGAAGTGCATTTAATTTCCCTAATACTGTTTATAATGCTGCAGGTGGATATCTTTCAATTTGCAGTGGAATTAAAGGTTATAATGTTACTATAACAAATGGTGCACAATCAGGTCTACAAAGTGTAGCTTATGCAGACGAAATTTTAAGAAGTGGAATTCAAAATGCACTTCTTGCAACAGGTACTGATGAGGCAATTGATATTATTAAAGAAGCATATGATAAGCTTGAATTAACTACAGATGAAAAAGTAAATGCTTTTGATGGTAAAGATAGATTTAATTTATCTGATGGTTCAGTTTCAGTATTATTGGAAACTGGAAAAGAAGGCTATGCATACATAAAAGGTTATGGTATGGCCCATCAAGATGTAAAATTCGGTAAAATAAGTGGTAGTGATTTAGGCCTTAAAAATGCAATATTACTTGCTCTTAAAGATGCAAATATGTCAATTGATGATATCGATTTAGTAAGTGGCTTTGCATGTGGCTTAAAAGCAATAGATGATATTGAATTAAATATATATTCTGAATTATTCAAAAATATCGATTTATTAGAAATTAGAGATTATTTTGGTGAAGCAAGAAGTGCTTCAGCTTCATTATCTTTAGCATTACCAGCATTAATGTTAGGCGGTAAATTAGATAAAATTAATGGTTATAATTTAGAAAATAAGAAAGTTTCTAAAAAAGATATTTCAGCAAAAAATATTAAAAATGTATTAATTTGTTCTGCTGGAGCTGGTGGAAACTATACAGCAGTAATTATTTCAAAGGAGTAAAAATATGAAGGTTGCTATTATTACAGGCGCATCTCGTGGTATCGGGAAAGCTTGTGCACTAAGACTTGCTAAAGATGGTTATACAGTTGTTATAAATTATGCATCAAGTGATGCAGCTGCCCAAAAAGTTTTAGACGAAGTTAAAGCTTTAGGTGCAGATGGTATGATTTATAAAGCTGATGTTTCAAATTTAGATGAAGTTAAAAATATGGTTAGAGAAGTGTTTAACACATATAAACAAATAGATTTACTTGTAAATAATGCAGGAATTGCCAAGGATGAATATCTTTTAATGCTAAATAAAGATAATTTAGATCGTTCAATTGATATTAATGTTAAAGGTTATTTTTATATGGCGCAACAAGTAGGTTTAAAAATGTTTAGAAAAAAATCAGGTACAATTATTAATATTTCAAGTGTTAGTGGATCTTATAGCATACCTGGTCAGACTACATATTCTGCAACAAAAGCTGCAGTTAATATGTTTACTAAAACTTTATCAAAAGAATTATCACCTAATGGTATTAGAGTGGTAGGAGTTGCACCTGGTTTTATCAACACAGAAATGACAGAAGTGCTTCCTGAAGAAAAAAAAGAAGAATATTTTAAAGCAATTCCTTTACATCGTTTTGCCGAAACAAGTGAAGTTGCATCTTTAGTAAGCTTTCTTGCATCCGATGAGGCAAGCTACATAACTGGTGTTACAATTACAATTGATGGAGGTCTTTCTGCATGATGTTAATTGATGAAATTAATCAAAGAATAAAACAACGTCCACCATTCCAAATGATAGAGCGTGTTTTAGAATTAGAACCTAATAAATTTGCTAAAGGATTAAAAAATGTTTCAGTAAATGAACCATATTTTCAAGGTCATTTTCCTGGTACACCTATAATGCCTGGAGTTTTAATTGTTGAAGCATCAGCACAATTATGTTCTTTAGTATTTGATGCATCAGGAACTAAAGAAGATGAATTAAATGTTTTACTTAAAGTTGATGGCTTTAAATTTTTAAAACCTGTTATTCCGGGTGATCAATTGATAATTACTGTAACTAAGACAAAAGAAATTGGACCTTTAGTTACATTAGATTGTAAAGTAGAAGTTGAATCTCAAGTATTTGCTAAAGGTAGTCTTACTTTTACTAAAATACCTAAAGATTCAGTATATAGTAGATAATTATATTCGTGAGGCCATTTTTATGAAAAAAATAATAATTCTTAATGGCTCACCAAAAAAAGATAGAAGCGTTACAATGCGTGTTACAAATGCGTTTGTGGAAGGCTTAAAAAAAGTTTTTGATTGCGAAATTATAAAATATAATATCAGTGAATTAAACATTAAACCATGTTTAGGCTGCCTTTCATGTTGGGGAAGAACTGAAGGCGAATGTATAATCAAAGATGATGATATCAATATTGTAAAAACTAAAATAGAAGAAGCAGATTATGTTATTGAATCATTCCCACTATATTTTTTTGGTATGCCAGGCATTATGAAAGTATTTACAGATAGAATGCTTTCAATGATGAATACATACAAAGGGCAAAAAGCACCTGTGAATGGTGAAAGTTTTCATGGGATAAGAAACCCAAAAGAAAATCGTAAATTTGTTGTAATAAGTAGTTGTGCATATACTGAATATGAAGCAATATATGAACCATTACAAAAACAATATGATTGTATATGTGGTAAAAATAATTATTTATTTTTGACTTCACCACAACTTATGACATTAATTGATTTAAATAATGAAACTAAAATTAACAAATATTTGGATAAATTTATTAATGCTGGTGCTGAATTTGCACAAAATGGTAATTTATCAATTGAAACTTTAAATAATTTAAAAAAGCCACCATTTACAGAAGGAGCTTATAAAATATTTTTAGATTCATTCTGGAAGAGTGAAAAAGGTGATAAAAATGTATGAAATTATAAAAAGACAATTAGTTGAATGTGCTAATTTAAAGGAAGAAGAAATCAGGCCTGATGCTCATTTAAAAGAAGATTTAGGCTTCGATAGTATATATGCTGCTGAATTAACATTAGAACTTGAAGAATATTTTAATATTTCCATTTCATGGGAAGAAATGAAAGATGTTGTATATGTTAAGGATGTTGTTGATTTAGTAGAAAGGAAACTTGGAAAGAAATGAAAATTGAAGAATTAAAAAAATTGATAGAAGTTTTTGAAAACTCAAAATTAACATTTATGGAATATGAACAAGATGGTTTCAAAGTAAAATTTGATAAAAGAGAGAATCAATCAAATGGAACTGTATTTTCATTTGCCCCACAAGGAATAAACATGCCTTCAGCAAATATGAATCAAAATGCTAATCAACAAAATGAATTACCTCAAGCAAACAAAATCGATCCTAAAGATTATGTTACATCACCATTAATTGGTACAATTCATTTAAACAATCCATCTTCTGGAAAAGCTTATGTTTCTTTAGGCTCTAAAGTTAAAAAAGGCGATAAATTGTGTGTGATTGAAGCTATGAAAGTTCAAAATGAAATTTCTGCTCCTAAAGATGGAATTATTAAAGATATTTTAGTTAAAGATGGCGATGTAATTGAATATTCTCAAAACTTGTTCGTACTTGGAGATTAAAAAATGTTTAAGAAAATATTGATAGCTAACCGTGGAGAAATTGCAGTTAGAATCATAAGAGCATGTAAGGAGTTAGGAATTAAGACTGTTGCAGTTTATTCAAAAGCTGATAGTGAAGCCTTACATAAGCAACTTGCAACTGAAACAATCTGCATCGGTGAAGCTAATAGTTTAGATTCATATCTTAATATGGAGCGTATTATTTCTGCAGCTATAGCTACAGGTTGTGATGCAATTCATCCAGGATTTGGATTTTTATCTGAAAATCCTACTTTTGCAAGAATGGTTGAAAAATGTGGTATTACATTTATTGGCCCTAATCCAGAAGTAATGGAAAAAATGGGAAATAAAGCTCAAGCAATTGATTCAATGATTGAAGCAGGTGTACCTATTGTGCCTGGTTCACATAAGGCTGTTACAAAAGAAGAAGGTAAAAAAATAGCTGATGAAATAGGATATCCTGTTTTAATAAAAGCCTCAATGGGTGGCGGTGGAAAAGGTATTCGTTTTGTAAGACGCCCTGATGATTTTGGTTTTTCTTATGATGAGGCTAAGGATGAAGCATTAAAATTCTTTGCAAGTGATGAATTATATATTGAAAAATATATTGATTCTCCAAGACACATTGAAGTTCAAGTTATGTGCGACCATTTTGGTAATGTAATTCATTTATTTGAAAGAAATTGTTCTTTACAAAGAAGAAATCAAAAAATGCTTGAAGAAGCACCATGTCAATCAATATCACAAGAATTAAAAGATAAATTATATCAATCAGCTATTTTGGCATGTAAACATGTTGGATATGATAGCGTTGGTACTATTGAATTTTTAGTAGATAAAGATGAAAATTATTATTTCATTGAAATGAATACAAGAATACAAGTAGAGCATTCTGTTACTGAAGCAGTAACAAATATCGATATCATGAAAAACATGATAAAGATTGCTTATGGCTTAAAATTACCATATAAACAAGAAGATATTAAATTACTTGGATATGCAATTGAATGCCGTATTAATGCTGAAGATATGTATAATGATTTTATTCCGTCACCTGGTAAAATCACATTTTTGCACATACCTGGTGGTATGGGAGTAAGATTTGATTCTGCAGTTTATAGTGGATATACAATCTCACCTTATTATGATTCAATGATTATGAAATTGATAGCTTGTGGCAAAACAAGACTAGAATGTATCAGAAAAATGCGTGCTAGCCTAGAAGAATTAATTATTGATGGTGTAAAAACTACAACTGAATTTCATTATGTTTTATTACATCATCCAACTTTCATTTTAGGAAATTATGATACAAAATTCATAGAAACATTTATAAAGGAGCTAAATTCAAATGCCAAACTCATTCGATAAAAGAAAAGAAGAACTAAATGAATTTAGTGACATACTTGAAAAGCTTCATATGAAGGAAAAGGATAAGCCTACTCCTATTCCTCAAATTCCAGAAGACTTGATTTGTAAATGTCCTAGTTGTGATAAATTTTTAATTAAAGATGATTTGATTTCTACATTAAATGTTTGTCCTAATTGTAATTATCATTTTAGAATTGGACCAAAAGAACGTTTATCACAAATAATGGATGAATATGAAGAATTATTTGTCGGTATGGAGGAAAAACATTTAGATTTTCCCGATTATGAAAATAAATTAGATATAGCAAAAAAACAAACACAAGAAGATGAAGCAATAACTACAGTTTATGGCAAAATAAATGGTATGAGTGCTTATGTTGGTGTTATGAATAGTTTCTTTATGATGGGATCTATGGGTCAAATTGTAGGTGAAAAAGTAACTTTACTTGCTGAAGAAGCGTATAAATACAATCGTCCATTAATTTTATTTACTGCATCAGGTGGTGCTCGTATGCAAGAAGGAATTATTTCTTTAATGCAAATGGCTAAAACTTCTGCAGCTATTGCTAAACTTCGTGAAAAAGGCCTTTATATTGCAGTCTTAACTGATCCAACATTTGGTGGTGTTACAGCCTCATTTGCTTCTTTAGCAGATATTACACTTGCAGAACCTAAAGCCTTGATTGGATTTGCTGGGAAAAGAGTAATTGAATCAACAATTAAAGAAGTATTACCAAAAGAATTCCAAACTGCAGAATTTAATTTATCAAAAGGCTATTTAGATAAAATTGTATCAAGAAAGGATTTAAAGGAGACTTTAAGCTTAATCTTAAAACTCCATGGTTACGATAATGAGTGATTTTGAAGAATCAAGATTAAAGATTAAAGAATTAGAACAAGAAATACTTTCTTTAGATTCAAATTCTCCAGAATATAATAAATTAAATAGAGAATTAAATATTTTAAAAGAAAAAACTTTTTCTAATCTATCTCACTGGGAAAAAGTTTTAATTGCAAGAAGTGAAGATAGAGTAAGATCATCATCACTTGTAAAAAAACTTTTAAATAATTTTATAGAATTCCATGGTGATGAATATTATTCTGAAGACGCATCAATTATAGCAGGTATAGGATTTTTAAAAGATATGCCTGTAACTGTTTTAGCTCAAGCTAAAGGCAAAAATTTACAAGATTCGTTAAAAAGAAATTTTGGTATGACTTCACCTGAAGGATTTAGAAAAACTTTAAGACTTGCAAAAGAAGCAGAAAAATTTAATCGTCCTATTCTTACAATAGTTGATACATCAGGCGCATATCCTGGTAAAGGTGCAGAAGAAAGAGGACAAGCAAGAGCTATAGCTCAAAATTTAATGGAATTTTCTAAATTAAAAACACCAGTAATAGCTATAGTTTTATCAGAAGGTGGTAGTGGAGGTGCATTAGCACTTACTGTATCTGATTATATTTTTATGTTTGAAAATGCAATTTATTCAGTTTTATCACCTGAAGGCTTTTCATCAATTTTATTTAAAAATAAAGTTTCGGCTGAAGATGCAGCAAATATCATGAAGCTTACATCAAGTGATTTAAAAGAATTAAATATTATTGATGAAATAATAAATGAACCACTTGGTGGTATAAAAGTATTTAATTCAGAATTTATTAATGATTTAAGAAATAAAATTTATGATAAATTTGTTGAATTAAAATCTAAAAATATTGATGAATTATTGGAAGATAGATACCAAAAATTCAGAAAAATGGGGTGTTAAAAGATGAAAATAGCTTTTTTATTTGCAGGCCAAGGTGCTCAAGAAGTAGGAATGGGCTTAGATTTTTATGAAAAATATTTGAAAACAAAAGAATTATTTGATTCTTTTCCTCAAATTAGAGATCTTTGCTTTGAAGGACCAAAAGAAAAATTAACTGAAACAAAAAATGCTCAACCTTCAATTTTATTAACAAGTTATGCGATTGCTCAAATATTAAAAGATAATAATATAGAACCAGAATATGTTTGTGGCCTTTCATTAGGTGAATATACAGCCCTTGCTTTTGCAGATGTATGGAATTTAAAAGATGCTATGGACATAATATCAGTTCGTGGTGATATAATGCAAAATGCATTACCACTAGGTACATCAAAAATGGCTGCAGTTATGAATATGGATAGAAATGCAATTTTAGATGCTATTAAAGATGTTGATGGTGTATGCGAAATTGCAAATTATAATTGTCCAGGACAAATCGTTATTACAGGCGACAATAAAGGTATTGATGCTGGTATATTAAAATTAAAAGAAGCTGGCTGTAAGAGAATAGTAGAACTTCAAGTTTCAGGAGCTTTTCATTCTTCACTTTTGATTCCTGCATCCAAAAAACTAAGGAAAAAACTAGATGAATATAAGCCAAATAATCCGAAATATAAAATAATTTATAATGTTAGTGGTAAAGAAGAAAATAAACCTATAAATGAAATTTTAGAAGCTCAAATATGTCATTCAGTTTATTTTGAAGATACAATTAAGTATTTAAAAGAAAAAGGTGTTGATACATTTGTTGAAGTTGGCCCTGGTAAAAGCTTATCTTCATTTGTAAAAAGAACATTAACTGATGTTAAAATTTATACAATTTCAAATGTAACACAATTAGATTCATTCCTTAGTGAGGTTAAGGGTGAAAATTAATTATTTATATAATCATAATGATTATAAAATATTTTATGTAGATGAAATAAATTCAACAAATACATTTTTCAAAGAAAATTATTTAAATTATGCTGATAAAAGTGTATTAGTTGCAAATAAACAAACACAAGGTAGAGGAAGATTAAATCATAAATGGGTTTCCAATAATGATTTAATTTTTTCTATAATTTTTAAAGAAAAACAGAATTATTTAATTATTTCAATTGCTATGATTAAAGCATTAAAAGAAATTGGATTGAATGCTTTAATTAAATGGCCTAATGATATTTTTTTAAATGATATAAAAATATCTGGTATTTTAATCGAGGATATATATCTTAATGAATTTAATTCATCAATTGTAGGTATTGGCTTAAATTTAACTGATAAAGAAGAATTTAATGTTAAAAATTTAGGCAATTTATATACAATTGATAAATTTGATTTGTTAAAAATAATCCTTAATAAAATTGATGAATTATCTACTTTATCTAATGAAAATATAATTTTAGAATATAAAAAATATAGTTTGTTATATGGAAGGAATATTACTTATAAACAAAAAGAATATAAAGTAATTGGATTTGATATATTAGGCTATATGATTCTAAAAAATGATGAAGAAATCATTAAAGTTTTTTATGGAGAAGTAGGTTTTTCAAATAAATCATTTAATTTAGAATAAAGAAAAGGAGATGAGGTAGTTGTTTAATAAGGTAGTTGCAAAAAAAGTTATTGATGAAGCATTAAAAACTGGTGCTGATTTTGCTGAAGTATTTTATGAAAATACCTACAGTGGAAATATCACTATGTTATCTAATAGAATCGATTCTATTTCAACAAGTGAAACTTATGGAGTTGGTATAAGAATACTAAAAGGTGTAGAGGAAATTTATGGTTATACAAATGAAGTAAATGAAGATTCTTTATTAAAACTTGCAAAAGATCTTGCAGGTGCATTTTCATATGAACCACTTAATATTAAATACGAATTAAAGGAAGAAATTGCTAGTGGTGTTTTAGATATAAAAGAGCCTTCAAAAGATGCACCTATGGATAAAAAAATTGCTTTAATAAAAGGAATTTATGATGATGTAAAGAATTATTCTGATAAGATAATTCAAGCAGTTGTATCACTTCAAGAAAAAACTCAAGAAGTTATTATTGCAAATTCTTGTGGCCGCTATGTTAAAGATTTAAGAAATCCACAAAGACTTGCTATTACAGCAATCGCAAGAAGTGGAGCTAAAAATCAATCAAATTCTGAAACAGTTGGTGGTAATTTTGGTTTAGATGGGTATAAAAACAAGGATTTAAAACAAATAGCTAAGAATGTTGCAAAAGCTGCTACTATAATGGTTGATGCTGATGAAATGGTTGGAGGAGTATATCCAGTAATTATTCATAATGGTTTTGGTGGAGTTTTATTCCACGAAGCATGCGGTCATCCTCTAGAAGCATCAAGTGTAGCTCCTGGATTATCAGTTTTCAGTGGTAAAAAAGGTGAAAAAATTGCCTCATCTATAGTTACAGCTGTTGATGATGGGTCTGTATATAATGAATGGGGTAGCTTAAATGTTGATGATGAGGGTACTAAAACTAAGAAAAATATCTTGATTAAAGATGGTATTTTAAATGCTTATATGACAGATTTTAGAAATATAAGAAGAATGGATAATGAGACATTATCTGGAAATTCTAGAAGAGAATCATATAAATATTCACCTACATCTCGTATGACTAATACATATATTGCAAATGGAAAATCAACATTTGAAGAAATAATTAAAAATACAAAATATGGTTTATTTGCTAAATCATTAGGTGGAGGTTCTGTAAATCCAACAACTGGTGAATTTAATTTTGCTGTTAATGAAGGATATATGGTAGTTGATGGTAAAATAGATAAACCAGTAAGAGGAGCAACTCTAATTGGTAATGGTGCAAATGCACTTCTTAATATAGATATGGTTGCTAATAATCAAACATTTGGTCATGGTATGTGCGGAGCATCATCTGGGTCAATTTGTGCAAATGTTGGTGAACCTACTATTAGAATCCAAAATATGACTGTTGGTGGAGCAGGAGGTAATAAATAATGAATTTCAAATTATTAATAAAAAAATGCCTTGATGAGGGCATAAAAGATGTCGAAATTTATTCATTATCTACTAAATCTAATTCAGTTGAGATGTTAAATGATAAAGCTGAAAAAAATGAATCAAGCAATTTAAATGTATCTAATATAAGAGCAGTATATAATAATCATATTGTATCAACATATGTTGAAAATATGACCGATGAAAATATAGATGCAATTATTAAAAGATTAAAAGATGAAGCTACATATGTTGAAAATACTGACCCATTTTTTATGTATGAAGGCGAAGATGAATACGATAAATTAGAATTAAAAGACAATGATTTAGATTCTTTTACATTAGAAGATATGACTAATTATTTAAAAGAATTAGACAAAGAGGCTAAAAAAAGATCTAAATATGTTGTTACTACTGAATCATCAATTGGTACAACATTTGAAAAGAAAGAAATTACTAATACTAAGGGCTTAAATGTAAGTCAAGAAGAAAAAGTTGGAATTATTTTCTTTTCTGTAGTTGTAAGAAAAGATGAAGAAGTTAAGACTTCTTATGCGTTTACTCCATTTAAGAATTTTAAAGATATTGATAAAGAAAAATTACTTGCTGATTCAGTTGATGTTGCAGTAAATAAATTAGGAGCTACATCATATAAATCTGGTCAATATAAAGTATTAATAAAAAATACTTGTATGTTAAGTTTATTAGGTGCTTTTTCAAGCCAATTTTTAGCTTCATCAGTTATGAAAAAAATGTCATCATTAGATGGAAAAATTGGTGAAAAAATATTTGGAGATAATATAAACATTTTAGATGATCCATATATTAATGAATTCAATATGAATGCTTTTGATGATGAAGGTGTTAAAACTAGAACAAAAGCAGTAGTTAGAAATGGTAAATTAGAAACATACTTATATAATTTACAAACTGCAGCCTTCTTTAATACTAAAACTACAGGAAATGGATTTAAAAATGGTATTAAAGGTGAACTTTCAGTTTCACCTACTAATTTTTATTTACAAAAAGGAGAAAATAGTTTTGATGAGCTTCTAAAATTAGTTGATAATGGTGTATATATTACTGATTTACAAGGCCTACATGCTGGTCTTAATCCTATAAGTGGAGCATTTAATTTACAATCTCAAGGATTCTTAATAGAAAATGGTAAAATTACAAAACCACTTACATTAATAATTTTATCTGGCAATTTCTTTGAAATGATGAAAAATGTAAAATATATTGGTTCTGATTTAGAATTTAGATCTAAATTTGGTGCACCTTCAATTGTAGTAGATAAATTAGCTGTTTCAGGAAAGTAGGTATGTATTATGGTAGATGATAAAATATTTGAAGAATTATCTGAAGAAGATGATGATATAGTTACACTTATTTCTGAAAATGGTGAAGAAATAAAATTTATAGAAATTGCCGGTATTGCTCATAAAGGTAAATTCTATTCTATTTTACAACCAGTAGAATTATTAGATGGTATGGCTGAAGATGAAGCTTTAGTATTTAAAGTTAGTAGAGATGAAAATGGCCAAGATAAATTTGACGTAGAATTAGATGATGATATTATCAATGCAGTTTTTGAAAAATATAATGAATTATACGATAATAATAATTAAAAATAAGATGTTAGGGCGCGCCCTAACATCTTATTTTTTTCTTCCAAGTCCAACTTTATTTTTAACTTTATTTATTTTTTTATCTGCTAAATAATTTGCATAATTTGCACCCTCATCTAATATTTCATCGATGATTGGTGAATTTATATATTCATTATATTTAGTTTGTATTTTTGTTAATAAATCAGCTACTACATTTGCAACATATTCTTTAAATTCAGCATAATTTTTATTAATAAATGATTTTTCGATTTCCTCAATTGATTTTTCTTCTATAGCAGAAGCTATAGAAAGAAGATTAGAAATTCCAGGTTTATTTTCGAAATCATATTTAATAAGCATATCAGAATCAGTTACTGCACTTTTAATTTTCTTTTTAGCGATATTAATATCATCTAATAAAGTTATAAAAGATTTGGGATTTTCATCTGATTTACTCATTTTTTTAGTTGGATCAACTAAACTCATGATTTTAGCAGTATTTTTATTTACCCTTCCTTCAGGCACAACAAATGTTTCACCATATTTTGAATTAAATCTTTCTGCAATATTTCTTGTCATTTCTAGATGCTGCATTTGATCTTTTCCAACAGGTACAACATTAGCATCATATAATAAAATATCTGCAGCCATTAATACTGGATAAGTAAGTAAACCAGTAGAAACACCATCAGTTTGGTGTTTTTGACTTTTATCTTTAAATTGAGTCATTCGACTTAATTCGCCGATATAAGTATTACATTCTAATATCCATGCAAGTTCTGTGTGTGCTCTAACTTCTGATTGGATAAAAATATGGCATTTATCTTTATCTAGCCCACAGGCAAGATATAATGCTACAAGTGATCTGATATTTTGTCTTAATTTTAATTTATCTTGTGGTACAGTAATTGCATGTAAATCTGCAACAAAAACTAAAATGTCATCAAATGTACCTTCATTTTGTAAATTTACAAAATTTTTGATTGCTCCTAAATAATTTCCTAAAGTTATATTTCCAGTTGGTTGGATTCCTGATATAAATCTCATAATATTTCTCCTCGTATGCTTTTTTAAATATCCTTAATTAAGTAACTACTCCAATAATTTAAACCCATCATTTTAATATAAAAATTTAATGCTTTATGATAATCTTTTGTTGATGTTGAAAGCTCTAGATGAGTTGCGTTTAATTCTTTAGCATATTCTTCAATTTTTTTAAATAATTGCGAACCAATTTTTAAATTTCTAAATTCTTTTTTTACATATAATTCTTCTAAATAAAAAGATTTATCACCTTTTTTATAAAAAGAAGAATCAGTCTTTTTTTCTTCAATTATTCCATAAGCATATCCAACTATTTTATTATCATATATAGCAATTAAAACATTTTTATTTTTATAAAATGTTGCATCATCAGCTATTATTCCATAACAAATGTCTTCATTTTGAAATTCAACTGATAAGTTATGAATTGCTTCAAATTCATTTTCTTTTGCAAATCTTATTTCAACCATTTTATCACATCCTCATATAATAAAAAATCCTTAAGTAAAATACTTAAGGACGAATTATCGCGGTGCCACCTTAATTCCAAATAAATAATTTGGCTCTTTAAATGAAATATTTTTAACCAATTCGTATATTAACATCTTATGATACTTTCACCATCTATCATTCGCTTTTTTAAGTTATGTTAATAACTACTTAAAGAATATTTATTCTTTTTTATTTCATATATTTATATTATTTTCTATTTTCAAAAGCACGTTTGCTTTTTCTAATTGATTCAACATATTTGATATTATGAGATTTTAAAAAGTCATTAAATATTTTTTTACCTTCTTTAATATCATCTACTTCATATTCGATTTCATAATCTATTTTATCATAATAGACGCTCTTATCAAAGAAAATAGTACCATCTTTATAAGGAGCAGAAGCACGATATGTTGTAAGCTCACATACTTTTTTTACATCATATGGTAAACCAATAATGCTAGCATTAAAACCTTCATTAATTAGTTTTTCTGCTTGATCTTTAGTAATAAATAAATGAGTTTCATCAGCCCCAATATTTCCTCTTACCTTTTTAGTTAATTTAAAATTTGGACCTTTTTCTCTAATTCGTAATACAATTTGTTCATTTATTAATTTGGTATCTTCTGTATCAAAATAATGATTTGTTTGTTTAAAAATATTATTTTCAAGACCAAATTCTTCAAGAAGAGATAAATATTCTTCTTCAGTAATAAATGTCTTAAATTCAATTTCTACATTTTTTTTCATACTGTTTGAATTACTCATGTTTATCACCTTAATATATTATACAAACTTTTATGGCAAAAAATCAAGACTTATGGTAAAATTATTGCATAGATAGGAGTAAAAAATATATGAAATATGTTATTGTTTCAAGTACTAGCTTAGACTCAACTGATATTGTAAATAAATTAAGAAAAGAAATTAGATTAGAATATGATGAAAAAAATCCTGATTATGTCATTACTGTTGGTGGCGATGGAACTATATTAAAAGCTTTCCATCAATATAATGATAAAATAATTTTTGCGATAAACGCAGGTCATTTGGGATTTTATACTAATTATAAAATAGATGATTTAGATATTCTTATAAATAATTTAAATAATAATACATTTAAAGTTAACGAATTAAATTTATTAAATGTTATTTTTAAAATTAATAATAAATTAATATCATTAGATGCTTTAAATGAAATTACAATTATTTCGCCACTTAGGACATTAATTTCAGATATAGAAATTGATGATAGATTATTTGAAACATTTAGAGGTAGTGGCTTATGTATATCTACTCCAACAGGTTCAACAGCTTATAATAAATCGCTTCATGGAGCTGTAATTGATTTTAATATTGAAGCTTTTGAATTAACTGAAATTGCATCAATTAATTCAAGCAGTTATAAAACATTAGGTTCACCTATTGTTTTTTCTAAAAATAGAAAAATTAAAATAAAAATGATAGATAATGATGAAGCTTATATTACAATTGATAATTTATCTTATAAATTAAAAGATAAACAAATAATAGAAGTAAAAATGAGTGATAATAAGCTTAAAATAGCTTTTGATTCTAATGAAGGATTTGCTAAAAGATTAAAAAGAACTTTTCTTAGTTAATTTCTAAAATTAGTTCGATATTTGTTGAATGTAATATCACTTTGTGATAAAATAATGAATGGTAAAATTTAACAAGTTTTAGGAGGAATTAAAAATGGCTGTTAAAGTTGCTATTAATGGTTTTGGACGTATTGGTCGTCTAGCTTTTAGACAAATGTTCGGTGCAAAAGGATATGAAGTTGTTGCAATTAACGATCTTACTGATCCAAAAATGCTTGCTAATCTATTAAAATATGATACTGCTCAAGGTGGATATGCTGGTTTCATTGGCGAAAATAAACACACTGTTGAAGCAGGAGAAGATCATATCGTTGTAGATGGTAAAAAAATTACTATTTATAAAGAAGCTGATGCATCTAAATTACCTTGGGGTGAATTAGGTGTTGATGTAGTATTAGAATGTACAGGATTCTATACAAAGAAAGAAAAAGCATTAGCACACGTTCAAGCAGGTGCTAAAAAAGTGGTTATTTCAGCTCCAGCTGGAAATGATCTACCTACAATTGTATTTGGTGTAAATGAAAATGTTCTTACTAAAGAAGACAATGTTATTTCTGCAGCATCTTGTACAACTAACTGCTTAGCTCCTATGGCTAAAGCATTAAATGATGCATTCCCAGTAGTTTCTGGTATCATGACTACAGTTCATGCATACACTGGAGATCAAATGATTCTTGATGGACCACATAGAAAAGGCGATTTAAGAAGAGCAAGAGCTGGTGCAGCTAATATCGTACCTAACTCAACTGGTGCTGCAAAAGCAATCGGTTTAGTTATTCCTGAA
>CAJOOI010000076.1 GCA_905236105.1 uncultured Acholeplasmatales bacterium
AAACCATTTAGCATTTTATAGCCTAAATATGCATATGGAGTTTGAACAGTATGTATTGCACCTTCAGATAAATGAAGTCCCATAGGCCAGTTATCAGGAATTGCATTAACAACATGTGTCATACCGCTATGAATTGCACCTTGGCTTGGCCAAACATGTGTTGCAATATAAGGGATATCTTTTGGAATATTTCTGAAAATTGGAACTAAAAGCTCACTATTTTTTTGGTCTTTAGCATTATATGATATTTTTTTGAATCCTTCACAATTTAGCCAGTTCCAATATAAATTAAATAATTTTGATTTTTGGCTTATTCTTGATGCAGTTGAATACATATCATTTTGCTTTCTAATCATTTTTGAACCAGTTGCATCAAATGAAGCTAAATCTAGCCAATATGGAGTAAAACCTAATGCTTTAGCTGCAGATGCCATAGCAATAGAAATACGATAATGACCAAAACCCATTCTAATATTTCCAACAATTAGTGGCTTTCCTTCAAATTTTTGATTTTCTTCACCAAATACAATATTTGATGTATTGATAAAATCTAGTGTTTTGATGGGACTAAATGAAATTTTATAATCTTTGTTTGAATCATCACCATAAGATTTAATAAATTTTTTCTTAGATTTATTAGCTTTTTTGATTGTTTTTTTATCCATTGGATTTCCAAAGATAACACTTGTTTTATCCATTTATAATTTCACCTCGTTTTGTATCATAAAGTAAATTGTATTTTTTATTATTTAATTCATATTTTATTTCAATACAATTTCCTTTTTTGGAATATTCTTTATTTGTAGCATGATAGAATATATCAAATGCATTTGAAAGCTTTTCTTTCTTACTATCATCATATACTGCGATATCATCTGATGTCATTAATACATTACCAAATAAAGCATTTATTGTAATTAATGCATGTTTTTGTCCTTCTGATAAATTGATATTATCATCTCTTAATAAAAATACATCAGGATCATTACCAAATAAATGATCATTCATAAATGAACGATAAATAGTATTTTGGATTGTTACTTTTGTAGATATTCTTTCTCTATGGAATAATCTCATAAACCATACATCATCAAAAATTAATGATACATCTGGCCCAACCCTTAAATAATCAAATGTTTCATTAGAACTAAATGTATTTGCACCACAGCCTAATATGATTTTATCACCTAATATTTCGCGCAAAAATTTATAGTTCTCTTTAGCTGATTGTGCTCTTGTAAGGCCTTTTTTTGGAATAATATGTGAAGCATATAAGAAATCTAATTTGAAAAAATCAAAGCCCATATCTAAATAATATTTTAATGATTTTTCAACATATTTTCTTGCTTCATTATTTTCCATATTAAGGGCGTAAAAGCCACTCCAGTTTCCACCTGCTTTTAAATAATGACCTTTTTTATCTTTAACAAACAATTCTTTATGATTTTTAAATAATTCACTTTCTTCTTCTGCAGCAAATGGTGCAAGCCAAACACCTGCCTTAAGACCTTTTTCATGAATCTTATTGACAATTGGTTTTAATCCATTAGGGAATTTAACAGGATCAATTGTTAACCAATCACCAACTTTTGTTTCATATCCATCATCGATTTGGAATAGATTAAAACGATCATCTAAAGCTTCTAAATCTCTTAAAATTATTTCTTCATTGATGTTTTGATAATAATTATACCAAGATGTATAACCAAATACCTTATCTAAATTTCTTTTTGGGAAAGCTTCATTAAATGATGCAAGGCCTTCTTTAAAGCTAGTGAAGAACATGTAATCAAAAATTACAAATTCTTCGCCTTTTTTTAGCTTTAAACCATTAGTATCAGATATTAATCTAATGTCTTTTTTATCTTTAATAAGTTCGATAATTAAGTAAGCATTATTTGAATTTAAATTGTAAATAAAAGATTCATATTTACCTTTACTATAAAATACATCATATCCATGTGATTTTTTTATTGAATATTTATAAAATGATGCATCACCATATTTATCCATCGCAAACATATGTGAAATAATATGAGGACTTTTATGGATATTTCTTTCTCTTTTCTTAAGTTTATTTTCAAATGAATCAGTCCATGATTGATATCCATTAAAGAAATAAACATCCTTATAATTAATATTAAATTTAATATCTTTTTTTGCTATACCTAATGTTAAATCCTTTAAAGCTTTAATTTTTAGAGTGAATCTATTATTTTCTTGATGAGCTATTAATTCTAAATCATTATTTGTTTTATTAGTATTAAATTTTTTTGAATTGATATAATAAATTAATTTCATTTTATTACTATTATTATTCTTCTTCTTTGCTAGATTGAGAATTATCATCTAGGATTTCTTCTGTTTTTTCTTCTTCTACTTTATCTTCATGATGTTTTTTAGCTTCTGCTTCATTTAATACTTTAAGTATTTTTTCATCACCGATTGTTTGCATTACTTTCTTTTCATTATAGAAGAATAAAATTACTGCACCTAAAACACAGAATGCTACAGCAACAAAACCAACAACCATCATACCTGTTTCAGTTGCTGAAATTTCATCTTGTACATCACTTGTAGATGATGAGCCGATAATTGCTAAAGAAGTGAATACTAACATAGCAATTGATTGACCAAGTTTCATAGCGAATGTACGTGCAGCAAAGAACATACCTTCTCTTTTTTCACCAGTTACTTTTGAATCTGCTTCTGCAACATCGGCAACAATTGATTGTGGAATGATACCTAATAATGACATAGGGAATGCTGCAATAACAATAATTAATATACCATAAACGATTCCTGGAAGAGGAATAATATTAATAAATGCTGTAATTAAATAAGCTAATGCTAAACCTAAGAAACCAGCAATAACAAGTTTTTTCTTACCGAATTTAAATACTAATTTTGATACGATTGGATAGAAACATGCTGATAATACTGTCATACCACCCATGAAATACATTGTAAGTGATTCATCTAAGTGCATAGATACTTTTACAAAGAAAGGCAGACCAGTTTGGAATAAAGTTAATCCAATCCAGTACATAATATCTGATGCAGAGAAAATTCTGAAATCTTTGTTTTTAAATGTTTTTCCTAAAGATTTAAATGCATTAGTATTTGCTGGTTTTGCTTCAACAAAGTCAGTTTCTTTAATTAGGAATGTAGGAAGCATCATACATACACATGCGATAATTGCAAGTGGGATGAAACAAATTACATAAGACCAATAATAACCTACTAAACCTCTAAATAAGCCTGCAAATACGAAAGGTGTATATGCAAGTAATGTACCTGCAAAATAAGTTAATGAAATATAAGTTGATATATTCATTCTATCATCTTGAGTTTTACCAAATTCTGAAATTAAAGCATTGTATGGAGTACAATAAATTGTCATGAATGTATAGAATAATACTAATGTAACAGCAACCCATGCAACATTCCATCCAGAAGGTTCTTTACCACCACTAATTAAAGATGGACAAATAAAAATTAAAACTGTAATAATTGCAAATGGAATAGCAGCAAAACGCATAAAAGGCATTCTTCTACCTTTAGGATTCTTAGAATTATCAGATAAATTTGCAATTAATGGATCTGATACTGCATCCCATACACGACATAAAGCTGTAATTAAGCCTAAAATAGTTAAGAAATTTCCAATTACAAGACCAGTTGTAATTAAAGTAAAGAATGGAATATCAGTGCCAGAAAATACATTAACACCATCCTTTAATTCTTTAGTTGGAAGATAAAATGCAACTAACCATGCACTTATAATTCCACCAAGGATTGACCAGCCAAGTTGACCGATAGCGAAAATCCACATTTGTTTTTTAGTAAGTCTTTTACCTACATTTTCATTTACGTTTTCCATAAATATTTTTTTTGAGTATTATGTCTAATTTAATACTCCCTCTCCTTTTTCCCCTTTTTTGTTACTTATGTTAGACTCATAAGTTTTTTAAATTAAATAAAATGATATTAATTAAACAAATTATTTCATCTTTAGGTAAAATTTTAGAATCTTGATTTAAAATTTCATGTTCATAAGCTAATTTTTTACATAACCCCATTAAAGAATGAGTAGTTGTTTGATAAAACAAATTAATATTTTCAATTTCTTTTATGGTTTTATCTTCTAATCCTAAATTATATGCTTCGATATAAACATTGTAAAAAGAATTTATACCTTTTTCATAATCTTCTAAATTAGCTTTTTCATTTGAAAAATAAGAATCAAATTCTGAAATAAATTTCAAATAATCTTTTCTTTTTTCAAAGATTTCTAAAAACCTATTATAAAATAATGATAATTTTTCGTAGCCTGTATCTGCCTTAGATAATTTAAAAAATTTTTTTAATATTTCTTCTTCAAGTTTTAAGGCAACAGCGACTACTATATTTTGTTTTTTGCTAAAATATCTATAGATAGTTGCTTCTCCAACACCAGCTTCAACTGCGATATCTTTAATGGTTACTACGCTAACTCCATTTTTTAAAAAAAGATCTTTAGCAATACTAACTATAAAGTCAAGCTTAGCATCTTTGATACTCAAACTATCACCCCCCTTATTTTGATAGTTGGACTATCATTTTGATATTTAAACTATCTATATGATAGCGCTTCTTTTATTACTTGTCAATGAAAACGTTTTATTTTTTTTAAAAAATAATAAAAAAAGTGACATTAAAGTCACTAATTTAATAAAAATGAATTAAATAAACTGAGAAATCAGTAATATAACATAGCCTACAACATTAGATAATATAAATAAAGATAATATTATAAATGATTTAGCTTTAAAACTTCTTTTACATTTTAATAAATATAATACACCTATTCCACTATTCATACATAAGCCTGAGACTAATGCTGCAAAAGGTATTCCATTATTTATATAAAGATTTGTAATTAAAACACTTGATGCGCAATTAGGTATGAAACCTATGATAGATGAATATAATACAGAACTATATTTATTTATTTCTAAAAAATGATATATTTTTTCCTCACCAATCAAATATATAACAATCCCAAAAATTAAGCTTACAGCAAATACATAAAAAAATATTTCTAGCGCGTGTAAAAATGGGTGTATTAAATATTTTTCTAAATTATTTTCATCATCATATTTATGAATTTTTGATTCATCAAAATCATTTAATTTTCTTTTTAAAAAAAGATCAATTAAAAATCCAAATAAGAATCCACAACTAAGCTTAATTCCCATTAATAATAATCCACTAGGGATAGTCTTACTATTTGTAAATAATATAGTTAATGCTTCATCACTTGATGCGAAAAATACAGCAAATATGGTACCAGTAGATATAAAAGAAAATGAATACATTCTAGCTGTAACTACTGATACACCACATTCAGGAATAAGGCCTAGTGAAGCCCCAATTAATGGTGATAATTTATTTTGTTTTTTAAAAAAAGATACTAATTTATGTTCAAATAGTGAAAATATAATAAATATTATTAAGGCAAGGAAAAATACTTTTGAAGAATCTAATATCGAATCTTGTAATATATCCAATAAATCATCCATTTATGCAATCCTCACATAAACCATAAATATTTGATTTTAAAAGATTAATATAAAACTTATGTTCTTCTATTGTATGGTTTATAAAAGCATCTACTTCACTACATCTTAAATGTATTGTTTTACCACAATTCATACATATCAAATGTAAGTGATTTTCGCAATTATCATACAACTGATAAACATGAGTGTTTTTTTCCTCATCAAATGTTTTTCTTAAAATATTTGATTCTTCTAATTTATTAAGTTGCCTATAAATTGTAGCTTTATTGATAATACCACTAAATCTTTCAACTAAATAATTTGCTGAAAATGATTTATCTTTGTTGTTTTCAAATAGATCAATTAAAAGCTTCTTATGTTCTGTTTGGTACATATTTTCACCTAATCTGCGACCGAGTCGCAAATATATTCTATATTATTATTATTTTTTGTCAACTTTTATTTTAATTTTTTTTGAAAATAGTATATAATATCTTGTATGTTTTTTTGATGCGTCTGTAGCTCATCTGTAAGAGCATAGTCCTCCGGAGACTAAGGTAGTAGGTTAGAGTCCTATCAGACGCGCCAAAAAATAATAAGTACTTTTAAATAAGAAAGTAAGATGATTTATTTGAGTAATTTATTTAAACAAAAAATTTTTTTATTTATACAATTAATGATATTTTTAATTGCGATGGAAATATCTACATTTAGAATAATATTTGGAGTCGTATTACCTAAATATTATATGCTAGAACTTGCCGCAATTATTGTAATTTCTTCTCCTGTTTTTTTGTTTAAGAAGAATTTGTTTTCAATAATTTATTCAGTTTTAGTATTTGGTATATTTGAGGCGATATATATAGCTAATTTAAATTTTGATTACGCTAGTGGCGATGTTCTTACTATGGGCTATTTATTAGTTATTAAAGAAGCTTTAGAGGTTGCATCTAGCTCATTTATTAATTTATGGTATATATTATTTGCTGTAGGATTTGGCTTAGCCTATATAATCACATTAATTTATTACATTATATTTATATCTAAAAAGAAAGAAAAAAATAAATATTTTAAATATTATCCAATTTCACTTGTTTATTTATTTTTTATAATTTCAATTGGTATAATGATGAAAAATGCTACATTTAGACAAATTGAGGCTGATAATGTAACAAATGAATTATATAAAGAAAAAACAGGAAGACAAATTTTAAATGACACATCATCTACATTAAAAAAAGGTTCACTTATAAAATATGGCATTTTTAATCATTTTATATATGAATTTTATGATTTATATCTGGCAAATGATAAAGCATTAGCTAAAAAAGAAATAGATGATTATTTAGCTAATGGAAAAGATAATGAACAAAATGATTTTAGTGGATTACTTAAAGATTATAATGTATTAGAAATAATGATTGAAAGTGCTCCATCTTATGTTTTAAGTCCTACTTTAACACCTAATTTATATAAATTATCTAATGAAGGATTATATTTTTCTAACAATTTATGTAAAAATAAAACTAATTATTCAGAAATTTTAGGTATGATTGGTTCATCATATAATGCTCAACTTTCTAGTGGTTATAATTCACCTTATTCACTTGCGAATATCTTAAATGAAAAAGGATATAAAACATCATATTTTCATGATAATGATAAAAAATTTTATAATCGTGGAACAGTAATAGAAGAAGTAGGATTTAAAAACCGTTATTTCCATCAAGATTTTTTTGATACAAAAGTAGAATTTAAAGGTAATATGCCATATGATACAGACTTTGTAAATAAGACAATTGATTTAATGCTGCCTAAGGAAAAATTCTATACGTTTTGGACTACTATTTCAACCCATGGACCATATAACACAAGTATGGAAAGTTTAACTAAGTATAAGAATTATGTTGGACTTGATGGAATTAAATATTATGATAAGCTAACACAAGCCTTAGAAGATGAAACTTTCATTATGCCAACTAGTCCAAAAAATCCATATGTTAGACGTTTAAGTACATATAATTTTAAATCAGAAGAAGAAAAAAAATTAATTGAAGAACAATTGATTCATTTCGAGCTTGAAATGATGAATTTTGATGAAGCATTAGGCATTTTATTAAATAAATTAGAAAAAGAAAATAGACTTGATGATACATTAATTATTTTATATGGAGATCATGATGCTTATTATACTTCTAATAAATTAAAACCTTTAAAATATTACGTTTATGGAGCCATAATTAATAATGAAGAATTAGAAGAATATCCAAATCAATATGAGACATATATGTGCATGTATAATCCAAAATTAAATAAATTATATAAGGAAAAAGTAGGTCAGAGTGTGACGATGCTTACTAACCCTGGAATAATTGTTCCAACAACCCTTGATTTACTTGGAATAAATTATAATAAAAATGCATATTTATATTCATCTATTTTTAATTCAACTGATATTTCTAACCTTATGTATTCATATGAAATTGAATGTATTTTTTCAGATAAAATTTTAGCATATGATTATAATGAATTTAAGTTTGTAGCTAATGATGTTGATGATGCTTATAAAAACAAATTTAATGAAGCAAGCATCAATATTTTAAAGAAAAATTTAGTCATTCATAAAATGTATAAATATAATTATTTTGGTAGGTAAAAAAATGGATTATAAATATGAATTACATCATTTAAGAGGAAATACATATTATATTGATGCACCTACAAATTTAGGCTTATATAAAATAAATGAAAAAGATGTAATTTTAATTGATAGTGGAACTCATGAAGATGGAAAAATTATCTATAAAATTTTACAAGAAAATAATTTTAATTTAAGATATATCATCAACACTCATTCTCATGCTGATCATAGTGGTGGAAATGCATTATTATTAGAAAAAACTTCAGCTAAAGTTATAGCACCTACAATTGAAATGGCTTTTTATAGAAATACTAAATTAGATATAGGTCATCTTTTTGGTGGATATCCATTAGATGAATTTGATAACAAATTAATGCATACTGATCAAAATAAAGAAATATTACCGCTAAATTATATTCCTAATGGGCTTCAAAGCTTTAAATTGCCAGGTCATCATTATGGAATGATAGGTATAAAAACAGCTGATGATGTTTATTTTATTGCCGATACACTTGGTTCAAAAGATTTAGTAGAATCACAACATATTCTTTTGGTTTATGATTTAGAAGGTTATTTGAATAGTTTAGATTATGTTTCTAAATTAAATGGAATAATTGTACCATCTCATAGTGAAGTTACAACTGATATTTCAAAAATAGTTGAAATCAATAAGAATAAAATATATGAAATTATTAATTTTTTATTAGAAATATTAAAAACACCACATACAATAGAAGATATTACATCTATTATGTTTTCACATTTTAATTTAAGAATTACATATAATAAATATTTACTTATTACATCTACTTTAAGAAGTTATATTTCATATTTATCTAATAATAAAAAAATCACTAAATTTTTTGAAAATAATAAATTATATTTTTATAATGATAACTAAAAAAAAGCCTTATTAGGCTTTTTTTAGTTTATTTAATAGTTCATTATCTATATCTATATAAATTGTTTTTTCATTTTTATATGTTACAAAACAATTTCTTTTTCCTGGTATTTTTTTGATGTTTTTAATTTGTGTATAATCAACTGGTATACTTGAAGAATCTTTAAATGTTGAATGTTTTGATGCAAGCATTGCAGCAGCTCTTATCAATTCTTCATTTAATTCATTTGTTGATACAATAACATGAGATGATGATGTGTTTTTTACATGAAACCAGTACCAATCTTTTTTGGCAAATTTATGGGTTAAATATTCATTTTGTAAATTGTTTTTACCAACATAAATATAATTATCCCCAATTTTATATCTTAAATATGAAGGTCGTTCATTTTTCTTGTTTTTCTTTTTATCTTTTTCAAATAAATATTTATTTTTAATTAATTCTTCTTTAATTTCTAAAGCATCTTCAATTGATGCGATTTTTAATTGTTCATCAATCAATTTGAAATATTCTAAATCATCTTTGGCTATTTGAAGCTGTTCTTCTAGATGAATTACAGAATTTTTTAATTTTTGATATTTTTTATAATATCTATTAGAATTATCAATTATTGTATATCTTTCATCAAGTGGAATTAATATTTCTTTATTATCATAATAATTAAATATTACAATTTCTTTATGTTTTTCTTTTAAATTAGGATATGATAATAATAATTCACCATACAATTTATATTTATCTTTATTAACTGTATCTTTTAAATCTAGATCTAATTTCTTAATTTTATTTTCGTATTTTTTTATATGTTTATTTACAAAAATATTTAAATCATTTGTCCTAATATTTATTTTAGTTTTTAATTCAATTTCTTGATAAAATTTATCAAATAATTGACTAAAATTATCAAAAGTTTCAATAATTTCTGAATTTAGAGGAATATAATAAAAATCAAGTTTTTCTCCAACCTTAATAATAGATGGAAGTGGTTTTGAATTTATCGCTTTATAAAAGGATTCTTCTGGATTTTCATCTAAAAATATTTCTTTAGCTAAAAATGATGAAACACCTAAAAATGTGTTGGATAAATCATTAGGGTTTTGAATGTTTTTTTCTACAAATATATATTTTATTTCATCAAGTGTTTTAAAAAATGGATTTATTTTAGCTGTATTTGGAAATTTATAAAAAGAATTAGGCATCATTATTCTATTATATTCGCCTACTCCATCATGATGTAGGCACTCTATAATTTTATTATTTTCATCAGTTAAAATTAAATTTGAAAATCTGCCCATGATTTCACAAAATAAATATTTATAATTTGGGTCTTCAAATTCTTGATTACCATATAATTTGAAATAAATTATTCTATCTGATTCATATGTAGATATATCTTTTATTAAATATCCTTCAATATTTTTTTTAAGTAAAATTAAAAAATTTTTCATTAAATTATCTTTTGCTTCATTATTTGTTAAATGAATTCTTGAAAAAGTTTGAGATAAAGATATTAATAAATTATAATTTTTCCTATCTTTCCTAATTGTTAAAATATATTCTGTTTCAACAGAAGAAGTTATTTTAGAAATTCTTCCTTCAATTAAAAAAGAAATTTCATCTTTAATTTTATTAATGAATATACCATCTAACATTTTTTCACTTCCAATTAAAAAAATATCAAAAAAAGTAATAATTCTTATATTGTTTAATAAAAATTTGAACTAGTGATTAAATAATACAAGAATAATGAAATCATTTTCATAAAAAAAACCATTTGAATTATAGCGAAAAATTAATTAAAAAACAAGATTAAAGAAAAATGGACTTTAATTTTTTTTGTTTATATGATAAAATGTCTTAAAGTGTTTGGTTAATTTCATAGAAATTATAAAACATTAAATTAATTTATTTTTGGTGATTTTATGGGCTTATTTTCTAAATCTGATATAGATAAATTATTAAAATATTTGAATAAGAAAAATATCACTTTAAAAAATGAAAATGGGAAATATAATTTTGAAATTGTTATGAGCAATAATAAATATTCAATTTACCCATATTTTTTGATAGATAATGATAATTATTCTATCGTTATTAATCTTAGAAGAATAGATAAAATTTCAGATGAATTATTTCAAAAAATAAATGATTTCAATTTGAAATGTAAATATTTTAAAGCTGTTTTTAAAAATAATGTCTTATATTTGGAAGCCAATATGCTCATAGATGATAATATTACCAATATTTTCGATACGCTTGTAAATGAATTAGTATCACTAGAAGAAGATATTGATAATTTGTAGTATTTTAGGAGAGAAATTTTATGAAACTTAATAATCGTGGACTATTAGTAGTTATATCAGGTCCATCTGGTGTAGGAAAAGGCACTGTAAGAAGAGCTTTATTTTCAATGCCTAACCATAATCTAGTTTATAGTGTTTCAATGACAACAAGAGAAAAACGTGCTGGTGAAGTCGAAGGAAAAGATTATTATTTCGTTTCAAAAGAAGAATTCATCCACGCTGAGAATTCTGGTAAATTACTTGAATCTGCAGAATTTGTAGGAAATTATTATGGTACTCCACTAGATAAATTGAATGAAAATCTTGATAAAGGTAATGAAGTGGTCTTAGAAATTGAGGTTGAAGGTGCAGCTCAAGTTAAAGAAAAAATGCCTGATTGTGTTATGATATTTATTGCACCACCTTCAAAAAAAGCACTATATGATAGGCTAAAAAGACGTGGAACTGAAAATGAAAGCGAAGTTTTAGCTAGAGTTGCGAAAGCAAATCGTGAATTTAGAAGTGCTTATTTATATGACTATATTGTAGTTAATGATGAAGTTAATAATGCTGCCGATAGAATTATGGCAATTATTAGAGCTGAGCATGCGAAAACATCAAGAACTCTAGATAAATATCTAGAATTAATTGATGAAAAATAATAAAAAAGAGGTAGAAGTATGGCAAATAATAAAGAATATGATGGAATGCGTTATCCATCAATCGATGAATTATTAGATAAGATTGACTCAAAATATAAGCTTGCATATGTTGCAGCTAAAAGAGCTAAAATTATCGCAGATGAAAATTATACATCAGCTGAAGATGGCAAATGTGTAAAGCCAATTGGCGAAGCTTTAGAAGAAGTTTTAGAAGATAAAACTAAAATTACTTTTAAATAAAATGTGTGGTTATATTATAACCACTTTTAATTTGTTATAAGTGTTATATTATGGGGAAAATAGAAGAAAAATTAAAACTTTTACCTGATAGTCCGGGCTCTTATCAAATGCTTGATAAGGATGGAAACATAATTTATGTAGGTAAAGCAAAAAATTTAAAAAATAGAGTAAGATCATATTTTCATGGAGCACATAATGCTAAAACTACACTTTTAGTAAGTGAAATTGATGATTTTAGATATATAATATGTTCTTCAGAACTTGAAGCATATATTTTAGAAATAAATTTAATAAAAAAATATGATCCTAAATATAACATTATGTTAACAGATGATAAGACATATCCTTATATAGCTTTATCAAATGAAGAATATCCAAGATTGTTTGTAACAAGAAATAAAAAGAAAAAAGTTGCGCGTTATTTTGGACCTTATCCTAATGTTAAAGCAGCAAGAAGTACAACAAATTTACTTAATAGGCTATATCCTTTAAGAAAATGCTTTAATATTCCCAATAAGCCATGTATTTATTATCATTTGGGGACATGTCTTGCACCATGTATCAATAAAGATGTGGATTATAAAGATATTAAAAATAAAGTTGCATCTTTTTTAAATGGCGATGTAAAAGATATTTTAAAAGAATTAGAAGAAAAAATGAATAATTCAAGTATGAATCTTGAATTTGAAAAAGCTATTGAATACAGAAATTTAATAAATGATATTAATGATACAGTAAAAAAACAAAAAATTACAATTAATGATTTAACTTCAAGAGATTATATTGCAATTTATGAAGATGATGAAGAAATATCAATTAATATCATTATTACTAGATTAGGTAGTATTGTAGGTAATTATCAAACTATTATTCCTTTAATAGAAGGAAAAGAAGATGATTCTATTTCTTTTTTATTGCAATATTATGAAATTAATGAAGTACCACATGAAATTGCTGTAGACGGTATTGATGAGGCATTAATTGAAAATTTAATTAAAGTAAAATGTGTTGATGTAAAGGCTGGTAAGAAAAAAGAAATATTAGATATGGCATTATATAATGCTAAATTTAATTTAGAAAATAAAAGATTAATTTTTAAAAATACTGAATTAAAGAAAACAGAAAATGTAGCTGAATTAGGTAAAATATTAGGGATTGATTATCCAAAAAGAATTGAAGCATTTGATAATTCAAATCTTTATGGTGAATATCCTGTTTCAGCAATGGTTTGTTATATTAATGGAAAGCCTGCGCCTAAAGAATATAGAAGATATCATATTAAGACTGTAGAAGGTGCAAATGATTATGCTTCAATGAAGGAAGTTATTTATAGACGATATTTAAGACTTCTTATGGATGAGGCTCAAATGCCAGATCTAATTGTAATGGATGGTGGTATGATACAGGTCCATGCAGCTAAAGAAGTATTAGATAGTTTGAATCTTGAAATTCCTGTTTTAGGTATTCAAAAAGATGATCATCATAAGGCTACAATTCTTTTCTTTAATGAAGAATATATAAATATTGATAAAAATAGTGGTGTTTTTTTACTTTTAGCTGATATTTCACAAAAAGTTCATGATTTTGCAATAAGCTTCTTTAGAAGTAGTAAGGCTAAAGGCATCTTTTCTTCAAAACTTGATGGCATAAAAGGATTAGGGCCAAAAAGAAAAGAATTATTATTAGCTCATTTTATGGGAATTGAAAATATAAAGACTGCATCTATTGATGAAATTTCATCTTTGGGTATTCCTAAGGATATTTGTGAAGCAATATTGGAAAAATTAAATGAAGATAATTAACCATTATTGTTGGAGGTATGTATGAAATACGATTGTATAATTGTTGGTGCTGGTGTAGCAGGTGTTTTTTGTGGTTATGAATTCATGGTAAAAAAGCCTGATGCTAAAGTATTGATGATAGAAAAAGGCAAAAATATATATGGACGTAAATGCCCTGTAAATGAACATAAAATTACAAAATGTCCAATTATTAATGGTAAATCAGGTTGCATGCCAGCATGTTCAATCACTAATGGTTTTGGTGGGTCTGGTGCATTTTCAGATGGCAAATTTAATATAACTACTGAATTTGGTGGTTGGTTAACTGATTATCTAGAACCAGAAGTAGTCTTAGATTTAATCAATTATGTTGATGAGATCAATATGAAATTTGGTGCTCCAAAAGAAATAACTGATCCATATAGCGATAAAGTATTTGAAATTGAAAGAAGAGCTATAGGCGCAGGATTAAAATTATTAAGAAGTAAAGTAAGACATTTAGGCACTGAAAATAATTTAAAAATTCAAGCAGCAATCTATGAAGCAATGAAAGAAAAAATAGAAATGCTATTTGAAACTGAAGTTACAGATTTAATTGTTGAAAATAACCAAATAAAAGGTGTTAAAGTAGGTAATACTTTATATGAGGCTGATAATGTTTTTGTAGCAGCAGGAAGAGATGGTTCTTCATGGTTAATGCAAATGTGCAAGAAATATGGCGTTAAAACTACAAATAATCAAGTTGATATCGGTGTTAGAGTTGAAACTAATGATATTGTAATGGCCGAAATAAATAAATATTTATATGAAGGAAAATTTATTTATAGAACAAGTGTAGGTACAACTGTTAGAACATTCTGTTCAAATCCATCTGGCTATGTAGTTGTTGAAAATCATAGTGGTACGATGCTTGCTAATGGCCATGCATATGCTGATGATAAATTAAAAAGCAAAAATACAAATTTTGCTTTACTTGTTTCACATAAATTTTCTGAACCATTTGATATACCTAATGATTATGCTCATCAGGTTTCAAGACTTGCTAATGAATTATCTTGTGGGTCTATAATAGTTCAAAGATATGGCGATATTATTAGAGGTAGAAGAACTACTCAAAAAAGAATTGAAGAAGGCTTTGTAAGGCCAACATTAAAAGAAGCAGTTCCAGGAGATTTAGGCTTAGTTTTACCATATAATACAATGAAATCAATTATTGAAATGATTGAAGCATTAGATCATGTAACACCAGGTATTGCTAATGAACATACCTTATTTTATGGTGTTGAAGCTAAATTTTATTCTGCAAGACCAGAAGTAACTTCTTCTTTTGAAAGTAAGAAAATTAAAGGCCTATATTTTGGAGGCGATGGTGCAGGATTGACTCGTGGCCTTGCTCAAGCAAGTGCAAATGGAGTTTATGTAGCACGCGATATCATAAAGAAAAAATAAAATAATAGTAAGTTAAAAAAGTTGTGTAATTCATTTTGCACAATTTTTTTATTTTTGTATGTGTGCACTAGTCAATAGAAAGTAGACAAAGTGCGGGGGATGGTATAATTTCAAAAATAGTTTTACATTTATATTGTTGTTGTAAATAATTTATATGACAAATAAAATCTAAAGAATAAAGCAGGAATACAAAAACCTGCTTTTTTAATGCTTTTTATGACTTATTTTTAGTGTTTACTCAAATAAAATTAAATATAATTTAATATAAAACATTTCATTTTAAATATTTCACAAAAATTTAAAAAAATATTTTTTTATTTTTTAAAAATATTTAAATTTAGGCATTTATATATATAAACGCGCTAAAAATAAGAGTGTGTAATTTAAAAACTAGATTACGAGGAGGTATGAAAATGAAATGTTTTTTAGTTTTATTATTTTTAATGATTTTTAGTTTTACTAAAGTTGATAATGATTCTTTAGATAAAGCTAAGGTAAATCTTTTGAGTGAGGATGAAATAACTGAAGATGAAATCCTCAAATTTTGTTTTAGCCAATATTATGCAGGAATTAATAAATTTGCTAATTCTGCATATATTGATACTTTTTATTCATCAGATGAAGAAAAGTATTTAACTAGTTTATCATTTTGTGATATCGAGATTTATCAAGATGCGATGGCTTATACAAATTATTGTTATAATCTAAGTGCACCTGAAGAAATTTTATTTGAAGAAGGTAAAATTTATTATTTTAAAGATTATGTAGATAGCGATCAAGCAGATAAAAGCCCTTCTTTTTATTTAACTAAAATGTTTGAAGTAATTTATGGAGTAAATATATATAAAATAGGTAGATGCAGTAACATAAATTATGATGATTTTAGTGAAGATAGTATTGATTATGAAGATTATAATAGTCGCGAACAAGATATGTTAAGAATCATTAATAATAATTTTAATAATATAATTAATGAAGATAATAAATATGATGAATTTTATGTATTTTATCCAAATGAAACTATAACTTTACATAAAAAAGAAAATATCAATTTAGATGATTTTGGCTGGCGTTATAAATGGAGCAGTGTAGATGAAGGTGCAGAAAATTATATATTAAATGATTTTGGATATTATATATATTCAAGAACAATATTAGAGCATCCTTCATATGTTGAATTTAATAATCCTTCATTTATTATTGATGTAAATAATCCTATTTCATATGAGGATTTAAAAGCTCAAATCACAGCAACAGACCCAACTGATGGAGATTTAACAAATAAAATTGTCTTTTCAAATAATACATATATCTTAGAAGAGAATAAAATTGCTGTAGGTAAATATTCATTTGATGCATCTGTTACAGATAGTTATGGGAATACATCAACTAAAACATTTAACGTTGTTGTAGTAGATATAGATGCACCGACATTAAATACTACTGAAATAAAAACAAGATATAATGTTATATTATCTGATGAAGATATTATTAATATGTTAGATTTTCAAGATAATTATAGTTCAAAAGAAAATATAAGCTATAATTTCACAAAGCATAAATATCGTACAGCAAATGTTACAAGAGGCTTTAAAGCAGTTGGAAGATACAGTATGACTATTGAGCTTATTGATGAATTTTCAAATAAAGCTTCATATAATTTTACAATTGTAGTATTTGATGATGTTCCACCTGTTGTAAGTGTACCTGAGGTAGTAATATCATATACTAGTAAAAGATTAACTTTAGATGAAATTAAAGCATTATATGTTGCAGAAGATGAATATTGTCCAACATTATTTAATAATACAGTATTTGATTATGATGGATATAAAGTATCTAAAAAAGTAAGAGATTTTAGATTTGGTATTTATGTTGAAGATAATTATCAAAATGATCTTGAGGTTGTATTTATTGTAAGAGTAGTAGATGATGATTTTCCAATAATAGATTACAATAAAGATTATTTAATTATTACAAGTGAAAATGAAAAATTAACACAAGAAAGAATTGTTGATTTATTATTATCTAAAGAAGAACAAGAAAATGTTGTATTAACTTCTATAGAAAGCGAATATTTTACTAATAATAATGAAATAGGTTCATATAATGTATTAGTAAAAGGTTATAATATTAATACAAATGAAGAAATAAATATTAAAGGCACAATAAATGTTTTAGATAGCCTAAAGACAGAAATTAATGAAGATATAAAAGAAATAGAAACTAATTTTTTAATGACTATTTGGGAAAATAATAAATTAGGAGTTATCGTTTTTGGAGTAGTATTTTTGATTTTAATTTTGTTTATTATCTATTTTATTATCAAAAAACATCCAAAAAAGGATAAAAAATAGAATTTTTAACAAAAAATAATTTTATTGAATTAATTGATGTGATATAATTTTCTTGTTTTTGAGGAGGATGATAGATAATGATTAATGTTGGTATTTATGGCTATGGTAATTTAGCAAAAGGTGTTGAAAAAGCAATTTTAAAAAATGATGATTTCAATTTAGTAACTATTTTTACTAGAAGAGATCCTAAAGATGTTAAATCAGTAAGTGGTACAGTTGTAAATAACATTAAAGAATTATTAAATTATAAAGATAAAATTGACGTTTTAATTTTATGTGGTGGATCTTTAAAAGATTTGCCAATACAAACTCCAGAGCTTGTAAAAAATTTTAATGTTATTGATTCTTTTGATACACATAAAGATGTTAAAAAACATTTTTATAATGTAAATAAGAATGCATTAGAAACAAAACATGTTGGAATGATTTCTGTTGGCTGGGATCCAGGTCTATTTTCAATTGAAAGAATTTTATTAAATTCAGTATTGCCAGATGGGAAAACATACACATTTTGGGGGCCAGGCGTATCACAGGGACACAGTGATGCCATAAGAAGAATTGAGCATGTAAAAGATGCAAGACAATATACAATACCTCTTGATGAAGCACAAGAAGATGTAAGATTAGGCAATCTTAAAGATTTTACAGCAAGACAAATGCATAAAAGAGTATGTTATGTAGTTGTTGATGATCCTAAAAATCAAAAACAAGTGGAAGAAGATATAAAAAATATGCCTAATTATTTTAGTGATTATAACACTGAAGTAAATTTTATTTCTCAAGAAGAATTAAATGAAAAGCATAAAAATTTACCTCATGGTGGATTAGTAATTAGATATGGTAATACATCTAATGAAAATAATCATGTTGCTGAATTTAAATTAAAATTAGATTCAAATCCTGAATTTACTGCATCAATTATGATTGCTTATGCAAGAGCAGTTTATAAAATGGTTAAAAGAGGCGAATTTGGAGCTAAAACAATAGCTGATGTTTCATTAAAAGATTTGATGAAAGAAGATTATGATTTTATTTTAAATAATTTAATCTAATATAAGGATAGTCAGTTCATAATGAGCTGGCTATTTTTTTGAAAAAAAAGACATCCTTCATATTTGAAAGATATCTTAAATTTAAATCATATTATTTTGCAATAATTCCACCAACTGTTTCATTTGTATGATATTCATTATAATCAAATTCAAGAATATAACGATAATTGGTTGTTGTTTTATCAGTATTTTCTACTATAAAATAAAGATAAAGATAAGCAGTAGGAGCACCTACATAAACACTTGTAGGGAATGTTTCTGTCCATAAAGCAGTTTTATATGGGAAATTAGTTAAGCCAGATAAGCTTATGCTTGATCTAGTATATGCAGCACCAGTTTTTTCTTCTCCTGTAGGCTTTTCAATCTTAAAAGATTGTAATGAAGAATAATTAGCAAATGGTTTATCATCTACTCTAATCCATTTTGACGAAATACAAACATACATATATAAATTGTATGTAGAAGAAGAACTCATTCCGGCTAAATTTCCATCACCAACTAATTTAGTTGTATTTTCATTCCATGCAAGTGATGAATAAAATGTCACATTACCTTTTTCTTGATCGTAAGTTTGAGCATAAAATTTTAAATCTAAATCATTAAAATCTTTGCCCTTCATAATTTTTGCTCCATCTGTCATCTTAATTTCATTTGCACCAGTAGAAGATGTAGTTGATGATGTATCTTCAATTCCAACATTTGATTTCATTGATGATGTTACATTTGTATCAAATGGAGTTGGGTTTGCTTTTGAATAAGTTGAAATATAAGAATATGGAATATAGAATAGAAAGAATAATACGACAACTGATATTGCTACAAAAAGAAATGTAAAAATATTTCTACCAAATAATTTCTTTTTTGGTTGTTCTTTTAATTTATTATTTTTATTTGACTTATTACTCATTATAATAACCTCTCGTTTATTTGTTAGACTACTTATTGTATTATAACAAATTTTTTATAATATTCATAGAAAAATTTATTATAAATTCAAAATTGAAATAAAATAATTAATTTTTGTATTTAATAAAATTTAATAATAACGAAGGTTGATTTTTATAAAATTAATTTATAAACTTGTGTCCGAAATTAATTTTTAAAACTATGTTTTATATAAAAGAATTAATATGTATAAAAGGGCAATTCTTTGTTGACTTACTATTTCAAATTAAGTATAATTAAAAATGGTTAAAAACTAATAAGGAGGCAAAAAATGATTTTTTTACAATCATCAATGCCTGTAGTCGTTTGGATTATCCTTATTATTTTGGGTTTGATTATAGGTGGCGGAATCGGCTATTTAATTAGAGTTAAAACAGTCGAGAAGAAGTTATCTAGTGCTAAAGATGAAGCTGATAAAGTTTTAACTGATGCACAAAAAACCTTACTTAATGCAGAAAAAGAAGCAGAAGCAAAATTACAAGAAGCCAGTTCAATTTTAGCTAATGCAGAAAAAGAAGCAGAAATTAAGAAAAAAGAATCAATTAATGAAGCAAAAGAAGAAATAACAAAATTAAAACAAGAAGCAGAAATTGATATCAAGGAAAGAAAAAAGAGTGTAGTAGAATTAGAAACTAAACTAGACTTAAGAGAAGATAATCTTGATAGACGTAGCAATAGTCTTGATCATAGAGAAGAGTTATTAAATGCTGAAAAAGTTAAGATTGATGAAAAGAAACAAGAATTAGACGAACAAAATAATAAGATTAATGAAATTTTACGACTTCAGGAAGAAAAACTAGTAGAAATTGCTGGTTATACTAAAGAAGAAGCTAAAAACATTATATTTGAAGCAGTTAGGGAAGAAATGAAAACAGAAATTGCTTCATATATTAAAGATGAGGAAGAAAAAGCTAAGCTTGAAGCACAAGCTAAAGCTAAGAATATATTATCTTTGGCTATCCAAAAATATTCAGGTGAAATTGCATCTGAAACTACAGTAACAACTGTTGCACTTCCTGCCGAGGAAATGAAGGGCCGTGTTATTGGTAGAGAAGGTCGTAATATACGTGCAATTGAATCATTAACTGGTGTTGATTTAATTATCGATGATACTCCTGAGGCAGTAGTATTATCAGGTTTTGATCCAATTAGAAGAGAAATTGCTAAACGTTCACTTGAAATTTTAGTTTCAGATGGTAGAATCCATCCGGCTAGAATTGAAGAAGTTGTAGAAAGATGTCGTAATGATGTTGAATTAGTTATAAGAGAATTAGGTGAAGATGCTGTATTTAAGACTGGTATTGGTAAAATTCATCCTGATTTAATTAAATTAATTGGTAGATTAAACTTCCGTACTAGCTATGGACAAAATGTATTACAACATTCTATTGAAACTGCAATGCTAGCAGGTAAAATGGCAGCTGAAATAGGCGAAAATGAAATTTTAGCAAGACGTGCTGGTTTACTTCATGATATCGGTAAAGCTGTCGATCATGAAATAGAAGGATCTCATGTTGAAATTGGTGTAGAACTTGCTAATAGATTCCATGAACCAAAAGAAGTAATTGATGCTATCGCATCTCACCATGAAGATGTAGCTCCAAAATCAGTAATTGCTGTACTTGTTGCTGCTGCAGATGCACTTTCTTCTGCAAGACCTGGTGCTAGAAGTGATTCATTAGAAAATTATATTAAACGTCTTGAATCATTAGAAGAAATTTCTAATTCTGTAAAAGGCGTTCAATCTAGTTATGCTATTCAAGCAGGTCGTGAACTTAGAGTCATCGTTAATCCTGATGAAGTAGATGATTTAACAATCTTTACTATCGCAAGAGATATAAAGACACAAATCGAACAAAAACTTCAATATCCTGGTACCATTAAAGTAACAGTTATTAGAGAAACTAGAGCAACTGATGTTGCAAAATAATTAGGTGAGTTTAAACTCACCTTTTTTTAAATAAAAGGTGATTTATGAAAATACTATATTTAGGAGATATATGTGGTACTGATGTACTAGATGCTTTAAATACTGAACTTCCTAAAATTAGAAAAGAAGAAAATATAAATATCGTTTTAGCAAATGCCGAAAATGTTAGTGATGGAGCTGGATTAAAAAGAAATGATTATAAAAAACTTATGTCTTTAGGTATAAGTGGTTTATCAATGGGGAATCATACTTTTTCAAAACATGAAATAACTGAATTTTTAAATGATTCAAATATAGTTATACCTGCAAATATTCCATCAGATGAATATAAGAAAATATTATATATAAAATATAATTCAGTTAATATTGCTTTAGTAAATATGATGGGCCGTGTTTATAATAATAGTCCACTTGATTCTCCATTTAAAGTTATGGATGAATTGTTAAATAAAATTAAGGCAGATTATATTATTGTCGATTTTCATGGGGATGCTACAAGCGAAAAAAAAGCTTTCTTTTATGATTTTGCAGGAAAAGTTTCAGCTGTATTAGGTACTCATACTCATATTCAAACAAATGATGAAGAAGTATATAATAATACGGCATATATAACTGATTTAGGTATGTGTGGACCTAAAGATAGTATATTAGGTTCTGACAAATTTCAAATTATTGAACGCTTTAGAACAGGTATTTATCAAAAAGCTAATGTTGCTAAAACTAATAAATATATTATTAGTGGTGCTATAATTGATTTAGATAAAGAAATCAAAATAAAAAAATTTAATAAAATAATAAAAAGGTAATACATTTTATGGGAAAAAATCGAATAAATTTATCTATGCCTAGTTTAACTGATGCTAAAATTAGAAAAAAATTAGGTATTGAAAAAATTAAATATGAACTTGATCCTAAATATAAAGATTTAGGTAAAGGAAAAAAATATTTTATTCTTACTTATGGCTGCCAAGGTAATGAGGCAGATAGTGAAGTAATGGCAGGTATTTTAGAAGAAATTGGCTATGAAAAAGCAGTAGATGAAAAACATGCTGATTTAGTTTTATTAAATACATGCTGTATAAGAGAAAATGCTGAAGTACGTATTTGGGGTGTTTTAGGTCAACTAAAGGGACGTAAACGCGAAAATCCGGATATGCTAGTTGGTATTTGTGGTTGTATGCCACAAGAAGAAAGTGCGACTAAAAAAATAATAGAATCATATGATGTTGATATTATTTTTGGTACACATAACCGTCAAAATTTGCCAAAATTAATATATCAAGCATATTATACTAAAGCTAAGGTAGTTGAAGTCATTTCAAGCCAGGGTAATATTTTAGAAGGTAGTCCTAAAATTAGAGAATCTAAACATAAAGCTTGGGTTAATATCATGTATGGCTGTGATGAATTTTGTACTTATTGTATAGTACCATATACAAGAGGTAGAGAAAGAAGTAGAGCTAAAGAAGATATTATTAATGAAGTAGAAGAATTAGTAAAAGAAGGCTATGTTGAAATTACATTATTAGGTCAAAATGTTAATGCTTATGGTAAAGATTTAGATACAAATTATACATTTGGTGATTTATTATATGATTTAGATAAAACAGGCATTAAAAGAATTAGATATACAACGTCACACCCTAGAGATTTAGATTTAAAAACAATGGAAGCTATGCGTGATTGTAAATCAGTAATGCCACATCTACACCTACCAGTTCAATCAGGTGATAATGAAGTTCTTAAAAGAATGAATAGAAAATATACTTATGAAATCTATATGGAAAAGATTAATAAATTAAAAGAATTAGTTCCAGGTATATCTATAACAACTGATATTATTGTAGGTTTTCCTGGTGAAACTAATGAACAATTTTTAAATACATTAAAGCTAGTTAAAGATGCTGATTTTGAAGGCGCATATACATTCATTTTTTCACCAAGAGAAGGAACACCAGCTTTTAAGATGGTAGATAATACAACTGAAGAAGAAAAGCATGAAAGATTAGAAAAGCTAATTGATGAAGTAAATAAAGGCTATAAGAAAGGTAATGAGCGTTTCTTAAATCAAGAAGTTGAAGTCTTAGTTGATGGTGAATCAAAATATGGGAAAGATATGATGTGTGGTTATTCAAAACATCTTAAATTAACTCATTTTAAATCCGCTGATAAATCACTTGTTGGAAAATTAGTAAAAGTTAAAATTACTGAAGTAAAAACTTGGTTTATGATTGGTGATTTAGTTGAATAGTGTAGATATTATTAATCAATATTTTGATGAAAAAGATGAAACAAAGCGTTTAAAAGAAATTGAAAATTATGTTTCTACTAATAAAACAATAAATGATTCATTTAATGAATTAAAACAAATTCAACAAAAAATGATTCAAAAAAGGGAAAAAAATGATTTTAAAGCATATAAAGAATTAAAAGAAGAATATGATATAAAATTAAATCAATTTTTAGATTTACCATTTGTTTCAGAATATATTGAATTATATAATTATTTAAATGATGAATTAAAAACATTTAAAGAAATATTAGAAGATAAGCTTAATCAGGTTATAAATTTTGGAGAGTAAAAGTAGTGAAAATTTTAGTTGTAGAAGATGATAAAGATTTATCTAATGCGATTAGTAAATCCTTAAAAATAGAAAAATATGATGTTGAATGTGCATATAATGGTGAAGAATGTCTTAATTTGCTTTCATTATATAATTATGATTTAATCATCATGGATGTAATGATGCCAAAAATAAATGGAATAGAAGCAACTCGTATTTTAAGAAATAAGGGCATAAAAACACCGATTTTAATGCTTACCGCAAGATCTATGATAGAAGATAAAGTAATGGGCCTTGATAGTGGAGCTGATGATTATTTAACAAAACCTTTTTCATTAAAAGAATTATTTGCAAGAATTCGCGCTTTATTAAGAAGAGGAAACAGCATAATTACAAAATTAGAATTTGAAGATATTTCATTAAATCAAGATACATTTGAACTTCAAAAAGATAATAAAAGCATACATTTAACAGCTAAAGAATTTAAATTAATGGAATTATTTATCTTAAATCAAAATACTTATTTATCTAGCCAAAGAATTATGGATAGCATTTGGGAAAATGATAATGATGTTGATATATCTGTTGTTTGGGTATTTATATCAAATTTAAGAAAAACATTGGAAAAGCTTGATTCTAAAACAACAATATTATCAAATAGAGGCGTAGGCTACAAATTAGCATTAAAAGAATAACAAAAAAATCACATATTTATACGTTATTTTTAAATTATCATAAAAATGTGAGGTAAAAATATGACAAAAGAACAACAAGAATATGTATATGCATTAAAATATTTTGGCTTTGAGATAAAAGAATTAACTCAAAGAGAATTAGATATTGTCTTTAGTGCCTATAATCAAAAATTAAATCCAAAGCTTACAGTTTATGAAGAATATAAAAATGGTTATGAATATAATGTAATGTTAAAATATTATAATTTATTAAGTGATATTAGAAAAACAAATGATGTAATAAATTCAATTCTAAATCCTAAAACAGAAGAAATAAAACCTGAAATATTAGATCAAGATGAATTTAATAAATCATTTAATAATGAAGAAAAAATAAAAAATGAAGAAAGAATATATAATTCCTTACCGAAAACAGAAATATTAGATAGACCATCTCCTATTTCTATTATTCTTTCAATATTGCTTCCAATTTATGGTATTTTAATATCTATTTTTTCATGGAAAATCACACCAAAATCAGCAAAATGGTACTTAGTTTTTGCGATAATTGGTATGATTATTAATATGTCTTTTTATGTATTTACTTTTTTATTAATTTAAAATGAGAAAAATTATTAATGCAACACTTTCAAATTTAGATGAAATCTTAAATATTTATAATGAAGCAAGAATATTTATGAAAAATACAGGTAATCCTGACCAGTGGAAAGATAATAAGCCTGATGAAAATACATTAATAAATGATATAAAAAATAAAAATTTATATATTATTTTAGATGATGATATAATTGTTGCTTCATTTGCTTTAATAGAAGGAATAGAAAAAACTTATATAAATATTTATGATGGTGCTTGGCTAAGTAATGATAAATATATAACAATTCATCGTGTTGCTAAAAAAATAATAGCTAAAAACATTATGGATTCAATTGTTAAATTTGCTGAAACAAAAAAACTAAATTTAAGAATAGATACCCATATAGATAATAAGATAATGCAGCATTTAATATTAAAAAATGGTTTTGTAAAATGCGGTATTATTTATTTAGAAGATAAAAGTTTAAGAATAGCATATGAAAAAATTATATAAAACATCTTGCAAAAGATGTTTTTTCTTTTTTCTTAATTACTAAAATGTTATAATTAAAAAAGATGTAAGGAGAACATATGGCTAAGTTATTAATTGATGATATTTTAAAACTTAATATTAGTTCTGCATCAGTAAAAAAAATAAATTTGTTTTTGTCTACTGAGCCAAAATATTCTGATGATTATATGAAAGCTACTTCATATTTAGCAATAATGATGCATGAATTAAAAAATACAACTGAGGCATTAAAATTATTGTATTCATATGTTCCAAATCTAAAAGAAATGTCATATGTTGGTATTATTGCGTTATGTGATGGAATCATTTATATAACTTTAGAAATTAAAAGATATGATCAAGCAGAAAAATATATCAAATTAAAAAAAGATTTTCTTCCTGTTTCAAAATCAAGTTTATATCAAAAAGATTTAATTAATCTATTGTTGCATCAAGAAAAATATAACGAAGCTAAAGAAGCACTTGAAAAATATGTAAGAGAAGATATTTCAAAAGATGAAAAAATGGAATATTTAAGCATCCTAATTAATTTATATTTTGAAAATAAAGAATTTGATATTTATAAAGAAAAATCAAAACAATTAATTAATTATTACAAATCTAATTTTAGATATAAAGAAATAGATGAAATAGAAAAAAAATTATTATTAATTATATATGAAGAAAAAGATTATGTAACTTTTATAGCTAATGCTAATAAAGCATTAGAAGCATATGATGATAATGAAGATATATTAGAAATATCAAGTTTGCTTATTTTTTCATATCTTGAACTTAATGATACAAGAAGAGCTTCTATTATTGAATCAAGCTATTCTGAATTAGCTAATGAAATAACTTCAAAAAATTCATTAAGCTTTTGTAATGCAGCAAAAAAATTATATGATATTTTAGGAAATATTTTAGGCTCTAGATTATATTCTAATAGAATAGAAGAAATAAATAATACATTAAATACATCACCTAAAGATAATAATAAGAAAAAAGAAGAATATAATATTCCAAATGTTGAAATTAAAGCAAATGATGTAATCAAACCTAAATCTTTAATTTCAAATATTACTAATATAAACATTAATAAAACTGAAAATAATTCATTTATAGAATCTAAAACAACTGTTATAACAAAACCTAAAAATAAAGTAGTTAATTATAAAAACGTCCTAATTTCTGATTTTTATAATCAATTTTCTAATTTAATCAATGAAGTTTGTAAAATAGATTTAAATGTCAAATTTAGAGAATATTTTAGAAATATTATGCCAAAAATATGTGAAAAATTTGATTTAAATGAAGCTTATATTTTATATTTTAAAGATCATTTTATTGGACATCACTATAAAATGAATAGAGTATATGATAAATATCCTAAAGAAGAAGAATTAAATGGTAGTTTATTATATTTTAGTTATATTAACGAAACAGAAGGCTTCTTTGATAAAACAAATAAAGAAAATAATTTAAATATAATTAATTCTAAATCATATACTGATGAATATTTATATACAATACCACTTTATTCACAAAATGGCTGTATAGGTTCAATTCAATATCTAAGCCTAAATCCATTTTTAGATGTTGATTTAAATTACGAAGCATTAAAAATAATAACTAATATTATCAATGAAAATTTAAATCTATATTTAAATTTAACAGAAACTGAAGAAAATTATTATAAAGAATCATTCATAATAAAAAATATGCCATATGGCATAAAAGAAGAAAAAGATAATATAGTATATTTATCAGATTCTTTAGTAAAAAAATATGATTTAATTTCTAAGATGGAATTAAATGATTATTATTCTCATTTAAATAATTATGATTTAAGTAATTATAAAAATATAAAAGAATATGTATCTTCAAATATAGGTACTAAAAAAGAATTTGAATATGATTTTTCTTTAAAAGATAAAATAATAAGATTTAAAGAAACAATGTATTCGATAATAATTGATAATATTTTAAATATAATTTCTATAATTGAAGATGTAACAAATTATAAAAATGATAAAGAATTATTAAAAAATTTAGCTTATAAAAATCCAATTTCTAAATTAAATACTGAATTAAAATTATTAACTGATATTGCTAAATTACAAAATAAAGATAAATTTGCTTTAGCAATAATTTATGTAGATGATTTTAAAATATATAAAGAATTATATGGCTATAATTTTGAATATCAGTTAATTTATAAATTAGGTGATGTTTTAACTGATGTTATAAAAGATGAATTTAAGATGAATTTATATCATCTAAACAATGGTAATTTTGCGATATTAATTGAGGATGAAAATGATAAAAGAATTATCAATTTAAAAATTAAAAATATATTAGATAAAGCTAAAATTGAAATAGATAATGTTAATAAAAGATTAAATATTAATTTTGTATGTGGTATATATCGTGCTCTAAAAGGTAATGAAATAAAAAATATTACTGATTATATAAGTATGGCCGGAGATGCAAGCTATGAAGCATTAAATGAAATTTATTATCCTAAAATTGCATTTTATGATAATAAAACTGCAAAATGCAGATTTGAAGATAATGCTTTAGTAACTCATATAAGTGAATCAATTGATGCGGGCTTATTAAGACTTACATATAAACAAATTGTAAATTTGAATGAATATACAGTTTTAGGATATAAATTAGGACTAAATCTAGTTAATCTAGAAATAGAAGAAGATAAAATATATGAAGTTATTAAAAGACGTAATTTAAAATCAAAAATAAATGATTATATTATTAATAATTTATTTAAAGAAGAAAAAATGTTTTATAATAAAACTCATGGATTTTTAAATATTTATATTAATTTATCATTAGATGATTTAACAAATAGATTTATAACATTTATAAAAAAAGAATTAGATTATTATAAAATAAAACCTGAATTTATTTGTTTTATTTTTGATGATTTAAATGATTTAAGAGTAGAACAATTAAAAAAATATGGATTTAGTGTATCAAGCACTAATTTAATTGATTTATATCACCAAAGATGTGATTATTTATTTTTAAATTATTTAGAAAATAAAGATATAATTGATAAAATTTATAATTTAAGTAAAGAATATAATGCTAAATTAATTTTAACTGATATTAATAATGAAGATGATATAAAATATGTAAAAGAAAAGAAATATGAATATATTGTTGGAAATTATTATAAGCGTTTATTTAAAATAGAAGAAATACTTAAGAAGGTTGGATAAAATGTTAGGAATATTAGGCATTGGTAAAATTGGCGGATTATTAGCTAAAAAATTGACTGAAAACAATTATATTAATAAAAAAGATATGCTTCTTTGTGTAAGAAGAATTGAAAAGAAAAAAGAATATGAAGAATTAGGCTTTAAAGTAACAATGGATTTAAATACATTATTATTAAAATCTGATACAATTATATTAGCTGTAAAGCCACAAAATATCGAAGAATTAAAACCATATATTGTAAAAATAGATTTTAAAGATAAATGTATTATTTCAACTTTAGCTTCAATTAGTATTGATTATATTTCATCAATTTTTAAAAATGCATCTGTTTATAGAGTGATGCCAAATATTGCAATGGAATATAATATGAGTAATACTACGATATCTTTTTATGATCCAAAATACTTAAGAAGAGTAGAAGAAATGTTTCAATTTTTAGGAAAAACTTACATAGTAAAAGAAGTTGAAATGAATTATCTTACACCTCTTAATGGATCAATGACTGCCTTCCTTGCTTTATTCGCAAAAGACTTTATTGATGAAACAAAAAAAATTGGCTTAAGTTATGATTTTGTTAAGTCAATTGTCCTTGAATCAATCATTTCTTCAGCCACCTTAATGCTAAATTCTAATAGGTCGATAGAGGATTTAATTAAAGAAGTATGTTCAAAAGGCGGAATAACGATAGCTGGTGTTACAGAATTATATAAAAATGGTTTTGATGAGGCCATTAAAGCATGTTATGAAGCATGCAGATTAAGAAATAAAGAATTATCAAAATAAAAGGAAGAACTTGCTATTCTTCCTTTTTTTCTTTATCTTTTGCTAATTTTAATTTTTCTAAATCATCATAAACTCTAATTAAAAATAAAATTCTTCTTGCTATATTTAAATATGAGTTTGATATTAAAGCAAATTCCATAGCCATATTTGCTAAGCTTGATTTATCATTTTCTCCTACATCATTTAATTTTGTAAATGCTTCTTTAATAGTTTTATCTAAAACTTCTTTATTTAATTTATTAAAATCATTAAATGTATCAGCTTTTTGAATTATTCCATCATATCTAATATCTTCAAGTTGTTTAACTTCTGATAAAGTTAAAACTTGTTTTAATGTAATAACTTCTTCAATTAAAGAAATATGCTCTTTATTATATTTTTTATTAATTGGGGCAGGTAATACTTCCCCTTTTACATAATTATTAATCATAGAAGAAGTGATTTGTTTATCTAATGAAGAAAATTGAAATATTTGAAATTGTCTATCTAAGAAAGTTAATACTTGGTCCATATATAAATCTATATCAGGTAATTCTTCATAATTTTTAAAACTAAAATTATCTAATTCATTTAACCAATTTTCTAATGTTTTTTTAACGCTCTCCATATTTATTCCTCCGGAATTTCTTTTATTTTACCACTTGCAAAAATAATATCAACAACTTATTTTAAAAATTAGAAAGAAAAAAACAATAAAACGCTTTATGTAGTTTTAAAAACTAAATGAGCTTTGAAAATATCAAATATAAATCAAAAGAATAACAAACAATTTATTGCTAAAAATATATCTTTATTTTACAGCATTTTAGTTGAAATTTTAGATATAATATGTTAAAATTAGCAATAGTTTTTATTAAATATATAATATTTAAATAAAAAATGAGGGAAAAACATGGTTGCGATTATAGGTGCTGGGGCATTAGGGCTATTTTTAGGTAATTATTTAAATAAACATGGAATAGATTTTAAAATATTTAATGATGGAAAAATAGCAAAAAAGCTTTTAGCAAGTGGTAATGGAAGATGTAATTTAGGAAATGTAAATTTAAATCCCTCATTTTATCATAATCCTAAATATGTTGAATTTTTAAATGTAAAAGATGATGTATATAATTTTTTAGAAGAACTTGGTATTTATACAAAAATAGATAATGAAGGTAGAATGTATCCTTTAAGTGAATCATCTAAGAGTGTTTGTAATATATTATTAAAAAATATTTCAAATAGAATAATTGATGAAAAAATAACAACAATTTCAAAA
>CAJOOI010000077.1 GCA_905236105.1 uncultured Acholeplasmatales bacterium
CCTACATTTGATGCTGCTGCACGGTGAGCTGTACCGAATGCATCATTTACAAATACATCGCCTAATGAAGCCCAATATTTACCTAATTCTGGATCATTTTTAGATTCTTTTTTAACTTCTTTGTCTAAAGCAACATCGAAATCTTCATTTCTAGTATTAGCAAACATTAATACTTCGCCATCTTTTAAGGCTTTTGCTGCATCTTCTAATTCTTTTCCTCTAGTTTGGTTTACAAAATTTACTTTTACACCTAGTAATTCTTGAAGTCTTTTTGCTACAGGTGTGATATCATTTTTTTGAATATCTTCTGCTGTTTTAACTCTTCCTAAATGAGAGAAAACAATTGCTCTACCACCATTATCAATTACATATTTGATTGTTGGGATAGCTGCTCTTACACGTGTATCATCTGTAATAACGCCATTTTTCATTGGAACGTTAAAATCTACACGGATTAAAACTTTTTTACCTTTTACATTAAGGTCTGAAACTATTTTTTTAGCCATATCTATAATCCTCCTAATAATAGGCTTTTTTTACAAAATAAATTATAACATTTTTTGCTTAAAATACAATATTTTTTAAATAAAGAAAATGTTTACATTTAACATCTTATTTTTAATTGTAAAAAATGCGAAAAAAATAGGCCTTATCGAACCAATAAATAATCTAGTTATTTATGCTTCTTAAAGGTCTATTATTTTTTTAATTATTTTTTGTTTTAATAAAAAGAGCTCTAATTGCATTTAATATAGCAATTATTAACACTCCAACATCACCAAATATTGCAACCCACATAGGTAATTGTAAGCCTTCCATAAAAGGCATATTAAATAAAATTGCTAAAAATAAGATAACTATTTTAACTCCTATTGAAAAAATAATATTTTCAACAACTATTTTTTTAGTCTTTCTTGCAATCCTAATCATAATTGGTAAAGTTGATAAATTATCATTTAAAATAACTACATCAGATGCTTCTATTGCAGCATCGCTACCAATTTGGCCCATTGATACACCAACATCACTAATTGCTAGAACTGGGGCATCATTTATTCCATCACCAACAAATATAACTTTGCCATTAGAATTATTCTTTATTTCGGTTACATGCTTTGCTTTTTCTTCAGGTAATAATGATGCATAATAATTTTTAATTGATAATTTATCACAAACACTTTTTACATTTGCTTCATTATCGCCTGATAAAACATAAACATCCTCGCCTAAATCAATTAAATCATCAATTGAATTTTTAGCTTCATCTTTAAGCTTGTCTTCCAAAACTAATGCACCAATATAAACATCGTTTTTTGAAACATATAAAATAGCTCCAGCATCATTAATTTCTTCAACTTTTATATTTTCTTTATCAAATAATTTTTTTGATGCACAAATATATCTTATTCCATCTTTATAACCAATTATTCCATAGCCCGGGACTTCTTCGACTTCAAAATCGTAATAATCACTTTCAATTTCAGTAACTGCAACTGCAAGTGGATGATTTGATTTTATTTCTAAGCCTTTTGCAATTTTTAATAATTCTTCATCACCATATGTTTTAACAAGTTCAAATTTTGCTTTAGTAAGTGTACCAGTTTTATCAGTTATTGCAATTTTTGTCTGAGCTAATTCTTCCAAAATTACACTGCCTTTAACAATAATTTTATTTCTAGCGCAACATCCTATACCTGCAAAATAAGTTAAAGGGACAGATACTACTAATGCACAAGGGCATGATACAACTAAACATGTTATTGCAACATAAATATAATCACTCCATAATTGAGAAGAAAATCCGTTGATAAAGCCAATTATTAGCGGAACTATCACTGCTATAACTAAGGCGATTCCAACAACAATAGGTGTATAAATTCTTGAGAACTTAGTGATGAATTTTTCATTTTTAGTTTTACGCATTGTAGCGTCTTCAACTAAATTTAAAATCTTAGTTGCAGTTGAATCACTATATTCTTTTAATACTTTTAAGAATAAAGGTGTATTTTTATTTAAAGAACCAGATAATACAACATCACCTTTATTAACAACAACATCTAATGCTTCTCCTGTAAGAGATGAAGTATTGATAATTCCTTCACCTAAGCTAACAGAATCAACAGCTACAACCTCACCTGGTTTAACCATTATTTCATCATCAATTCTTAAATCATTAGGATCAATTTCAGTACCATCTTTTAAATAACTTTTATTTACTTTTAAATTTATAGTTTCTAAGATAGCATCTTTGCTTCTTTGAACAGCAATTCCTTCAAATACTTCACCAATTTGGAAAAATATAATAACTGCTGTTGCTTCACTATATTCAATTTTATCAAATAATCTTAATAAGAAAGCTCCTAAAGAAGCAATAAACATCAAGAATTCTTCATCCAAAAACTGACCTGATGGAATTTTTTTAATAGCGCTAAAAATTACATCATATCCAGCTATTAGATAAGCAATAAC
>CAJOOI010000078.1 GCA_905236105.1 uncultured Acholeplasmatales bacterium
GAAGGATTAAGAATTATGAATTTATATGGTAAAAATTTATTAACATTATTAGATTATAATAAAGAAGAGATTGAATATTTATTAAATCTAGCAGCAAAACTAAAATATGAAAAGAAAAATGGTATTCCTCATACTGTATTAAAAGGTAAAAATATCGTTTTATTATTTGAAAAAGACTCAACTAGAACACGCTGTGCATTTGAAGTTGCAGGTATGGATTTAGGTATGGGTGTAACTTATATTGGTTCATCTGGTTCACAAATGGGTAAAAAAGAATCAATAAAAGATACCGCAAGAGTCTTAGGAAGAATGTTTGATGGTATTGAATATCGTGGATTTAAACAAGAAACAGTAGAATGTTTAGCTAAATATTCTGGTGTGCCAGTATGGAATGGCCTAACTGAAAAATTCCATCCAACTCAAATTTTAGCTGATTTTTTAACTATGAAAGAATATAAAGGCAATCTTGAAGGCTTGAAATTTGCTTATTTAGGTGATGGTAGATACAATATGGGTAATTCATATTTAGTTGCATCAGCTATCATGGGTCTTGATTATCGTATGGTAGGGCCAAAAAAATTATGGCCTAGTAAAGAATTAGTTGAAAAAGCTAAAAAGCTTGCTGAAGTAAGTGGTGCTAAAATAACCTTAACTGAAGATATTAATGAAGGTGTTAAAGATTGCGATGCTATAGCTACAGATGTTTGGGTATCTATGGGCGAAGATTTTTCAGTTTGGGAAGAAAGAATTAATTTATTAAAAAAATATCAAGTAAATAAAGATGTTATGGCTAAAGCTAAAAAGGATGCTATTTTCTTACATTGTCTTCCATCTTTCCATAATTTAGAAACTACAGTTGGTATGGAAGTATATGAAAAATTTGGTCTTAATGGACTTGAAGTGACAGAAGATGTTTTTGAAGGACCTCAATCTGTTGTTTTTGATGAAGCAGAAAATAGATTACATACTATTAAAGCAGTTATTTATGCTTCAATGGTTAATGAGGCAAAATAAGTGAAAATAGTTATTGCCCTAGGAGGAAATGCTTTAGGCCAAACTCCTGAAGAACAAAAACAAAATGCTTTAGTTGCTGCAAAGCATATAATTCCTATCATTAAAGCTGGACATGAAGTAGTTATTACTCATGGGAATGGTCCACAAGTTGGTTTAATTAATTTAGCTTTTACTGAAGGTAATAAATTAAATAAAAAAGTTTATGAAATGCCTTTTGCTGAATGTGGAGCAATGAGCCAAGGCTATATTGCTTATCATTTAGAAAATGCATTAATAAATGAAATGGCTATATCAGGTTTAAAAAAAGAAGTTGCATCTTTAGTTACACATGTTTTAGTTTCGAAAGATGATGAAGCTTTTTTAAATCCAACTAAGCCAATTGGCTCATTTTATACTGAAGATGAAGCAAAAAAATTACCATTTAGAACAAAAGAAGATTCGGGCCGTGGCTATAGAAGAGTTATTGCCTCTCCTAAACCAGTAAAAATATTAGAAGAAAATCAGATAAATGCTTTAATAAATGCTGGATTTATTGTTATTTCTTGCGGTGGTGGAGGTATTCCAGTTATTAAAGATGGCAATAAATTATCAGGAATTGATGCTGTAATCGATAAAGATTTTGCTTCAGCAAAGCTTGCAGCTGATATTGATGCTGATATATTATTGATATTAACTGCAGTAAAAAATGCTAAAATTAATTTCAATACAGCATATGAAACAGATTTAGGTAAAGTTAGTAAAGAAGAAATAGAAAGATATTTAGCAAATAATGAATTTAAAGAAGGATCTATGAAGCCTAAAATTATCGCTTCTTTAAATTTCTTAAATTCAGATAAGAAAAAATTAGCTATTATAACTGATATAAATAATGCTTTAAATGCTATTGAAGGCAAAAGTGGTACTATTATAAATAATTAGAGGTTTGAAATGAAAATATTACGCGAAATTAAAAATAATGAATTATATTATAATGGCTTTAATTTAAAAACTTTAGCAAAAAAATATGGTACACCTCTTAAGGTAACATTTTTAGATGTAATAAAAGAACATATTACATCTTTAAAAGCTGATTTTGATAAAGCAATTAAAGATTCAAATTATCCAGCTAAATTCATTTATTTAAATGCTAATAAAGCTAATTATGGTAAAGAAGAAATCATGACTGCTTATAGTGTAGCTGATGGTCTTGAAACATCTAGTTATTATGATTTATTATTATCATCAAGAATGATGATAGAAAATAATGATAAAACAAAATATTTAGTACCTAATGGCTATAAGCCTAAAGAATATATCGATGAAATATTAAAAATAAATGAATTAGGTTTTAATATAATAGATATCATTGATTCAAAAGAAGAATATTTATATTTAAAAGAAAAGAATGTTAAATTAAATGTTGGATTAAGAATCCATGTTAAAGCTTTATATTCTGAAGAAGGCGATGTCATAGAAAATGATAGATTTGGCCTTAATGATGAAGAATTTAATTTTATTATAGATGATTTAAAAAATACTAAATTAAATTTAACAACTATTCATTTCCATCAAAGAGGCTTTGATTATGAAAAAGATAAATTTGAAGAAAATTTCAATAAAGTCTTAAAATATTATATTAAAGCTAAAAAATTATATCCAACTGTTGTTAATTATGATATTGGTGGTGGTATGCCACTTCCAGTTTCAGAAGGCTTTAATTATTATGAATTTGCTAAAGGCATTTTTGAAGTATTACTTAAAACATGTAAAGAAAATAATATAGATGCACCTAATATCATAAGTGAAAATGGAAAATTTTCTCAAAAAGATTCGACTGTAAATATTTATAAGGTAGTTGGTATAAAAAATACTGATAAATATCCTTGGAATATTGTTGATGGTTCTTTACTTATAGCATTACCTGAAATGTATGCTTTAGGTGAACCTATTTTAGTTATGCCAATCAACAATATTGGTCAAAATGAATATAAAGCAAGACTTGCAGGTATTACTTGTGATTGTGATGATGTATATTATTTAAAAGATAGAGGCTATATTGAACTTCCAAAATGTGATGAATTATATATTGGTTGTATAGGTACTGGTTCATACCAAAATAGTATGAATGGTAAAGGTGGAGTTCATCATTGTCTTCTTCCAGAAGAAAAAGATTTATTAATATATAAAGATAAAAACGGTAATATAAAAGAAGAAATAAGACATGATTTACAATCTATTAATGATGTATATAAATTAATTAAATATTAATATGAAGATAGAGAATTATGATTTTAATGTAATATTAGATAAAGTTTCTAATATTGTATTAAATGTTAAAAAACATTTAGTAACGAATTTCAAAATAGAAGAAAAAGAAGGTGCTGCTAATATTGTTACATCAAGTGATATAGCAGTCCAAGAATATTTAATAAAAGAATTAAAGCCTCTTATTAAAGATGCATCATTTTTCTGCGAAGAAGGAGATTTAAAAAATACAAATTCTAATTTTATTTGGGTAATTGATCCAATAGATGGAACAGAAAATTATTCAAGAAATATTCCTGAATATGGTGTTTCTATTGCTTTAGCATATAAAAAAGAAGTAGTAATGGGAGTAGTATATAATGTTTTAAAAGAAGAATTATATACTGCGATAAAGGGTGAAGGAAGTTTCTTGAATAATAAGAAATTATCTACATCTAAACGTGATTTTAATCACTCATTAATATGCATAGCAATGTCAGTTTATCATAAAGAGCATAAAGAAGAATGTAATAAAATATTACTTGAAACATTTAATTTTTGTAAAGATTATAGAAGATTTGGGTCTGCAGCTTTAGAATTATGTTATATGGCTAAAGGCGAAATAGATTTATTTTTTGAATATCAATTATATTTATGGGATTATTATGCTGCAGCTTTGATATTAAAAGAAGCAGGTGGAATTATTAAAGGATATGATGAAGAAATAATATTTAAGCCAACTTCTATGGTAATTGCAGCTAATAATCAAGAAAATTTTGATATTTTAAATAAAATAGTAAAAAATAACATAAAAAGATAAAATAATATATAACTCCTCAAATTTACTGAAAAAAGTAAGATTTTGAGGAGTTTTATTATTTATATTTATTAATAAATATAAGCAAATAAAATTTTTTTAATTTTTTTCTTGACTATTGTTATTGTTTGTAATAAAATGTAAAAGCCTGTTTTAGCGGGCATATATTGGCTGTGAAGTGGGAGGTTGTCGATACACTGAAAGCCGTTGTCATTGTGCATCGGGTTATTTCCATGGAGCAAGTCTATACAAAGATTATAGGCGAAAGGAGAATTATTTAAAATGGCAAGAAACAAAATTAAAATCCGTTTAAAATCTTATGATCACAGATTATTAGATCAATCAGCAAAGAAAATTGTTGATTCAGTTAAAAAGGCAGGTTCTAAAGTAAATGGACCAATTCCTCTTCCAACTGAAAGAGAAATCTTCACAATCTTACGTTCACCTCACGTAAATAAAGATTCACGTGAACAATTCGAAAGAAGAACACATAAGAGATTAATCGAAATTGTTGATCCAAATGCTGCAACAATTGATGCTTTAATGCATATTGACTTACCTAGTGGTGTTGATATCGTATTGAAGAAATAAGCATTTAAAAAATATAAAAGAAAGAGAGAATTTAATTTATGGCTAAGGGAATCTTAGGAAGAAAATTGGGTATGACTCAAATTTTCGATGCAGCTGGAAGATTA
>CAJOOI010000079.1 GCA_905236105.1 uncultured Acholeplasmatales bacterium
GATTTATTCACATATAATGCTTCAGATGATAGATATGATGCTACATTATCATTTATTCAAAATAATACTGATATCGAAAAAGTTATTTTGAAATTTAATTTAGATGACAAAGCATATAATTTTGAATTTACTCATTATGATGAGGATGCTTCATTTAAATTAATATCTGAAATTATTTATGATGGTGAATTAAGAGAAGAAGTTAGATTAATAACTGGTGAAACTGTAGAAGAAGCAGAAAATAAAACAGTTACATATTTTAAGAATAATAATTTATTTGAATATAATAAACCAGGTGCTTCAAATATTATTTTCAAATTTGGTTTAACAGATAATACTGAATATTTAGCATATTATACTGGTACTAATAATGAAGTATTATTTAATGAAGATAATACAGTTACAATTGAATTTAATGAACAAAGACTTGTATCAATTGATATAGCAATTAAAGGCTATGCTGGTTCAGCTACTACAAGAAGAACAATCACATTCAAATTCTCTAATTATGATGAAGAAGATGAATTAGAAGATTTAAATATTTATAAAAATGATGCAAAAGAAAATATAACATTTATAAATGGTAAATTCGAATTGGGTACAAGACAAAATGTTTATGTTGCAAATGAAACATCTGAAATTTATATTGATTATTTAAGAAAAGATGATAGATCAAGAGTTTCAGGCGCAGGCTTAAAACAATTACATTATGGTCTTAATACATTTGAAGTTGATGTTTATTCAGAATATGCTGATGCTTTAGATAAGACACCTAGAAAATATACAATTAATGTATATCGTAGCTATGTAGAATTAATTAATATCTTAAATGGCGAATTATTATTAAAAGGCAATTCTAATTTAATCGCAAAATATGATACAACTAATATCTTAAGTTTATTATTAAATGATGAAAATAATAAGATTGAAGCAAGCTTTGCTTTAAATGATTATAATGGTATTCTTAAAGGCCTTATTAGTTATGGTGCTACAAATGATATTAATTTAGAAGACTGGTATGATAGAGTTATATTAGATATGTCTAATTTAGAGGTAGAAGGTGAAAATGGATTAAAGAATAATGTTTTATTCTATCCATTTGGTATCGAAACTAATTTTGATAAATCAAAAATATTATTAAAAGATGAATATTTAGCTGTTGATTTAGAAAATAGCGGTTTATATAAAGTTAATAGAATAGAAACTATTCTTATTCCTAATGAAGGAAAATATATATATGATGAGGATTTAACAATTGATAATTCAATTGATGAATTTGAAATTAGATTTAATTCTACTAAACTTCATGTAATAGATAATAAGAATATTGTAATTAAAAACAATCAAAATGTTGTAATTAATTTACAAGAAAATGATTATGAAATCATTAATGAATCAGCACGTAATATTTTATTCTTAGTTGAAAAAGGTGCTAATTTAGCAATTAAAGATGGTACTATTAAGATAAGTGGTAAAGCATTTGAAGAAATAATTAAATCTAGTGGTAATATTACATTAGATAATGTAAATATTGAAATTCTAGATGTTTTAGAGAATGAAGAATTCATTATGGCATCTATTATTGAAGCTAATTTAGGTGATATTAATATAACTGGTAATACTAATTTAGTTACTCCAGATGGTTATATAATCAACTTAAATTATATTAATAAAGCAATTTATAAGATTGAATTTGATACTAATGGTGGTAGTGAAGTATTACCTGTTTATGTAGAAAAAGGTAAATATTTAAAAGAACCTTCTACTCCTTTTAAAGCTAAAATTGGTAATTTAGACCAAAATTTTGTTGGTTGGTTTAATTATGTATTAAAATCTGAAACTGAAGAATATGGAAAAGATTTATATTATTATTTTGAAAATAACCAATATATATTAGATTCAAATGATTCAATAACTCAAGATAGAACATATTATAAATTTGTTGAATTTGATTTTGAAAATACACCTATTTTAAGCGATATTAAATTATATGCTAAATGGGAAAATGCATCATCAGTAGTAGTTTCATTTGATTCTGATGGTGGTGATGTATCAGTTAATCAAGTTATTCAAAAAGGTGATAAAGTAAATCAAATTGAAACACCTTATAAAGAAAATTACACATTTAAAGGTTGGTTTAATTATGTATTAAAGCCTGAAAATGAAACATATGCTCAAAATACATATTATTATTTAGATAATGGTGTATATATTCTTGATACAAAAGAAGAATTAACTCAAGATAGAACATATTATAAATTTGTTGAATTTGATTTTGATACTGATGTTTATGATGATTTATCTTTAATTGGCACATGGATTCTTACTTCAGAAATAACTGCAAATACAGTTTCATTCTATTCAAATGGTGTAATTTATAAAACAATATCAGTTGAACAAGGAAAATTATTTATAGCTCCTAATGTTACAAGAGAAGGATATGAGCTTGTAGGTTGGTATACAAGCGCTGATAATGGAGAAACATTAGATGATGTATTTGATTTCAGTAATTCAATTAATGCAGATTTAAATCTATATGCAGGTTGGGAGGCAATATCTACAACTGTTAATCCTAGATTTGAAACACCAGTTCTTTCTATAAACGGAAATGAAGTAACATGGGTTAAAGATAGCCTTGCTACAAATGGTTATGAAATATATTTAGATAACGTATTACAAACTACTAATATTTCAGAATATACTGTAGGCGAAGGTAATGAAGCTCAAAATATGATGAAATATACTATAACAACTACTGAATTAGGAGTTCATAGAATAATGGTAAGAGCTAAATCTACATTAGAACGTGATGAAAGCCCATTATCAAATAATGTTATATATCATGTTAAATCATTAAATTTAGCATATCAAAACTTTACTGGTAATATTGAAGGTACTATTTTATATGGTGCAACAAAAGATTATGAAGATAATGAATTATATGATGCAAATTGGGAAAAATTAATTTCTGTAATATTTGTTGATGAAAACAATGAATTAATGGTAGGATCTAAGCTTTCTAATTTATTATTTAAAGTAAGTGGTGAGGCTCATAATTTAAATAATGCTAATATAATACTTGATTCAGATTATAGATTAAGATTAAAAGAAAATACATTAGATACATATCGTGTTGCAAAAACTGATGCAATTTTATCTTATGATGAAAAAACATTAATCCAAGAAGAAAATCAAGAAGATAGAATTGTAACTGTTCATCGTGAAATTAATTATGAAGAAATACCTACAGCTATCGAAGATATTAATGAATTAATAAAGAATAAAGCTAATAATGTAACTATAGAAAATATAACATTATTAGTAAATTCTACTGAGGTTAGATTAGGAAATAGTATTTTAGGTAGTGAAAATTTCAATGTTGAATTAATAATTGATTTAGGCGCAAGATTACATAAAGTTGTCAATGCATATAATGCAAATTATGCAATAAATATTACATCTGGTAGTAAATTAACATTTACGAATGGTATTTTAGAATTAAAGAATACAGAATTCTCAACATTTATTATCAATAATGGTGGTTTATATTTCGATAATTCAGAAATTAAAGTATTAGAAACAACTACAGTTAGCATTTCATTTGATTCAAAAGGTGGTACAGCTATAGATGAACTACATACAGAAAAAGGCGGTACTGTATCAAAACCAACTGATCCAACAAGAATAGATACTAATGAAGTTGTTAGATATGTATATGAATTTGCAGGATGGTATACAAGCAATAATAATGGTACAACTTTAAGTGATACTCCATTTGATTTTACAAGTCCAATTACCGCAAATATCAAATTATATGCTAAATGGAATGTTAGCCAAATTAAATTTGATGTTACATTTGTAGCTGATGAACACGGAATTAATCCAGAACCACTAACAAACGTAACTAAATTGCCTGATGTTCTTCCTGAAATTGATGATGTTGATGGCTATAGATTGGTTGGTTGGTCATTAGGTAGTGAATCAAATGAATTAGTTGTTGCTGGAAGCACAATTACAGAAAATACTACATTATATGGTGTATGGGAACAAATTCCTGAAAAAGAAATAATTGATAAAACAATTAATGCATCTAATATTACTGGTATAAAATACATTTATGAACTAGATTATGAAATTGAAAATGATTATTTCAAATTAGATGAATCTGGTAATATGATTCCTAAATTAGATGAAAATGGCGATTATATTTATTTAAAAGATAACCAAAATAATTTAATTCATGAAGTAGATTATGTTTATGAAACAATTTATGAAATTGTTTATGAAACTGATTCTGAAGGCGCATTTATTTTAGATGAGAATGGTGATAAGGTACCTCAAAAACAACAAGTATATGAAAAAGATGAAAATGGTGATTATATACTTGATGAAAATAATAACCATATTCCTGTTTTAGATATAAATGGGGATCCATTATATGAAAATGTAACTATACCTGTAAGAAGAGTTGTATTTGAAGATGGTAAACCAAAACATGTAGCTTATATTGAAGAAAATTATCATTATGATACGACTGTATTTAATATCAGTGAAGTAACAAATAATTATATTATTAATGGTATTAAAGTTGACAAATTATATACTGCAGAAATAACTGAACCAGAAATTGATTATTATTATTTGAATTTAAGTTCTATTAATAATCTAAGAAATAAAATATTTATTTCAGAAGATGGTAGCCTAAATGCAAATAAACTTACTGAATATAATTCTAATATTAGATTTGAATTAAGTAATATTACAAATGAAAGATATGATGCAGTCTTTGTTGTAGTTTATGCAACTGATACAGAAGGAGAAATTATATCTGATGATTATAAGATTTATGCAATAATTCCTACAGGAAGAGGCGCAAATCCATTTGCTACAATTGCTGATATAAAGATTAAAGCACTTGATAAAGACGATAATGAAGTTGAAATATCTTATTCATTTGATAAAGATAATTTAACATATAATTTAAATCTTCCTTATACAGTAGCTAAATTAGAATATAAGATCTATGCACTAGAAGAAGGATTTGAATTCATTGATTCTACATTTGTAAAAACTACTGAATTAATTGATGATGTAGAATATTATGTATTTAGCAAAATTATTAATATAGATTATGGTGATATAGAATTTGTTTATTACGGTTTATCAAGAAGCTTAAAAGTTTCTTATTATAGAACTGAAACTATAACAGATTCAGGTATTGAATATACAGATCATCAACAAATTTATACATATAATGTTACAAGAAATAGACCTGATAATAATAAGAATGTAAATAATTTAACAATTAATGGTGTTAATAAGAATTCTTTAGGATTATCAGATGACAATAATAAATTTATATTTAATTATCCTAATGAATCTTCGTTAAGCGTTAGATTTACATTACCATCAACTGCTATATCTACAGCTGAAAATAATATTGAAAATTCAAGTGTAGTAGCAAATGAATATATTTATACAGTTTCATTTGGTGATAATAATAGTGTTGAATTAATATTTATAATTAAATCTCAAGAAGATATCTACCATGATAATGAAGGTACTATTTATCATTTCTTATTCTTTAAAGCAAGCGAAGATTTAACATTAGAAAGCGTAGGCTTATATAACAATAGTAATGCTAAAGATGATATGACTAATGCTAATTATAAGCTTCCTTATAAGAGCTCTAATGAATTTAGCTTCAATAAATTGAATCAAACTTATATTTCTAATCCTATAGTTAAGCATATCGCATCAATTGGCTATGTTAATATAGTATTACCACTTAATTCAAAAATAAGAACTTCTTATAATATCAGCTATAACAAGCAAGAAGTAACACCAAATGCAAATAATGAATTTGGACTAAGTGTTGGGGATAACATTATTACAATTTATGTTGAATCTGAATTAGCTCAATTATTACAAGAATTAATTGATGCAGATTCAATTTATAAAGATGTAATTGATTTATCTTTATATACTAAGAATATTATCATTCATCTAGAAAAAGAAGATAAATATGAATCTTCATATAATACAATAATTGATGCATTATATGGTAGTGTTAATCTAGTTAATGGTGGTAAATTAACTGTTGTTCAAAATGAAGATTTAAGTATTAAAGAAGATATAACATTAGTTAATGTATATTATGGTACTGATTTAGAAAATTCATCATCTACATTCTTATATATTGATCAAGGTGTAAGTGAAGATGAAAATAGAAAATCTAGCATAACTGGTACTGTAAGATATGGTCTATATTATAACCATATAGATAATAACTGGTTTGAAAAAGCAAAAATTGATGTAAGTGGAGCTAGTGCTTCAAATCTATCTTCAATGGAAATTAAGATTCAAGGAGATATGATTCAAGATGGTTTAACATATATTGATTCACAGGATGGCAAAGTTAAATCTAATTACATCAAAATTGATTTAGAAACACAAAAAATAATAAACCCTGAAACTGATGTTTATAAGATTGTAGAAAACAATTAATAAAGCATGAATAAAGAGAAGCCAAAAAATATAAGCTTCTCTTTAAGTGTTTATATAAAAAGAGGCATTTATGAAAAAAATTATCAATTTTATGCTGATGATTTTGATGATCAATATATTTGTTAGCTGTTCAAGAACTGATGTTGCTAATACATCTACTGTTTCTAATACAACAACAAAAACTGAAATAAAAGAAGTAGGAATTGAAGTAGGATATCATCAAAATGAAGTAGCATATTATCAAATCCCATATCAACCAACATATTTATTTGTATTATTGAAATTAGATGATGGTAATAAAGTAGATATCACTACTTTAGCAACATATGATATCGATACTAATTTAATTGGAGAGGTAACAGGCTATGCAAGATATAAAAATTATTCAGCTCCAATTAGAGTTAATGTAGAAGTACCTAAAGTGAAAAGTATTCGCATAACAAATACAGATAATTATAAAATATTTAATGTTGGTGATACATTTGATTCAAATAATATTACAATACTTGCTCAATATACAAGTGGGTTTGAAGGTAGAATATTATCTTTTGGACTTGATATTTATAATTATGCAGGCATATTAATTGATAAAAATAAACCATTTGAAACACCTGGTGATTATATTGTTAGAGTAAGCTTAAATTATGGTAATGAGGTCTATAGAGCTGAATATAATATTATAGTTAATAATAATGATGAAAGCCAATTTGAAGTTTTTACATTAGATGATAATTTATTAGATATACATACTAATTATAATTTTAATGAAGTTTTATATACTGATTTATTTTATGGCGATTTTTTGAAAGTAGAAGTAATAGGTGAATTAAATGGTATTAAAAATATTATTAATGATGAATATGTAAGTGCCAAATATGATGGTAAAGAATATAATATTTGCTTAAATATTACATCAGCTACAATTTCTACAACCAAAGATTCAGTTAAATTTACAGTTAATACTGATATTAAATTAGAAATGATAGTAAATGCTTCAAGTGAAAATACACCTTATTTATCACTTGATTATTTAAGAACAAAAGATATTATTTTTGAAGGAAATGTAGGAGAGAATCCAACACTAATTAGTGTTGAATTAAGTCCAGGAACTTATTATTTAGGCCATGAATTAAATTGGTTAAATATTTATGAAATTAAAGCCATAGCGCTTTAGAGGTGTTGTTTTATGGAAAATAAAAAATCTAATTTATTATATTTATTAAGCTTTGGAGTGGTATTTTTAGCTTTAGCTACCATCTTAGTTTTTATGATTATAACCAATAAAACTAAATCTTTAAATGGCCAAACTGGTGGTATCTATAGCGGAAGTGAAATACCTAGCGAAAATGAAGGAAGCTATGGCGATTTATTTTTAAATACAGATTCATTTTTCTTATATAAAAAGAATAAGGATGGAAAATGGGAATTAGTTGGTGCAATCAATAAAAATGAAAATACAGCTGTTTCATCAATTAAAAGATTGTCAAGTGCTGATAATGTAGAAACATATGAAATGTCTTTTATTGATGGAACTAAATCTACTTTCCAAATTTATAATAATGAAGCAGTTTTACCAGAAATCACAATTGTTGACGGATTTTGGGCAATAAATGGGGTTAAAACTGATGTTAAAGCTACCGCAGCAGAAGGAAAAGGGATTTTAAAAATTGAATATAAAGAATCAACAAATGATAAAAATATTTATACAATCACTTATACAGATAATACAAATTCTTTATTAGAAATTCCTAAAGGCGCAAATGGTGATACACCAAGAATTGGTGAAAATGGGAATTGGTTTATTGGAGATGTTGATACTGGTGTTAAAGCTAGTGGCGGAAGAGGAATTAAATCAATTTCTAAAAAAGAAAGTAGTGGTTTAGTAGATACTTATGTTATTACATTTGATGATGATACAACTTTTGAATTTGATGTTACAAATGCAGTTCAAGAAAAAGATATCGTTATTGGCGAAAATGGAACTTGGGTAATTGGTGGTGTTGATACAAATATTAAAGCTACTGGTACTGGAGTTTCATCTGTTGAAGTTGATGATGATGGTATATTAATTATCAAATTAACTGATGGTACAACCGAAAGATTTGATGTTTTGTCAAAATTTTTTGGTGGAGATTATAAAGTTACATTCCATATAAATGGATATGTTGATCCAACGCTTGAGACAGAGGATCAAAAAATAGTTGTTGATGTTAAGGGTGGAAGAAGATTAGAAAAACCTGATATTGAAATTAAAAGAGGGTATAAATTAGATGGTTGGTATAATATTGATGATGAAAAATGGATATTTTCAGTTTATACAGTAGCTTTTAATCTTGATTTATATGCTAAATATTCTAAGAAAAATTTCACAATTACATTGGATAATAATGGTGGTGAGGTTGAAGTAGATAAAATAGATGTATTATTTGAAGAAGATTTCGTACTACCAGAGGCAACAAAAGAAGGTTTTGATTTTAATGGTTGGTATTATAATAATGAGCTTGTTACATCAGGCAAATATGAATTTGATGAAGATATAACATTAGTTGCAAGCTTTACTGAAAAAGAAACTGATACATTCTCAATTTCAACACCTGTTGATTTCAATAAGGTTTATGATAATTTAGATAAGAATTTTATATTAAAAAACGATATTGATTTACAAGGTATCAATTTAAAATCTTTTGGAGATGAAAATAATCCATTTACTGGTACATTTGATGGTCAAGGATATACAATCAGTAATTTTAATATTAATAGTGATTCAGATATTTATAGCGCATTATTTAATTATAATAAAGGTACAATTAAAAATTTAATTTTATCTGGTGTTAAAAATGAAGATAAAGCAACTAATACATCAATACTTGTAGGCTTAAATGAAGGAAGCTTAGAAGATATAGAAATTACATCATCATCTGCAAATAACGCTGATGGTGAGCATCAAGCCATATTAGTTGCGTATAATAATTCAGATGCTTTAATCAAAAATATAAATATAGGAGCATCTATCAGTGCAACTGAAACAAGAACTGATGATTTTATGATTGGTTCAGTTATTGCATATAGTGAAGCTGATGTTAATTTAGAAAATATTAATTCAACATCAAATATTACTGTAAAGCTTAATATCGATAAAGTTTTATTAAGTGAAATGTATAACCAGAAAACATATGTTGGTGGCTTAATTGGCCAAATTATTAACAATAAAGCACTTGTGGCTGATAAAATTAAATTTAGTGGCGCAGTTGATGCTACATTAGGTGTTGTTTGCGATAGACTTAATCTTGAAACATATTTTGGTTCAATTGGTGGCTTTGTAGATGAAGCCCATCTTAATAAAGTTGTAGCTAGTGGCTATTTAACTTTAATAAATGATGGAGTAAGAACTAACAGCAATACACTTGAAAATAATAATACATCACATATATCAAATTATTTAGCTTCATTGATTTCTAAAATTAATATATTAGAAATCAATGATATAAAAATGGAAAGTATCATTTATTTAGAAAATAATCTTAAGGCAGCATATAAGGCAACTAATGATTATAATGTTGATATTTTCTTAGATAATTATGCTTCAGCAATAGGCAATAATTTATCTAATTTAAGTGGTAAAAATATATATAGTAATATCACATTAGATGTTATGGGAAATTTAGATCCAAATCATCAAACTGAAAACAAAAATAATTCAATTGAAGTTAAAAATAGTTTAGCAGGTATGGTATCAAACTCAACTACAGTAGTAGTAGAAAATGTGATAGTTGATATTAAAGCTTATGATAATAAATTAAGCTTTACTGATAATACAAATTGTACAAAGATAGACGCATTAAGATATTCATTTATTGATGTTGATGGTCAAACAACTAATATTAATAAAGGTATTTTTAAATCAAATCCAAGCTTTATTGATAATACAGTTGGTAAATTAGTTAGAAATGATAATTATTTAAATAATGAACAAATTTTTGATGTATTAGGCTTTGATGATGCTTTATGGAGCATAGTTGAAGACCAATTAGAATTAAATTTTTAAGATATAAACAATATATTATATATATAAGAGAGTTATAAATATACCCCTTAAGGATGGTGGGAAATATGAAAAAAATAAAAGGATTTTTCAAATTGCTAGTAGAAACAATTAAGGCATACAAGCTTATTGGTTTAATTGCTATAGCTGCACTTGTAATAGGCGTTTCACTTGCTATTACAAGTACAATAATTGTTGCTACTCACGATTCAACAATTCAATATAAGGAAGAATGGTTCTATGATTCAACTCATCACTGGAAAGAACCTGTTTTGGATGATCCTGATTATTCTATAAAAGATAAAGCATTCCATACTTATGGGGATTGGGTTATTACAAAAGAGCCAACTGAAGATACAAAAGGTGTAAAAAAACATGCTTGTATTTTCTGTGGATATGAAGAAAGTACTGAAATTGATATGTTAGATCATGTCCATGTTTTTGGCGAATGGAAAATTGAAAAACAGCCTACAGAAGAAGAGACTGGTCTAAGAGTAAGAACATGTTATAAAAATGATGCAAAAGAAGAAGAAATAATACCTAAATTGCCACATGTTCATACATATTCAACTACATGGTCAACTGATAGTATTAACCATTGGCATCAAGCTACTTGTGGTCATGATTTAAGAATTGATGAAGAAGAACATAATATGACCCATTTTGAATTTGATGGAAATAGTAGAACAAAATATTGTACAGTATGTGGATATGAAATAAGTGAAGTAGTTGAAGCAAGCTTTAACATTATTTTAGAATTAAATGCTGAAAAAACTGGTTATTTAGTTAAAGGTATAAAAGAAGGAGACTCATTAACAATTCCTGATTTTTATGATGGACTTCCAGTAATTAGTATCGAAAAAGATGCATTTAAAGATAATAAAGAATTAAAAACAGTTGTTATCGGTGGAAATGTTTTAACTATAAAAGAAGGGGCATTTAGTGGTTGTGATGCCTTAGAAAATATATTATATATAGGTAATAAAGAAAAATTTGATAATATAGTTATATTTGAAGGAAATGACAATCTTGATTTGACAAACAAATATTTATTTAGTCAAAGCAAACCAACTGCTGAAGAAACTTATTGGCATTTTGAAGGTAATAATCCTGTTTTATGGCATGTTGCTAGCCAAGGCTTAGAATATATACCTAATTATGATGAAGATAATAATATAATAAGCTATGATGTAAAAATTGGAGATGCAACTGATAAAGATATTATTATTCCAGAAAAATATAAAAATATTGATGTTGTTTGTATTGCTACAGAAGGATTTAAAAATACTGATATAGATTCTCTAACTATTTTAGGCTCAAAGCTTAAAAAGATTAATGATAGAGCATTTGAATCATCAAAAATTAAAGAGCTTATAGGCTATTCTAATGTTGAAGATTTAGGGGAAGAAGTATTTAAAGATAGTGGTATAATTTCATTTATTTTACCTTCATTTATTAACCAAATTGGCGATGGTCTATTTAAAAATGCAAAAGATTTAAATAAAATATCATTAAATAATGTAATTGATAAAATCAATTATTCAATGTTTGAAGGATGTTCTTCATTAAAAAATATAACAATTCCAGAAAATGTTAAATCTATTGAAGAAAAAGCATTTAAATCATCAGGTATTGAAAATTTAACGATTCCTTCATGGCTTGAAAATATAGGCGCAAATGCTTTTGAAGAATCTAATTTAAAAACATTAATTTTACCAAAAGAAATAAAAGAATATGCACATGATGTATTTAAAAACATTAATAATTTAAATACAGTAACATATTTAGGAAATTTAAAAGATTGGTTAAATATTGATTTTGAAAATGAATATTCTAACCCTATGTCTAGTGGTAAAGAATTTAGATTAGCTAATGATAATGCTATATCTAGCATTGTTTTTGATAACGAAATTAATTTAATAAAAGCATATACATTCTATGGCTTTAATGAATTAATATCTTTAGATTTAACAAGTGTAAAAATTATTGGTAAAAAAGCATTTGCTAATACTACAGCTTTAAATAATTTAATTTTAAGATATTCAATTGAAGATATTGATAAAGAAGCATTTAGTGGTTCTAATATAACAAATATAAAATATGATGGAACAAAAGAAGAATTTAATAATGTTTCTATTAATGAATTAGATTTATCCAATATTACAATAACATATTTACATGGACCTAAAGATATATTAAGTTATGATGAAGAATATCATTGGTATGATTGTATAGATTCAAATTGTAAAAGGCATAATAAATTCTTTAATTATGAAGAACATGATCATTTAACTGAGGTTATAAAAGAAAATACAACTTATACTAAAGATGGTATTTTACGCCATATTTGTGAATGTGGACATGAATATGAAACAATAATTCCTAAATTATCTGTTTTAGAATTCGTTAAGAATACTGATAATACATATAGCGTTTCAGGTTTAGTTGAAGCCGGTAAAAATGTAAATGATAATGTATTTACTAATATAATAATTCCAAATACATATAATGATTTAAAAGTCACAAAGATTTTGCCAAACGCATTTGATGGTGAATTATATTTAAGAAATATTACTTTAAATGCTAATTTAAAAGAAATAGGCTATGCTGCATTTAATAATTGCCCTAATTTAGTTAATGTATATTATGAATTATCAGATGTTGAATGGGAAAATGTTGATGTTAAAGAAAAAAATGATGCTATAACTAATATTATTTATTTACATCGTCATACATATGATACTGAATGGAGTTATGATGAAAATTATCATTGGCATTATTCAAATTGTGAACACGAAGGCTTAAAAGATTTATTATTAAGACATACATATGATGAAGGCGTTGTAACTAAAGAAGCAACATTAGAAGAATCAGGCTTGATGGAATTTAGCTGTGAATGTGGGCATAAAATAACTGAAGTTATTGCCAAGCTTGAATTCTTTGATTATGAATTATTATCAAGTGGTGGTTACAAAATTTTAGGCTTCAGCAATACTACAAAAGGTAGTGATGAAACAAAGAATTTTGAAATACCTTCTATTTATAATAAGAAATTTATTACTACAATTGATAAAGAAGCATTTATTGATGATGAATTAATAGAAGCTGTAATTATTCCATCTTCTATAACAAGAATTAATAAAGATGCATTTAAGGGCGCAGTAAATCTTAAATATGTTTATTATAATGGAACAATTGATGATTGGTTAAATATTTATTTTGAAAATGAATACTCAAATCCTGCATATTATGCAACAATTAAATTTAAATCATATTCAGCACAAAAGCTTTTAGCTGAGTCTGTAGATGATGGATATAATATTTTAACAAAATTAAATATTCCACAAAATATTACATCTATTAATGATTATGCATTCTATAATTTTAAACAAATAACTGAATTAAATATTTCAAATAATGTTGTATCAGTTGGAAAATATGCTTTCTCTGGTGTTAATATATCTTATTTAGAAATACCTTCTAGCATAAATCATTTATTAGAAGGTACATTTAAGGATGCAAAAGAATTAACCGAATTAAAATTAAATGAAAATTTAAAAACTATTTATGATGATGTATTTAGTGGCTGTGATAAATTAGAAAAAATATATTTCTATTCTTCTAATATAAAAGATTTTGAAAAAATTGATGTAAAAGATGGAAATGATTTATTTAATAATGCAAGAATATATCTATATTCAGATGAAAAGAGTATAGAAGATAATACTAAGTGGTATTATGATCAAGATAATAAAATAAGCATTTGGAATGTATCATCAAAAGGATTATTATTTGAAGAAATAATAATTGATGGAAAAACATATTATGAAGTTTCTAAAGGTACATTTGATGGCGAATTTTTAACTATTCCTTCAATACATAATGATATAGAAATTTTAAGAATTAAAGAAGAAGGCTTTAAAGGCATAAATGTTAAAAGCATTGAATTATTAGCTAAATTAGATAAAATTGGTCAAAATGCATTTGATAGTGAAATTGAAAATGTTTATTTCATTGGTACTTTAGATGAATGGAATAATATTGATTTTGAAACTGGAAATGACGCTATAACTAATGCTAAATTCTATTATTATAGTAATACTGTAGTAGATTTATATGATACTTCTTGGCATTATGTATTAACTGATCAAATAGAAGTATGGGAGCCTCATACAGATGGCTTAATTTTTGAACCTATTTATAATGATGCTAAAGAAATAGTAGGCTATGGTGTAAGAGCATATCAAACTAGAAAAGATATATTAATTATTCCTAGTACTTACGCATTTAAGCCAGTAATTAAAATTTTAGAAAACGGATTTAAAAACCAAAAGAATTTTGGTTCTTTGGTATTGCCTAAATCTATTAAAGAAGTAGGGGAATCAGCTTTTTCTTCAACTTCACTAGGTATAATTTATTATGGTGGTACTGAAGAAGAATTTAATGAATTGTTATTATCAGTTGGCGATGAAAATAATTTTGATTCAAGCTTTATCAAAAAATATTATTATACTGAAGAAAGTCCTACAGGCTATGATAAATATTGGCATTTAATTAATAATAACCAAATAGAAATTTGGGAAGCTGCAAGCGAAGGCTTAATTTATAAAGAATATTATCGTCTAGGTGAATTTGTTGGTTATTCTGTTAGTATGGATGATAGAATTGTAAATGAAATAATTATTCCTGCTAAATATAATAATTATCCAGTTATTAAAATTAACGCAGAAGGATTTGCAGGAAGAACTAATTTATATCGTATATCTATTGGCAAAAATATTGAAGAAATAGAGGATAATGCATTTTTAGGATGTTATAGATTAGTCGAAATCTATAATTATTCAAATTTACAATTAAATCTAGATTCGGATAATTTTGGTGGAGTTTCAAAATATGCAAAATATATTCAAGCTGATAGATTAAATAAATCTGTTATTTATACAAATGATGATTATGTATATGTAAAAATTAATGATAATGTTTATCTAATTGATTATTTAGGAAATGATATTAATATATTAATTCCTAATACAATAGATGGTTATGATTTTGAATTGAATAGTTATGCATATTATCAAAAAGAATTTATTACATCACTTGAAATAAGAGAAAATATTCATACAATACCAAATAACGCTTTTGAAGGCTTAAGTAATCTTAAAGTCGTTATTTTACCTAAGCTTACATTAATTGATAATGATGCGTTTAAGGGCGTAGGCGTATTAGATTATGTTTATACAAAATATGAAACAATGGATGAATTTAATAATGTAGATTACACAGCTGGTAATGATGCATTATTTAATAGTAAAACATATTATTTACATAAAGATAGTGATGTTATAGATGAAGAAACTTATTGGCATTATGTAGATGATATCGCAACAGTATGGCATATTTCATCAACAAATTTAGAATATGATGAAATTAAAGATCAAAATGAAAATATCATAGCTTACAGTGTAGGTAATGGTACATCAGAAGATATAGAAATTATAATTCCAAGAAATTATCGTCATCTTCCAGTTATTGAATTTAAAGAAGAAGCATTCATTAATAAAAACATTAAAACTGTTACAATTTATGGTAATAATATTATAAAAATAAGTGATTCTGCATTTAAAGATGATAATCAATTAGAATCAATCACTGATATTCCTACATTAAGATATATAGGGGATAATGCATTTGATGGTTGTATTAATTTATTAGAATTTAATATTCCTGATGAAGTAAATTATTTAGGTAGCTATGCATTTAAGAATGTAAGAAAATTAACAGAAATAAGAATACCATCTTTAATTGATGAAATAAAAGATGGTACATTTAAAGGCTGTTTAGGCATAAGTGAAATAAATATTCCAGATAATATTAAAACAATCGGTGATGAAGCATTTATGGAAAATTCAATTCAAAGATTGAATTTACCTAATAATTTAACATCTATTGGTAAAAAAGCATTTAAGGATAATCAAACTTTAATTGAAGTTACAATTCCTACATCAATTGATACAATAGATGAAGAAACATTTAGTGGTGCTAATTTTAATGTTATTGTTATTCCAAATAATATTAAATTGGTAGAAAGTAATGCATTTGCTAATAATGATTCATTAAATTGGGTTGCTATAACATCAATTGGAACTGTATTTAATGATAATGCATTTACTGATTCAAATAATATCGATAAAATATTCTATCAAGGAACAGAGGACAGCTTTAGCTTATATAGACTTACTGTTTTAACTCAAAAGAGTGGTAATAATATATTATATGAAAATCATGTTTATTATTATAAGACAGAAGAAGAATATTATAGTGAAGTAGTTGATGATGACAAATATTGGCATTTTGGTGATGAAAACGAAATACTTATTTGGATTGCATCATCTAACGCTATAACTTATGGCGAAATATTAAATGAAAATGAAGAAGTTGTTGCATATTATGTTAAATCTTATGATAAAGATTCATTAGATGATGTAATTTATCTTCCAACAACTTATAATGCTAAACCTGTAACATATATTGGGGATGAAGCATTTAAAGGTGCTACTAACATAAAAGAAATATATGTTTCTTCATCTATTAGTAGAATAGGGGATAGTGCTTTTGAGGATTGTAATAATTTAATTAAGATAAGCTTACATAATAATATTACTGAAATTGGTATTAAAGCATTTAAAAATGCATCAAAATTAACAAATATTAATTTACCAAAGAATTTAACTACAATTACAGAAGAAATGTTTATGAATTGTAATGCGCTTGTTAATTTATCAATTCCAAATACTGTTACATTAATAGATAAGAATGCATTTAATGGAGCATCTAAATTACAAAAGATTCAATTATCTAATTTAATTGAAAGAATTGAAGAATATGCATTTAGTGGCTGTAGCCAATTATCTACATTTAGTATTGTTAATACAAAAACTAATCCTTCTAAATTAAATTATTTAGGCAAATATGCATTTAATAATTGTAATTCATTAAAAGAATTATTACTTGCTAATGATATAGAATCAAATGATATATTAACTGAAATTAAAGAATACACATTTAATAATTGTACATCTTTAATTAAAGTTTCTATTCCATCTACTGTAATAAAAATTGGGGATTATGCATTTAATAATAATGAGAATTTAAAATCGTTAACTTTACCTCATTTAATTGAAAATATTGGAGAATATTTTATAGATGGTTGTAATTCAATTACATATAATATTTATAATGGTGGTGCATATTTAGGTTCACCTATTAATAAATATATGTTGTTTGTTAAGCTTAATAATACAAATATGGTTAAGCTTATTATGAACCAAAATACAAGATTTATTTATAATGAAGCACTAAAAGATGCAACTTCATTAGAATTTGTATCAATTCCAAACAATATCGATAGAATTAGATCTAAGACATTTAGTGGTTGTACAAATCTAAGACAAATAGTTGTTCCTTTAAGAATGCCTATTTTAAATTCAAATAATGAAATAATTAATGAAAATAAATTTATAATTGAAGAAGATTCGTTTAAAGATTGTCAAAAATTAAATGTTTATTATTTAGGTTCTTCAAAGGAAATTTGGAATGAACGTGTAGATATAAATAATCAAGGTAATGACGCAATATCTGATGCGCTTAATTATTACTATTATTCAGCAAGTGAACCACTTGATGAAGAAATGTGGTGGAAATATACATTAGGTGAAATTGATGTATGGAAAGTAGGATCATTTGGCTTAATTTATAATCCAATTTATGAAAATAATGAAATAATTGGATATTCTATTAATAAAGATCCTAACGAATTTGATACTGATATGCTAGTTATACCAGCACGTTATAAAGATAAACCAATTTTAAAAATAGAAGAAAATGCATTTATATCACAAACACAATTGGTAAGTGTAAAGATTTTAGGTGATAATTTAATTGAAATTGGTGCATCAGCATTTGAATTATGCTATAGATTAGTTGAAGTAATGCATAATTTAAGTCATCTTCAAAATGAAATTAAATTAGGTGAAGAAAATAATGGTTATATAGCATATTATGCTAGAAAGATTCATGGGGTAGAAGAATCAAGCATTATTAGAAATGGTGATTTTGTATTTGCATATGTAAATGCTGCAGGTTATTCTGATGAATTAGAATTCACATTAATTAATGACAATACAGCATATGAAGTTGGTATTGGTAGTGCGCTTGACCAATCAATTATTATTCCATCAACTTATAATGGACTTCCAGTTAAGAAAATTAAAGAAAATGGATTTAAGAATGCAACTTATTTACAGAGAATAGAAATACCTTCAACTGTTGAAGAAATCGGTGCATCAGCATTTAGTGGTTGTATCAATCTTTCTGAAGTATATTATTTGGGTGATGAAGAAACATGGCCTACATTATTGACATCAGAAGAAGACAAGCTACTTAGTGATGTAACAATGTATTTTACAAATATGTCTGGATCATATATTTCAGATGCAGCAGGTTATACAACCAATTTAGTATATACTCCATTTGAAGGCGAAGATGGCCTAACTTATTATGAAGTATCAGTAGGAAATAATACTGATGAAGCTATTATAATACCTGAGGTACATAATAATATTAAGGTATTAAGAATAAAAGAAAACGGATTTAAAAACGCAACTAATTTAGTTAGAATTCAAATTCCATCAACTCTACAATTAGTAGGTTCTAATGCGTTTGTTGGATGCGTAAACTTAAAATATATTTATTATTTTGGTAGTAGAAATGATTGGAATGCATTAACTAAGACATTTGCTAACCGTGCACTTGATTCGGCTAATATTTATTATGGTAGTAATATGCCTTCTAGCTATAATAAGCATGAAAATTATTTATATTTAGTTAAATATGTAGGAAATAAAAATGATGTTGTTTTACCTAATAATTTAATTTATAACAAACAAACTATTGATAGCTATAGAATTAATCAATATGCTTTCTTAAATAATGAAACTCTTGAAACAATAATGATTCCTACAAGCGTTAATTATGTTGGACTTAACGCTTTTATGGGCTGCACTAATTTGAAAAAGTTATATCACAGTGCTACAACATATGATGCTTGGAATTCAGTAAGTATTAAAAATGGTAATGAAAAATTAGCTAATGCTCAAAGATATTATTATTCACAAAATAAACCACTTGATGAAGAAACTTGTTGGCATTATGATTCATTTGGTAATGTTTCAATTTGGCAAGTTGCATCAGTCGGCTTAGAATATACTGAAATTATTAAAAATAATGAAGTAGTTGGATATGAGGTGAGTGCTGGGGAATGTGCACTTGATGATATTGTTATTCCTGCACGTTATATGAATTTACCAGTTAGCTCAATAAAAGAAGAAGGCTTTAAATCATCACTTGTAGTTAATATTACAATTTTAGGTAATAATTTAAAAATAATTGAAAAAGCTGCATTCTTAGATGCAATTAGATTAGAAAGTATTAATGGTACATCTAGTATTATTACGATTAGAGATAATGCATTTAAGGGAGCTTATAATTTAAAATATGCAACTGACTTTATTTCTGTAACTACAATTGGTGAAAGTGCATTTGAAGGCTGTAGTTCATTAGAGACTAATTTGAATTTAAATTCAGTTGTAGAAATTAAAAATAATGCATTTAAAGATTGTGTTTATCTAACTACACTTTCAGGTATGGGACTCGTTGAAAGAATTGGAGATTCTGCATTTGAAGGCGATACAAGATTATCAGATATTAGTGGTATGTATAATTTAATTAGTGTAGGAGATAAAGCATTTAAGAATTGTACATCACTTGTAAATGTTTTACTTCCTGCATCTCTTGCATCATTAGGTAGTGAAGCATTCAAAGGAGATTCTTCACTTGAATTTGTAAGCATTATTTCAATTATTGAAGAAATTAAAGATTCAACATTTGAAGATTGTACTTCATTAAAAAATATTATTTTTGAAGCTGAAAATGTCCGCTTTAGAAGATTATTAACGATAGGCAAAAACGCATTTAAAAATTGTATTTTATTAAATTCAATTGATTTACCAAATAGTGTTTTAGAAATAAAAGATTATGCATATTATGGAGATTATAATATAACTTCAGTAAATCTTTCACCAAATCTAACGACTATAGGTGAAAGTGCATTTGAAGGAATGAATAATTTCAAAGATATAGTTATTAAAGAAAAAGTCGCTGAAATTAA
>CAJOOI010000080.1 GCA_905236105.1 uncultured Acholeplasmatales bacterium
GCATCAGTTGTAAACGCGCTTTCTGAATGGCTTTCAGTTACAGTTCATAGAAATAATAAAGAATACACTCAAAAATTTGAAAGAGGCAAAATAGCAACTGATCTAATCGAGTGTGGCGTTTCTAATCATACTGGTAGTCAAGTTACTTTTAAAGCTGATGCTGAAATATTTACTGAAACAACAGTTTATAATTATGAAAAATTAAGATCTAGAATACAACAACTTGCTTTCTTAAACAAAGGAATTAGAATTTCTATTAAAGATTCTAGAGATTCTGAAAATGTTGTTGAAGACAGTTATCATTATGAAGGTGGTATAAAAGAATATGTTGCTTTCATAAATAGCGGAAAAGCATTAGTAAATCAAACTATTGTTTATGCTGAAGGAACAAAAGATAATATTGAAGTAGAAGTTGCTATTCAATATAACCAAGAATATAATTCAACAGTATATTCATTCACAAACAATATTAATACACATGAAGGTGGAACTCATGAAGAAGGCTTTAGAATGGCTTTAACACGTGTATTAAAGAAATATGCTGATGAAAATAAACTTTTGAAAAAGGGCGAAGAAATTTCTAATGAAGATGTTAGAGAAGGCTTAGTAGCTATAGTTTCAGTTAAACACCCTAATCCTCAATTTGAAGGTCAAACTAAGACAAAACTTGGAAATAGTGAAGTAAGAGCTATCGTATCACAATTATTCGGTGAAGCATTAGAAAGATATCTTGCAGAAAATCCAAAAGATGCTCGTGCTATCATTGATAAATGTTTACTTGCATCACGTGCTAGAATTGCTGCACGTAGTGCAAGAGAAGCAACAAGAAGGAAATCGCCACTTGATTCATTAATGCTTAATAGTAAACTTGCAGATTGCCGTAGCAAAGATGCTGAAAGAAGCGAAATGTATCTAGTCGAAGGTGATTCCGCAGGTGGTTCTGCAAAATCAGGCAGAAATTCAGAATTCCAAGCAATATTGCCTTTAAGAGGTAAAGTTTTAAATGTTCAAAAAGTTAGACTAGAAAGAGCGTTATCAAATAACGAAATTTTATCTATGATTCAAGCAATTGGAACTGGAATTGGTGATGAATTTGATTTATCAAAAGCTAGATATCATAAAATCATCATCATGACCGATGCCGATGTTGATGGCGAACATATTTGTATATTGTTATTAACTTTCTTCTATCGTTTTATGCCTCAATTAATTGAAGCAGGTTATATTTATGTTGCAAAACCTCCTCTTTATAAAGCTCAAAACGGTAAAATAGTTAAATATGCTTATTCAGATGAAGAATTAAATCAAATTAAAGCTTCAGCTCCAGATAAAAAATTTGAAATCCAAAGATATAAAGGTTTAGGTGAAATGGACCCATCACAATTATGGGAAACAACTATGGATCCGGCAAATAGAACACTTGTTCAAGTTCATCTTGAGGATGCACTTGTTGCAGACCAAACTTTTGAAATGTTGATGGGCGAAGAAGTTGAACCAAGAAAGGTATTTATTCAAGAAAATGCACATTACGCAAATAACTTGGATATTTAGGTGATAATATGGCAGAATCAAAAAAAGATATGGATTTTATTCGTGCGCAAGACGAACATAAATTTGATAATATTGAACAGTTAGATATTAATAATAAATTAAAGAGCTCATTTTTGAATTATGCGATGTCAGTTATCATCGCAAGAGCGTTACCTGATGCAAGAGACGGACTAAAACCAGTTCAAAGAAGAATTCTATATGGTATGGGTGAGCTTCATGTTTATTCAAATGTAGCTCATAAAAAGAGTGCGAGAATTGTCGGTGACGTTATGGGTAAATACCACCCACATGGTGACTCATCTATATATGAAGCTATGGTTAGAATGGCTCAAGATTTTTCTTATCGTTATCCACTTGTTGATGGACATGGTAACTTTGGTAATATAGATGGTGATGGCGCAGCCGCAATGCGTTATACAGAAGCAAGATTATCAAAAATCGCTATGGAAATGCTAAAAGATATTGATAGGGATACTGTTGATTTTGTTGATAACTATGATGCAACAGAAACTGAACCAGTTTTATTGCCATCAAGAATTCCAAATTTATTAGTCAATGGTTCAACTGGTATTGCAGTTGGTATGGCAACAAACATTCCACCTCATAATTTAGGTGAAGTTATTGATGGTGTAATCGCTATGATTCATAATCCAGAAATTACATCACTTGAATTAATGGATTATATCAAAGGCCCAGACTTCCCTACTGGTGGTTTGATTTTAGGCTATGATGGCTTAAAAAATGCATATACAACAGGAAATGGTACAATCGTTATAAGATCAAAAGCTCATATCGATAGACTTGATAATGGCAAATCAGAAATAGTTGTAACAGAAATTCCATATGGTTTAAATAAAACGAGATTAATCGCAAGAATTGCTGAAGTTGCAAAAGAAAAAATAGTTGATGGTATTACTGATTTACGTGATGAATCTAATATGAATGGTATTAGAATAGTAATTGAACTTAGAAAAGATGTAAATCCAGAAGTAATGCTAAATAATTTATATAAACATACCCAACTTCAATCAAGTTATGGTATGAATATGATTTGCTTAGTTGATAATAAGCCAATCGCAATTACACTTCAAGGCGCAATTGAAGTATATTTAAAGCATCAAATTGATGTAATTACAAGAAGAACTGAATTTGATTTACGTAAAGCTAAAGCAAGACTTCATATTTTAGATGGTTTATTAATTGCACATGATAATATCGATGAAGTAATTCATATTATTAGAGATAATAAAGATGGAACAGAAAAAGAAGAATTAATTAATAGATTTAATTTAGATGATGAACAAGCTCAATCAATTCTTGATATGCAATTAAAAAGATTATCTGGTTTAAATACTTCTAAATTATTAGAAGAATATAAAGGACTTGAAGAAGATTGCAAACGTTATGAATTCATCTTATCTTCAGATGAACATAAAAAGGAAATAATTGAAAGAGAATTATTAGAAATCAAGAATAAATATGATGATAAGAGAAAGAGTGAAATATCATTACATACTGAAATTTCAATTGAAAATGAAGATTTAATTCC
>CAJOOI010000081.1 GCA_905236105.1 uncultured Acholeplasmatales bacterium
CAAAAGTTTATTTTGATGGTGAAAATTTAGCTGCATGGGATGAAAGATTTGGTTCAAATATTTCAAGTGGTAATGATAATTTATTAAATGCAGTTAGATATTATTATTCTGTAACAAATAAGACAGCAGAAGATAGTTACTGGCATTATAATGATATTGGTGAAATAGTAATTTGGACTGTTGCATCAACTGGTCTTGAATATATTCCAATAATTGATGAATTAACAGGAGAAATTACATCTTATGCTGTAAGCAAAGGAACAGCAGAATCAATTGATATAATAATTCCAGAATATTATAGAAATTTAGAAGTTACAACTATATTAGAAAATGGCTTTAAAGATTTCAGAACTTTAGTGGTTATTAGAATTTTAGGTGATAAGCTTAAATATATAGAAAATAACGCATTTGATGGTTGTAGTGCTTTAGTTGAAATAAAAATACCAGAAAATGTTATATCAATAGGAGATTATGCATTTAGAAATTGTGTAATTTTAATGACTATTAATTTACCAAATACATTAACTTCAATTGGTAAAGAAGCTTTCTATAAAAATAATAATATAAATGGTATCGTATTTAATTCAGGCAATTTAACAATTGGTGAAGATGCATTTAAAGATTGTGGCAATTTAACAAGTATCTATTTTAATTCAACAATTGATGATTATTTAAAAATTGAATTTGAAAATGAATATTCTAACCCAATTTCAAATGGTGGATATTTATATGTATATAGAATTTTAGACGATTTAAATAGTAGATATAAATTAGAAGATTTAACAATTCCAACATCTACAACTAACATTAAAAAATATCAATTCTATAATTTCAAATTAAAATCAGTTATTTTAAATGATAATTTAGCTACTATAAGCGAAAATGCATTTAAGAATTGTGATGATATTGAAATAATTTATGCTAATACAACTCAAAAATGGGCTTCAATTCAATTTGAAGATGGTAATGAGGCAGTTGCTAGTGCAATAAGATATTATTATTCATATGACGAACCTACAGGAGAAGAAACATATTGGCATTATAATAATCAAAATGTTCCTGTTAAATGGATTGTTGCATCATCTAATCTTTCATATGTCTTAAATTCAAATCAAAATGAATATGAAGTATCATTTGGTAATACGCTTGATAGAGATATAAAGATTCCAAGTGAATATAAAGGTATACCTGTAACTAAGATTTCGGCATCAGGATTTAAGAATAAAGATATTTTAAGTGTTCAATTCTTAGCTTCATCTATTGAAGAAATAGGCGAAGAAGCATTCGCGTTAAATCATAATTTAACACAAATTGATGGTACATCATCTGTAAGAATAATTGGTTCATATGCATTTAATGAATGTGAAAAATTAACTACAATTTCAATTCCATCAGTAACTGAAATTAATGACGGAGCATTCTTTGGTGCTAAATTATTAGATAACGTAATTTTACCTGATACGCTTGAGGCTTTAGGAGATTTTGCTTTTGCAGAATGTAGTAGTCTTCCAAGCATTAGTATTCCAGAGTCTGTAATTAATTATGGTAATTCAATATTCTCTGATTGTATTAATTTATCTAGTGTAGTATTACCAAATAATTTAATAACAATTACGGATTATATGTTTAATGGTTGTATTAAGCTTACTCAAATTGACATACCTGATAATGTATTAAATATTTCTACATATGCATTTAATGATTGTACAAATTTAGTGAATATTAATCTATCTAAAAATAGTAATTTAATACGTATTTTGGGTAGTGCTTTTGCAAATTGTAATAAATTAGTTGAAATTGTTTTACCAAGAGGTTTATCTCAGCTTGCATACAATGCTTTTGCAAATTGTAATAAGCTTGAAAATATATTCTTTAATAATAATGAAGCAGCATGGCTTTCTATTATGGGAGATAATACTTTTGCTGCATCAGTATATTTCTATAGTGAAGATATTCCTTCAACTAATGATAAATATTGGCATTATGTTGATAATGATGAAATAGAAATATGGGAAGTTTCAACTGTTGGCTTAGTTTATGAAAATATCTTAGATGGTACACAAGTAGTTTCATATAAAGTACATGAAGGAACTAATCTTAAAGATATTCAAGTTGTAATTCCTAAATATCATAATAATAAATTAGTTACATCAATTGCAGATTATGCATTTAATGGCTCAAATGTAAGATCAATAATCATCCCTGATTCAATTACAGAAATTGGGTTAGATGCTTTTGCAAATTGTGATAATTTAAAAACTATTTATTATCATGGATCAAAGACTGATGATATAGTTAATAAATTAAATATTAGTGGTGTAAAATTATATTATTATTCAGAAAATGTACCTGATAATAATGATGAATATTGGCATTATGTAAATGATGTACCTGAGGTATGGAATATTTCATATTTAACATATACTGCATATGGAAGTGAATATAGTGTTGCCTTAAATAATAACAATAATATAGATGTGGTTATACCATCTAAATATAATGGTAAGGATGTAACAGCTATAACTAATTTCAAAAATGCTAATTTAAGATCATTATTCATTCCATCTACTGTTATAACAATAGAACAAGGAGCATTTGATGGTGCAAATATTACTACTGTATATTATGATGCATCAACTTCAGCTTTTGCATTCCCTGAAACTGTAAATGTATATTATTATAGTGCTGAAGATAATGTAAGTGGAAATTATTGGCATTATGTAAATGGTAAGACAGAAGTTTGGATCTATGCAACAGAAGATTTAATATATACATTAATTGATGAAGATAATGTGTATAAAGTAAAAGGAAATATAAACAATAAAGATATTACTGAGGTTACAATTCCTGCAACTTACAATAATTTACCTGTTACAATTATTGAAGATGGCGCATTTAAAGATTTTATTAATCTTAAGACCGTTACAATCTTAGGTAATAATTTAATTACAATTCAAGATAATGCATTCAGCGGATGCCGTGATTTAACTACGATAAATATTCCAAGAAGTGTTAAAACACTTGGCACACGTTCTTTATTAAATAATATTAGTCTTAAGGCAATCATTCTTCCGAATTCAATTGAGACAATTAGTTCATATGCATTTAATGGTTGTACAAATTTAGAAACTATTTATTATTTAGGAAATAGTAGTGATTGGAATAATATTCAAATTGGTGCAAATAACAGAGCTTTAAGTGATGCTAAGATATATTATTATAATGATGTATTAAGCATTGAAAATGATACTTATTGGCATTTTGTTGATGGTCAAGCTCATATTTGGAAAGTGACAAATTCTGATTTATCATTTGAATTATTAAATGATAATTATATCGTTAAATCATATGATGGTAATGATGTATTAGTTATTATTCCAGATAGATATAGAAGACTTCCTGTTACTTTAATTGGTGCATTTAATAATTTAGGTGTAAGAGGTATCATTATTGGTAAGAATATTACAGAAATTGAAGAAAATGCATTTACTTCTTGTACAAATTTAACAAGCATTTATTATAAAGGTAGCGAGGCTGAATGGAATAATATCATTAAGAATAATGCATTTAATAATAATGTTAATGTATATTTCTTAAGTGAAACAAGGCCAAATGAAAACAATAAATATTGGCATTATAATGAAAATGATGAAATTGAATTATGGCAAATTTCAGCAACTGGCCTAGAATTTAATTTAGTTGGTGATTATTATGAATTATCTTTAGCTACAAATGTTGATGATGAATTAATAATTGTTCCTAAATATTATTTAGGTAAAGAGGTTAAGAAGATTGGTGATGATGCATTTAAGAATTTATCTACAGTTTACTCAATTGTTTTACCAGATACAATTAATGAAATTTCATCTACTGCCTTTGATGGTGCATTAAATTTAGAAAAAATCTATTTTGAAGGTAGTATAGATGCTTGGAATAATAACAGTTTTAATATCAATAATAATATATTTGTATATTGTTATAATGCTGATGCACTAGATTCAGAAGCAACATATTGGCATTATGAATCAGATGTTTCACAAGAAATAATAGAGCTTAGTGTAGTGCCATTTGATTTAAATTATATTTATGATGAAAATACAAAGAAATACACAATAGGTCAAACTTCATATCAAGCATCAAGGCTTGTGATTCCTGCATATTATAGAGGAATTCCAGTTGTTGGAATTGAAGATGAAGCATTTATAGAATCAACTTATCAAATTACATCATTAGTTATTTTAGGTAATGAACTAAAACGAATTGGTGCTTCTTCATTTGCAAGAAATTCATTCTTAAGAAATATTACTTTACCAAATTCACTTGAAGCTATAGGTGATGGAGCTTTTGCTCAATGTAATAATATTAATAATATTTATTTTAGAGGCACTAATTTAGCTAGTTGGAATGAACTTCTAAATTTAGCTGGCTCAAATAATGATATTTTAAATACTGCTAAATTATATTATTATTATGAATATACTGAAGTAGAAGATAATCTTCCTATCGATGAAGATTCATTATGGTATTTAGATAGCAACAATAATCCAACAATTTGGCAAGTTGGAACATTTGGACTTTCTTATGTTGCGATATTAGATTCTAATGATGAGATTACATCTTATGGAGTTGAATTTGGTAATGCAAATTCATATGAAATAATAATTCCAGCTACATATAGACATATTGTAGTAGATAGAATTATTGATAATTCATTTGAAGGATTAGATGTAACGAGTGTTAAAATATTAGGCAATAATATGCGAAATATTGGAGATTCAGCATTTAATAATTGTGAATTATTAGAAGAAGTTAGTGGTATTTCTAATCTGGAATATATAGGTGAATATGCATTTAATGGCGCAAGGTTGCTTGCTAATATTATATTATCAGATACAATTACTGATATTGGAGTTTATGCATTTAATGGATGCTTAAGCTTAACTAGTGTTAATATTTCACCACTAGTTACTGAAATTCATGAATATACTTTTGCTGGTGATAGTAATATCACGACAGTAACTGGTATGGAAAATGTTGTAACAATTAATAATGCAGCATTTAATGGTTGTAGAAGCTTAACAAATATTACATTACCAGATACTTTGATTGCTATATCATCTCAAGCATTTAATAATTGTAGTAGTTTAGTTAATGTAATAATTCCAAATACAGTTACAACAATTGGCGCTTATTCATTTAATGGCTGCAATAATTTAACTTCTTTAACATTATCAGAAGATATCATTATAATTCGTACAGCTGCCTTCAACGGTTGTGAAAATTTAAGAGATATAGTTATCCCAAGAGGATTAAAAACTATTGGTGCATATACATTTGAAGGCTGTCATAATATTAGTAATATTTATTATTTAGGTTCAGAAGAAGAATGGAATTTAGTTGAAATAGGCGCAGGAAATAGCTTTAGTGAAGAAATAATGGTATATTTCTATACTGAAAATCCACCTGCATTAGGCAATAAATTCTGGCATTATGTAAATAATGAAATTGAAATATGGCAACCATCTACAAATGGCATTACATATAGATTGAACCAAAATGAAGAATATTATATTGTTGAAAAATATGAAGGTACAAATAATTTGGTTATTATAGCTGAAAACTATTTAGGTAAGCCTGTTAAGGAAATTGAAGCTATAAGTGTTACTTCAAATGATACAATTGAAAATTTAGTAATACCTTCTTCAATTACAACAATAGATGAAAATGCATTTACTTCTTGTATAAATTTAACAAGCATTTATTATAAAGGCACAAAAGATGATGGTATTGTTTCATCCTTCGGCAATAAAAAGATTTATTATTACAGCGATATAAGACCAGATGAATCTGATTTATATTGGTATTATGAGAATGATTTACCTAAGATTTGGAATGTTTCAACTTTAGGCTTAATCTATACTGAAATAGATAATGATAAATATGGTGTATCAATTGGATCTGTTACTGATGATAATATTATTATTCCTGCAAGATATTTAGGTAAGAATGTAACATCTATTATTGATTTTAAGAATATAAATATTGATTCAATTATTATTCCAAATACTATAACAAATATAAAAATTGATGCATTTACAGATTCTACAATTGATGAAATCTATTTTGAAGGTAATAAAGAATTATTTGATTCAATTGGTTATGTATTTAATAATAATACAAATATATATTATCTAACTGATTTGAATACTGATTCATATAAGACATATTGGCATTATGTAGATAATCAACCAGAAATATTTGGTACAGAATTATATTCTTTATATCAATATACTGAAATAATAAATAATAATGAAATAGTTGGTTATGAAATAGCTAAAGGAAGTTCAAATTTAATTGAAGTTATTTTACCTAGAATTTATAGAGGACTTCCTGTAACAAAGGTTAGCGATAATGGATTTGTATCTTCAAATAGAACAGAATTAGTTGTAATTCCAGATACATATATAACAATAGGTGCATATGCATTCAGTAATTTAACTAATTTGAAGAAAGTTAGATTATCAGAAGGCTTAACATTTATTTCAAGCTATGCATTTATGAATACAACTAGGTTAGAAGAAATTACACTTCCAACTTCATTAGATAATTCTAATAAAGCAATTGATGCTTACGCATTTGGTGATACAAATCTAGAAAGAATTTATTATTTAGGTTCACTTGAATCATTTAATAATATTATTGTCGATAATATAGAAAATGATTCAATTAATTCTGATATAGTTTATATTTATAAAGCTGATGAACCTACATTAAGTAATACATATTGGCATTATGTTGATGGTGTTGAGACAATTTGGAAGACAGTATCAGAAGAATTAGTTTATACATTAATCAGTAATAATGAATATGAAGTAAGTGGTAATGATAATACTGTTGAAGAAATAATCATTCCAGCAACATATAATGGTAGAGTTGTATCTAAGATTAGTAATGATGCATTTAAAGATTATCAAAATCTTAAATCTGTTACTATTTTAGGTAATAATTTACAAGAAATAGGAGATTATGCATTTAGTGGTTGTATAAGTCTTGAAGAAATTAGTGGAATTCATAATGTTACAACAATTGGTGCATATGCATTTGAAAATTGCGAGAGTATAGAAGAATTAATTTTACCAAATTCAGTTTCAGAGATTGGTGCATATGCTTTAAGTGGATTATTAGGTATTTCTAATATTATAATTCCTGATTCAATAACAAATATAAGTGAAGGCTTATTAAGTAATTCATTAAATTTAGTTGAAATAATAATACCATCAAGCATTAAAACTGTTGGTGATGATGCATTCTTAAATACTTCGATAGAAAGTATTTATTATCAAGGTAGCGAAGCAGAATTTGAAGAAATTAATAATTATTTTGCTGATTTAGGCGCATATGTATATTATTATTCTTTGGTAAGACCTATTACTGAGGCAACAGAATGGCATTATCAAAATGGTATTCCAACAATTTGGGAAATTGCATCGAGTGGCTTAAGATTTACACTTATTGCCAATAATGAATATGCAGTAGCTATGGGAGATGCAACAGATGTCAATGTTGTTATTCCAAGTGAATATCATGGTAAGCCTGTAACAACAATTGCTGCAAATGGCTTTAGTGGTGCTTCAATATTAAGATTTGTTATTTTAGGTGATAATTTAACAACAATCGGTAGAGGAGCATTCATGGATTCAACTTTAAAAGAAGCTATAATTCCTAATACTGTATTAAAAATCGGTGAAGAAGCATTTAGAAATTGTGTAAGTCTAGCTGATGTAACTTTATCAATTAATTTAACTGAAATTAGTGTATCAATGTTTAGAGGCGATATTTCATTAGTTAATATTGAAATTCCTTCAGGAATTAAATCAATTGGTGAATATGCATTTATGAATGCGACTTCGCTTCAAAATATTATTTTGCCTGCTGAATTAGAAGAAATTGGTGGTAATGCATTTACCGGATGTCTAAATATTTCTTCAATATTGTTACCTAAGAATTTAATTAATCTCGGTGATTATATATTTGCAGGAAGAACAGAAGAAAAAGAAATTAAGATTTATTATGATTCAATAATGGATGATTGGAATGAACGCTTTACTAATGTAAGATTTAGTCAATTTAATTATTTATATTATTATTCATCTGAATCTCCAATTGCAGATAATACATTCTGGCATTATGTTAATGATGAAATAGAAATATGGCAAGTTTCTTCATCAGAATTGATTTATGGTGAGATTTTAGATAATGATACAGATAAAAATATTATTGCTTATGATGTAAGCTTAAGTGGCGAATTATCTGAATTAACTGATATTATTATTCCAGCAATTCATAATGGACTTCCTGTAACAACAATTAAAGCATCTGGTTTTAATGATGCTAATTTAAGAAAGATTACAGTATTAGGTAATAATCTAATTACTGTTGGTGAAAATGCATTTATAGGTGCAACTTCATTTACTGGATTTGAAGGTGAATTTAAGTTAGTGACTATAAAAGAAAATGCATTTAATGGATGTAACCAACTTCAAGGAATTGATTTATCTATGGTAATAGATTTAGGTGAAAGTGCATTTGAAAATTGTACTTCACTTAAAAATATTAATTTAAATAATGATTTAAAGCTTATTAGCAAAAAAGCATTTAAGAATACAGGCATTACTAAAATTATCATAACTGGTAATCTTGATGGTGAAAAAGGCAAAATTGATGAAGAAGCATTTATGAATTGCCATTATTTAGAATTTGTTATGTTACCTAGAATAATTAATTCAATTTCTTCATCAGCATTTACAAATTGTGAGAAATTATTAAATATTTATTATTTAGGATCAATTGATAATTGGGCATCAGTTAATCATAATGATGCGTTTATAGATTCAAATGTTAATAATAGATATTTATATTATTATTCAATTAATAAACCAGAATTTGACGATACATGTTGGCATTATGATTCAAATGGAAATATTGAGATTTGGAAAGTAGGTTCTTTAAATCTTAGATTTGAACTTAATAACACAAATGATGGATATATAGTTTCGGCAGATGATGGATATAATGATGATGCATTAATTATCCCTGCAAGAAAGAGAGATATACCAGTTGTAGAAATAAAAGCTTCAGGCTTTAATTCTTATAATATTAGAAGTGTATTAATACCAAAGACTGTTGAAAAAATTGGCGAAAATGCATTTAATAATTCACTTGTAAGTATTTATTATGCTGGCAATGAATTAAATTCATTTGCAGAAATTACAGGCGCAAATGCATATGAAAATAAGAATATATATTATTATTCAGATGTAGATGCTAATTATCAAGATACTTATTGGTATTATTCAAATGAAGTTCCAACATTATATAATAGCGGTAGTCGCTTAACTTATACTTTAAATAATTTAACTGATAAATATATAGCATCATTTACTGCAACTGTTGTAAAAGATAATGAAGATATAATTATTAGTGATGATTCATTTGAAGAAATTATTATTGCAGCAGGATATAGAGGAAAAGCAATAGAAGAAATTGGTGATTTTAGCTCTAATAAGACTAAATTAACAAAAGTTTCTATATTACCTAATATTAATGGAGAAACAAATATTAAAGTAGTTAATAAAAATGCATTTAAAGGCTGTGATTTATTAACTACAATAACTGGCTTAGACAATGTTATAAAAGTCGATGGTGAAGTTCTTCAAGATGATAATGAATTTGTTTATAATGGAGCGTTTAGCAATTGTATTAGCCTTATAGATATTTCATTACCTAATATAGTAATTATAGGTGATGGTGCATTTAGTGGCTGTAGCAATTTGACAAGCATCACCTTACCAGAAAGTCTTACAACAATTGGTAAACATGCATTTAGTAATTGTTCTTCATTAGAAAGCATTACAATACCAGCTTTAACAACAATTATTGATGATTATTCATTTAGTGGTGCAACTTCCCTTGCAAATGTTAATTTACATAATGGTGTTACAACAATTAGTAAGCACGCATTTGAAGGTGATACAAGCATTACTTCTATAGAGTTACCAGAAGAACTTCAAATAATTGATGATTATGCGTTTAGTGGTGTAAATAGTGTATATGTATTTAATATACCTAATTCAGTTACAACTATTGGTAATTATGCATTTAAGGATGCAACAACAGTAACAACGTATAATCTACCTACAAATCTATCTTCATTAGGTGAAGGTGCATTTAGTGGTGCAAGATCATTAAGAAACATTAATATTCCAACCGGAATAACTGAAATTAAAGCTTATACATTTAGTGGCGCAAGATCATTAACAAATATTACATTACCTGAAAATGTTAAATCAATTGACGAATATGCATTTAAAGATTGTACTGAATTAACAACATTGAGCATTGAAAGATTTATTAATAAGGATGATGAATTATTTGTAATATCAACAGGTGCATTTACAAATTGTGGTAAGCTTACAACAGTATATCTAAGTGATACAACTAAAGATGATTGGGATAGAATAGAAGGCTTAGCAAATGCTGGATCTATTGCGAATTCATTTGTTTATTATTATAGTGAAAATGAATTACCATATGAGGCAACAATTTGGCATTATACAGATACAAATAAGACAGTTAAGGGTGTATATTCAGTTGCTACATCTGGCTTATTATATGAATTATCTGAAAATAATTCTTATACAGTATCTAGAGGGGATGCAACAAGTGATGAAATCATCATTCCTGAAAGATATCGTAATTTACCTGTTACTAGAATTAAATCTGAAGGATTTAAAGCTAGAAATAATATTATGACTGTTAAGATTTTAGGTAACGAATTAACTGAAATTGGCCAAGATGCATTTGCTTCATGCTATAGATTAGTTGAACTATATTATGCTGGTAATATGGAATTAAATGATAATAATGATGGTGGATTAACTAAATATATGCTAAAACATCATACAAATTTTGAAGAAGATAGTATATTATTTAAAGATGAGACGATAACACAAGATTCACAAACTTATAGTTACTGGTTTGCTAAAGTAGATAATAATTATTATTTAATAAAACCAGAGTCATCAAATAAAAATGTTTATGTATTAAACACTTTAAAAGATGCTAATAATAATATTATTCCATATAAGATAAATGATTATGCATTTAATTCTACAGCTCCATATTCAATTCAAATTGCTGATAATATCACTGAAATTGGTAATTATGCATTCTATAACTGTAATTCTATTAAAGTTATAAATACTGGTACTAATGGAAGTATCTTAGAAAGAATTGGTGATTATGCATTTGCTGGTTGCGATGGAATAGAAACATTTGTAATTCCTAAGACAGTTAAATATGTAGGCAATAATGCATTTGATGGATGTAGTTTGGCAAAAAGCATAACATTTGCAGAAAATAGTGTTATTGCTTCGATTGGCGAATATGCATTCGCAAATTGTAGTAGTCTTACTAATTTTGCAATTCCACAAGCTTACAATGCTACAAGTTCTGAATCTGTAACTATTATTAATAAAAATACATTTGAAAATGATATTAAATTAACATCAATTTCATTACCAAATACTTTAGTTACAATTGATGATTATGCATTTAATGAATGTATTAGTTTAGAATCATTAACACTTGGTAGTAATGTAAAATATATTAATGAATATGCATTCTATAATTGTAGTTCTATGACTCAATTATCATTTGCATCAGCTCCACTTGAGACTATAGGCGATTATGCATTTAGTGGATGTGAATCTATTAAAGATTTAATTATTCCATATACAGTTGTATCAATTGGAAATTATGCATTTAGTGGTTGTAAAGATGTTGAAACACTTGTATTTGATACAAATAATAATGTTAATAATATTAATTCAATTGGCGCTCATGCATTTGAAAATAATAGTAGTTTAACTTCATTAACTTTAACAAGAGGCATAACTGAAATTAATGATTATAGCTTTAATGGTACTACAAGCTTAAATACAATTGTTATTTCTGATCAGGTTACAAGAATAGGTAAATATGCATTTGCAGGAAGTATAATTACTGAATTAAATATTCCTTCTTTAACAACATTAATAGATGAAAATGCATTTGATGGCTGTGATAAGCTTGAAAATATTACATTGCCTCGTAGTATTACTGATATTAAAAAAGATGCATTTAAGAATTTAAGTTCGGAAAAATTAACTACACTAAATTATTATGGTAGTCTTAATGAATGGGTATCAATTAATTTTGAAAATGAATATTCTAACCCAATGTATTATGATGTAATATTTAATGAATATAAGAATAATATATTTGAAGAAAGAGATTCTTCAAATTATATAATTGAAGATGATATAACAGAAATTAAAGCTTATTCATTATATAATTTTAACAATGTATCTATTATGATTATTTCTGATAATATAAATAAGATTGGCAATTCTGCATTTAATGGCACATCTAATCTTGAAAAAATATATTATAAAGGCACATCTATGGAACAATGGAATGCAATTAACAAAACATCAGGCAATGGAAATCTATCAGATGTTGTAATCTATTATTATAGAGATTCAGAACCAAAATATGAAAATACATGTTGGTATTATGGTGAAAATGACGAAATAGCTATTTGGTATGTAGCATCAAGTGGTTTAGTATATACTTTACTTGCTGATAATACTTATTCAGTATCAAGAGGTGAATTTAATACTACAATAGATAATACTGAATTAATTATACCTTCAAGATATCGTGATTTACCTGTTTCAACAATTGAAGCTGAAGCATTTAAACAAATGACTAATTTGACTAAGGTTACAATTTATGCTGATCCAGTAACTGATAAGAATTTATTAACTACAATAGGAGATGATGCATTTAATGGCTGTACTAGATTAGATGAAATAACAGTTTCAACTAATTTAGAATCTATTGGCGCAAGAGCATTTAAAGATTGTAATATTTCATCATTTGCTTTACCTGGAGGATTGAAATATATAGATAATTATGCATTTAGTGGCTGTAGTAATTTGACTGAAATTAGTATTCCTTCAACTATAATAGAATTAGGAGAATATGTATTTGATGGATGTAGAGGCCTTACATCTGTTGAAATAAAAAATGGTTTAACTAAAATTACTACTGGTCAATTTAAGGATTGTGATCATTTAGTTAGCGTAACAATTCCTACAAGCGTTAAAGCAATTGATGAAATTGCATTTGATGGTTGTAGTGCTTCACTTGTTGTAACATATCTTGGCACACAAGATAATTGGAATCAAATTCAATTTGGAAATAAAGCTTTGCCAACTACAGTTACAATTAATTATTATCAAAATTAATATTAAAAAATGGCACTCAAGTCGGTTTATTAACTGGCAAAATGAGTGCCATTTTTGTAATCATAAGCAGCTTTAAGAATTGGAAAAATTAGCATAGAAAAATAATAAGAACAGGTGATAAAATTCACCTTTTTTTATTTTTGTTTGAGTGTAGCTATAAACGCAATCATGATTGCTGTTTTAATTGTTTGAATACAGTTCCTGCAAAAGCAATTACTAATTCAGGCGACAGTTATTCAATTTGGTTAATTTTAAAAAAATTAATAAAATTCAATTATTTTAATATTTAAAGTGTAAGAATTATTACGCTAATTTTATGTGTATATTGCTACAAAAATAAAAAAAATAAAAACGATTTAAATTATAAAAATAGCCTTATGAAAACGATATTTAAGTATTTTGTCTGTTTTAAGCCTAAAAGCGCTAAATAATAGCTTAAAATGTTTGACATTTTTTTATAAAAAATGTAGAATTGAGCCAGGAAAATATATTTTATATAAATATAAAATAATGGAATATAAATGTTGCTTGAAAGGCAGTGGTAGTTATGAAATTAAAATGGGAATTCAATAGGTATAAGAAAAAAGATAATATGTCTTTTACTTTGAAATTGATAACAAAAGCTAGAAAGGAAGTGGTATTATGTTGAAGTATTTAAATAAATTCAAAATTAGAATTATTTCATTAGTTGCGTTAGTTCTAGTTTTTGTTTCATGCTTTGCTTTAGCAAATGCCATATCTAGTGAAACAAACGAAGTAGAAGCTAGTGAAAATTATAATTTCGATTCTGTTACTTATGATAATGACGAAGTTTCAGTATGGAGCGTTAATGCAAATGGAATTCTAGATTATGTTGTGTTTAAAGTTCATGATTCATGGCATGCTGATTCTGATGGCATTTATAGACATCATAATAACTTCCCAAAAGATAACTACAGTATTTCAATTCCAGGAAATGTAACTGGTATTTCAAGCGAATTTAAAATATATCGTGAATATTGGCAATGGTATGATGGTTATTCTTGGTATACAGTCAACGGTGTTTCAGAACGTCCATCTCGTGGATGGCACTTAAGATATTTATTGAGTAATACACATATTGGCAATTTACCAATAAATGTTATTAAATTTCCTTCATCTTTGACATCAGTTGGCAGTAGAGCCTTCGTTCGTGCAAATTTCAATAACACACTATTTGATTATAATGATTGTGCTAATATAAAAACAATTGGCGATAATCCATATGTAGCTAAAACTGATTCAACTAATCGTCAAATAGTAGCTTGGCCTGAATTTACACCACTACTTACAAGTGTTGGTGCATCTGCATTTGAAGATATGCTTTTAACAGAATATGTTGAAAATGAATCATTTAACGCTGATGGCATTCAATTTATCGGTGATAAAGCATTTAGATCATCAAATCATGAAGGATTGTATATGCAAGGGCTTAAAGTAGTTACATTAGGCGAAGGACTATATACAATCGGTGATTATGCTTTTGAAAACTGTCGTAAGATTGAAAGCATTATTGTACCTGAAAATGTAGGAAATATAGAAGTTAATGCTAATGCAAAAATTGGTAAATATGCTTTCAAGCATTCAAGATTAATAACTGTCATTTATGAAGCCCACGTTTTAAGCGAGGGACTTTTCTCTGATTGTTCTTCATTACAATCTATCGATTTATCTACTGAAATTACAGTTATTACAACTAAATGTTTTGAATTCTGTTCAAGCTTAACATCAATTGATTTAAACCCTAA
>CAJOOI010000082.1 GCA_905236105.1 uncultured Acholeplasmatales bacterium
CCTGGCATTGTGTTAGCTTCTCTTTTGCCAATTTTTCCATCTTTATTTACATATTTTAACCATTCTTCATCATTTTCTAGTGGAGGTCTTCCATTAATTTTAGATTTGTAATCTTTTAAAATTGGCAAAACAAGTGGAAGTTCATTTATTGGCAATGCTTCATCATGATCATCATAATGAACGATAGGTACTGGTTCTCCCCAATATCTTTGACGAGCAAATATCCATTCACGGAAACGATATGTTATAGCTTTTTTACCAATTTTGTTTTCTTCTAAAAATTGGCAAATTTTATTTATTGCATCTTCTTTATTTAAACCATCTAGGAAGCCTGAATTAATATGGATACCATCTTCAGTATAAGCTTCTTTTTCGATATTTCCGCCTTTTAAGACTTCAATAATAGGTAAATTAAATTTTTTAGCAAATGCATAATCACGTTCATCATGAGCAGGAACTGCCATAATTGCACCTGTACCATAGCTTGCTAAAACATAATCTGCAATCCAGATTGGGATTTCTTTGCCATTTACAGGGTTTATGGCATAAGCGCCTGTAAATACTCCTGTTTTTTCTTTGGCATCTGTTCTTTCTCTTTCAGTTTTATTTGCACAAGCTTTTTGATATTTAGTTACATCATCTAAACATTCTTTTGTAGTTATAGATGATACTAATTTATGCTCTGGTGATAAAACACAATATGTAGCACCAAATAATGTATCTGGTCTAGTTGTAAATACTCTAAATGTTTTATCCTGACCTTTGATTTTAAAATCTACATGAGCACCAACTGATTTTCCAATCCAGTTTCTTTGCATTTCTTTTGTAGATTCTGGCCAATCAAGTTTATCTAAATTGGTAAGTAATGTTTCTGCATATTTAGGAATATCTAATACCCATTGCTTCATATTTTTCTTAACAACTGGGAAGCCACCACGTTCACTCTTGCCATCTATTACTTCATCATTAGCTAAAACACAGCCTAATTCTTCACACCAGTTAACTGGCATTTCAATTTCTTTAGCTAGGCCTTTTTTATATAATTCAATAAAAATCCATTGTGTCCATTTGTAATAAGATGGATCACAAGTTGATATTTCTTTTGACCAATCAAAAGAAAGACCCAACATTTTTAATTGTTTTTTGAAGATTTCGATATTTCTATTTGTGAAATCAGCTGGGTTATTACCAGTTTTTATTGCATATTGTTCTGCAGGAAGTCCAAATGAATCAAATCCCATTGGATGTAATACATTATAGCCTTGCATTCTTTTCATTCTGGCAAGAATATCAGTTGCAGTATATCCTTCAGGATGTCCTACATGTAGTCCTTCTCCAGATGGATATGGGAACATATCTAGGATGTAATATTTTGGTTTTGAAAAATCCCAAACATCTGTATAAAATGTGTTGTTATCTTCCCAATATTTTTGCCATTTTTTCTCTATTTTAATATGATTATATTCTGCCATATTATTCATACTCCTTTTTTTTGCGTCCTATTTATTTTATCACAATTAGAAAAATAATTATATAATTATTTTATGTTTCAAGCGTTTTCTTATAATTTGTGATAAAAAATAAAGACAAAATAAAAAATCTAGGTTATTTTTTAATCCATAAACCTAGATTTTGTATTTTTTTTAAAATGTTATTTTTCAACATAAATTAAGCCATAAGCTCCAGGACCCCAGTGAGCGGCAATAGAAAATGATAAATCATCATATATTTTAACATCATTTTTGATGTTATCTGGTAATTGATTTACTAATTCATCTACATTTTCTCTATTGTAAGTGTATGGTGCAATTATTGGGTAATTTAAGTTGGCATTATTTGATACAGTATCAATGATAATTCTCATTGCTTTTTTGATGCCTCTTGTTTTTTCAACTACTTTAACTTTTCCGTCTATGAAGCCAATAATTGGTTTAATTTGTAAAATTGAACCAATTAACCATTCTTTTTTTGATAATCTTCCACCTCTAAGTAAATATGTTAATGTATCAGGTACTGCCATAAGCTTAATTTTTGGAATTAAAACATTAACTTTTTCTAATATTTTATCAACTGGTTCATTAATGTTTTTAATAATTTCTTCAATTATTAAACGCATAATACCTACTGCACCTAAGCTATCAATTATTTTGACTTTTGGATTGTTTTCAAACATCAATCTAAATGCGTTATTAGTTCCACTAATACCACTAGATAAGGTAACGATAATTACATCGTCTCCTTCTTTAGTTAAATTATTTATTTCATCTTCAACTGAAGTTAAATTAGGTAAAGATGTTTTAGGAAATATTTTTTTATTTACTAAATTATCATAGAATTCTTCTTTTGATAATTCAGTATCTAAATATTCTTTATCATTAAATAATATTTTTAAAGGTATTAGATTGATGTTATATTTATCAAG
>CAJOOI010000083.1 GCA_905236105.1 uncultured Acholeplasmatales bacterium
GGGGCTCTATTCTTTATATAAATTATTGTTCTTTTATTCTAAAATAATATGTCAAAAATATTGTAACAGACATAATTGTCGGAATAAATATTGATAAATACATTGATAAATATGTCAAGAAATTAGATGAAATATCACCTAAAAATTTAACATTAGCTGTAATTGCAGAATAAATAGAAAATGTTAATGAAATAATAATCATAAATATTCCAATCATTAATGTAAATTTCTTTTCTTCTTGCCTTAATAAGAATCCAAAGGTGAAAGCTAAAAGAGTTGCTAAAACACCTATTTGAAAAGCATTACGATTAGGCAACATCACATTTATCAATATCGCAACTAAATATGGTAATATTGATAATTGATATGTTTTTATGCCAGATTTATAACCATAAAATCCATAATATAGCATTGCTATAATAGATATGATGATAAATATATATGAAGTTATCATCCATCCACCTAAATTATTTGAAATAACAAATATAAGTAAATAAACAGATATAAATAACAATACAAATGTTAATACCATTTGTAATATTAAAAATATTAATTTAAATTTTGGTAATTCAGATATTTTCATATTTTCCCTCTACTTTTTTTCTAATTCATCTGGAATGCCATTAAAATCTTTATCTACAAAATGAATTCTTGCCACAAAATATAAAATCCCAAGTAATATGTAAATGAAAGCCATTATAAGGAATACAATATTTGAAATTGATTTAAATAATATTATTCCTAAAACACCACCAACAAAGAAACTTAATAATGCAAGTAAAGGTACAATTCCAGTTATACCTTTTTCATTTTTATTGCCTCTAAGTCTATAACCAATAAATACACCTAAGTCTGTAACATTACCAGACATATGAGTCATTCTTACTACTACACCTTTAATTGATACAACCATACCATTTTGCATCCCCATTACGAAAGCAAATATCAAAATGCTATAAATTTTATCAACATTATCATATAAGAAATATGGAATTATAAGTAAAACACCAATTGTTATAATAATACAGCCATACCTTTTTTTTAATACAAAGGCTCTTTCAGCAGTTATAAAGCCTGATACTATAGCACCTAAAAAGAAAGCTAAAACAACTCTAAAACCAGCCCAAAATGTAGCCCAACTTAATTCTGATGCCCCTATAGACATTCTAGAAATAAGTCCAGTTAAATGAGATACTGTTGTTGCGGCAAACCACACTATTGAAATTGCATTTAAAGCACCAGCTAAAAATGTAAGTAGACACATCCAAACTAATAAAATCTTCTTATCCATTACAAGCACCTATTTAAATTACATTATTAATATTTTAACAATAATTAATTTTCTTCATCTTCTTTATTAGAAATGTATTCTAAAATATCTTCAATCATGCAGCCTAAAGCATCTGCTAATTTAATAACATTAGTTATAGAAGCATTATTAATGTTTTTAGATTTGATTTCATATTGTTGTAATGTTCTAACATTGATATTAGCTTTTTCTGCTAGTTCTGTTTGTGATAATTCTACAAGCTTTCTTCTTGATTGTAATCTACTTTTTGATTCAAATACCACAAGATTTTTAAATATATATTCATCTATAGAACTAAGTGTTTGATTAGATAATTCTTCAAAATGATCTAATAATAAATTTAAATTAATGATTTCGGCTAAATATCTAAAACTGTAATTGTGCATATATTGTAAATAAGCAACAATTCTACCAGCCCAGAAATTTATATCTTTTTCAAGCTCATATTCAATAACATTTTCAGGATCAAAGCCTAAATCTATTAATATTTCATATGCAAGTTCAACACCAGACATACCAAAAATATATTTTGGATTACCATTAGCATATTCTTTAGCTATCTTGCTTGAGGCAAATAATTTAAAGAATTCATTTGCATTAAAGCCTAAATATTTACAAGCAAACGACATACAAATTCCAAAATTATTTATCATTTTCTTAACTGTATTATTTTTTAATAATACATCAACATCATCATCTGTTAATTGTTTAACATAACGGCTAAATTCAATTTTGAAATTATTATAACGATTTTTATAATAAAGATTATTATCAACTTCTTCATAACCAATGAACTTAAGCTTATTCATTGCTTTATCAGTTAATAATACTACTTCAGTGTTTTCGTTATTTTTTATTAATAATTTATTTATAAAATCAACTGATATGACGTTATTAAAGAATGCTTCAACGATAGAAAACCACATATCATCACATCTATAGCCTATAACTACATCATATTTTTTAACATCAATATAGAAATTCTTATTTAAATAATCTAATGTATTTTGTCTTAATCTTTTTTTATTTGGCTTACGATTATTATATAAAATAGCAAGCCATGATAGGATTGGATAATCTGTTAAATTTAAAACTCGTAAGTCATCCGTTTCAAGCTCATATTTACTAATGATTCCTAATTTAGCTTTAGTAGATGAAGCATAGCATTTAGCTTTATTTTCACTAATAGTTAAATAAAAACCATTGCCAAAATCACGGTAAGATTTATTATAATTAGGGTTTGGCTTTTGAACTACTTTTTTCGAGCCATGATACACTAACATCTTAACCCCTCCCATCTTGCTTTATATTATACATTTTAAAAAGTATGATGTCAAAATATTTACTACTATAGAAGTAGAAATATATTTTTTTAACATTATTTGTAAATTTTTTATCTTTATTATTTGCCTAAAGTATCTTTTTTCATTTCTTTAGACATATCATCTTCGAAGCTATCAAGATTCATGTCTAGGTTATCATCATCTAAATCGATTGTGATTTGTTCAACAGCTTTGCTAGAATCTTCTACTTTAACTTCATCTAATTTAGGTGATTCTTCTTTTATTTCTTCTTTGACTTCTGGCTTAACTTCTTCTTTGACTTCTTCTTTTACCTCAGCCTTAATTTCTTCCTTGACTTCAACTTTTTCTTCGACTTTAGCTTCTTTTACTTGCTCTTTTACTTCGACTTTAGCTAAATCATCTTTTGAAGAGAATAAGTCATCTTCATCATCAAGCATTTTTTCAAAATCATTTCTTTTATCTTCAACTTTAACATCTTTTTTAACTTCTTCTTTTTCTTGGGCTAAATCACGATTAATTGGTCCTTTTTCTATATCTGTTAAAGTAAATGTCTTAGGAAGAACAAGCTTCTTATCTTCCATAAATTTTTGTAATAAGAAAAGTCTCTTATTTTCAACTTGTTCTTGATGACGAGAATATAATATATCTTTTGCTTCATCATCAAGTTCAGACATTGTTTGTTTAGCATCAGCTTTAGTATAGTGTTGTTTTTCTACTAAATCTTTTTCATATTGTTTTAAGAATTGTTCTTTAGTCATTTCAGGCTCAAACATTTGAGGAACATTCTTAAAATTACCATTATCTAAATCGAATACTCGACTAGTTAGATAATGTTCTGAAATATTGCCTTCACGGAATGATTTTAAGACATCTTCTTTATATGCATTAACTTTTTCTTGAAGCTGTGCTTTAAGATCTTTTAATTCTTGACTGTCGCCTTTCTTTTCAAGTTTTGAAATTTGATTTGCTAGTTCTTGTAATTCACGATTAGCTTCTTTGTCTTTATTTATTTGGTCTTTTCCAATATTTTTTTCGTTTTCTTTAACAAAATCATCAAATTCAGTGCCATATTGTTTTGCTATATCAAATAAATCTTCTTGTAATTCTAAATCTTCAAATGAAGGTTCTTTATCAGGGCTTTCTCTAAAAGTATATTCTTTATTTTCAATTGCTTTATCAACAAGTTGTTTTAAATAATTTTTAGAATCATTAACTAGATTTTTTAATTCTTCATATGCTGGATCATTTTTTTCTAATTCACCACGAACTAGCATATATTTTCCTGCAGCCTTTAAAGCCTCTCTCATAATATAAGTAGGTCTAAAATTATCGTTATCAAAATCTTTATTTTTAATTCCTTCTTGGCATCTTTGGAATGATTCTATAATTCTCTTATCCAAATCAGCCTTAAATTCACTTAGTGTACGAGCATCATTTTTGATATATTCGATTTCATCAAAATATGCTGGAGCAGGTTTAAGTTGACA
>CAJOOI010000084.1 GCA_905236105.1 uncultured Acholeplasmatales bacterium
CAGCTATGATTTCAGGAGAATTCATTAGGTCTTCTGCTGGTCATTACCTGACTGCTTTTCTCGTTTTCTATTTTTGTATTAAATTCCCGGTGGCAATTATTCGAATGATCAACTCATTGATTTCTAAACTTTTTTAACACTCTTTTACCACGATTTTGTTAATTTTATAACACGATTTTAAACCGCTTTTTGCACACTTTATTGCATGTTCGTTTGAGTCTTTTTTGAAAAAACCATGATTTTTTTTGTGCCAACTTGTTTTCTAGTGTAAGCATCAAAAAGGTTCTTACTAAATAAAATCCTCCTAGCTTTTACTAAGAGGATATCATTTTTTCTTACTTTTGTAAGAGTGTTAAATTTTGACGTGTACGTGAAAATCGTGAACTAATTCATGTAAAAGGCCTAAAATATGATGAAATACGGCATTTTTCGACATATTCATCTAGGTTTGCGTCATCTTAACGAGCTTTTTATCCGAGACCACATGATAATTCAGATTTACCACGTGTTATCTCCCGTTTTGGACGTTTTGACCGCCTTCAGGCATTTTCTGTAAGGGTTGTGTATGACTTTGACATCATCGATCCGCTCGGTTATAAGCGACTTCAGAACAACAGTTCGCCTTCGACGGACGCCCCAAGCAGATATTACATTAAATTTTAAAGATTTTTAATCTATGTATTCATAGTCAAAATATACCAATTTAAATATCTTAATACAAATAATACATATATTTCATATATTTTTAGTAATATTTCATACGAATTATTTGTATTATGATATTACTAAATTATTTATCATCATCTTTATGGGCTAATTTATATTTTCTTGTCAATTTCTTACCGTCTAAACAAAGATTAACAACTAATCCTACCGCAAATGATGCAAGTAGGGCAATTATTAAGAATTTTAATAAACTAATACCATTTACTTTTTCAACAATACTATTTGAATCATAATAAACTAAGGAATATTTTTTTACTATTTCTTTTTCAATAGAAGTATAATTTTCAGTCATTTCTTCTAATTTTTCATAATGGTTCTGTAATTTAATTTTGAAGGCATCTAACTGTGCTTTATAATCAGCATCAGTTGTTTCTCTATCCTTATTATCTAATTTTTTTTCTAATAATTCTATTTCTTCATCAATATCAAAAATTCTATTTGATAATTTAATAATTTCTTCATGATATTGACTTAATTCTAGAGTTTGAAGCTGGCTTAATGATGCAGCAGTTAAGATTTTGTCTCTTTGCTCTTCGAGTTCAGTTTTCTTTTTTACATCTACTGCTTTTTCTCTATTTAATGATTCAATTTGTTTTTCAAGTTGAAGCTCATAATCTGTATAATCTTTTACATAACCATTATAATTAACTTCATTTCTTAATGAATCAAAGCTAATATTTTGAAAATATTCTTGCATATTAAGTTGTACATCTGAAAGTCTTAATCCGCTTTTTAATACAACATCACCATATTGGCTAATTAAATTAGTATATTTGCCATATATTAATTTATATTGTTCTTCAAGATAATTAACTTGATTATCATATATATTTGATTGGTTATATAATGTTAAATATTGAGTATAATCTGCAGCATCAACTATTTCTTGAGAAATAAAATTTGCTTCTTCAGCAATTGCTGTAGTTAATACTTGAGCTTCTTTTAATGATAAAGCTTTTTTTGTTAAAATTATTTTATAACCTGTTTTATCAACTATATAATCATTATCATTATCGTTTAATTTGCTTTCATTCTTTTTATATATTGTTTCATATTTTAATGATTCAATTACACCATTATAATATATGCTTGACATATCAAGATTTTTTAATTCTTCATGTTCAGCTTTATATTCATTTAATTTTTCAAGTGTAACTAAATCTCTAACATCAAAACGAGATCCATCAATATATTTACCATCAGATAAACCTGTTACGTAATAAGAATACATTCCTTGATATGTAGAAGTTCTACCATTATAAATTAATATTACTATCATAGAAACTAAGAATAGTGCACAAGTAACAATTAATAATAATAATTTTCTACCAAATAATACACCAAAAAATTCACCTAATGTTATTCCTTGTTCTTCTTCATAATAATATTCTCTATTTTGATTTTGTTGCATATTGTTACCAAATTGATAATCTATAACAGATAATCAATAATCCTTTCATTTATTTATACTTTGTATAAATCTTTCATTCTTAAAATATTTTATCATAAAAATATCAAAAATACTACATAAATATAATTTAAGCGTTTTTATATTTCTAATTCTTTTAAATATTCTAAAACATCTTTATTATTGTGTCCTATTTCTTCTAAATGGCAAATTATTTATTCAATCTTTTTCAAATCAAATGGATGTTTAGATTTTTCAACAAAAAACTTATCATTTGCTGTTTTTTCAGCATTTGATGTTTTTAATAATAATTCTTCATATAATCTTTCACCAGGTCTTAAGCCTGTGATTTCAATATCAATCTGCTTTAATAATAATTAGTCCCTCAAGGTTATATTTGCAACAAAGAACC
>CAJOOI010000085.1 GCA_905236105.1 uncultured Acholeplasmatales bacterium
TGTATGATTCATTTTATCATTTATGATTGTAAAATAATCACAAATTTTAATTAACATAACTAATCTATTTTTAAATAACAATTCAATGGATGTTAAGCCATTTCTCTTTATTAATCTTATTTTATCATCATCTTTTAATAATTTAAATAAAAAGACTCCATCTATTTCTTTTTCCTTATCAAAATAAAATACTACTTTTTCTAATTCTTTTTCTATTTTTATAATACCAATATTTCTAGCAAGATTATCCATTAATCTTTCATACATATAAATTAATAAATCAGTTGAAACATCCCCAAAACGATCTTTCATTTCTTTTTCTAATTCTTCAAGCTCATATGTGCTTGAAAGCTTACTTATTTTTTGGTGGAATGTAATTTTTAAATTATCAGATGAAATATAAGAACTATCAATACTACGAGATACAATTGGTTCAAATTCTATATTTTCTACTTTTTCAGGAATTGATATTTCTTCATTTTCGTTATTTTTAGCTCTAATTTCTTCATCAAGTATTTTTGTATACATATCAACACCAACAGATTCAATGAAGCCTGATTGCTCTTCACCTAAAATATCTCCTGCACCTCTTATTGATAAATCTCTCATCGCAATCTTAAAGCCTGAACCTAATTCATTAAATTCTTTGATAGTTGCAAGACGTTTTTCAGCTTCTTCTGTCAATTCTTTTTTTGGTTCATACATCAAATATGCATAAGCTATTTTATCACTTCTTCCTACACGACCTCTTATTTGATACATTTGAGATAGGCCTAATCTATCTGAATCATGAATAATTAATGTGTTAGTTAAAGGTAAATCAATTCCTGTTTCAATGATAGTTGTACATAATAAAACATCATATTTTTTAGCAGTATAATCGTTCATTCTTTTTTCAATTTCAAGCTTATTTAATTTACCATGAACGATAACAATTTTAGCTTCTGGGACTAACATATTTAAATAATTTTTCATATCTTCAATAGTCTCAGTAAAATTATATAAATAAAATACCTGTCCACCTCTTGCTATTTCTTTAATGATAGCTTCGCTAATTAATCTATCATTTCTTTCAACAACATAGGTTTGAATAGGATATCTATTTTTAGGTGGTGTTTCAATCATTGATAAATCTTTAATACCAACTAAAGACATTTGTAATGTTCTTGGGATTGGTGTTGCAGATAAAGTAATACAATCAACATTGACTTTAAGCTGTTTTATTTTTTCCTTATGGCCAACACCAAAACGCTGTTCTTCATCTACAATTAATAATCCTAAATCTTTAAATTCTATTTCATCTGAAAGTAAGCGATGTGTTCCTATAACAACATCAACATAGCCAGTTTTTATGCCATTTATAATTTCTCTTTGGCGTTTAGTATCAACCATTCTTGATAACAATTCTACTTTAATGCCGAATTTTTCCATTCTTTCATTAAATGTAATATAATGCTGACGCGAAAGAATAGTTGTTGGTGCTAATACTGCAACCTGCTTCCCACTATATACAGCTTTAAATGCCGCTCTTAAAGCAAGTTCAGTTTTACCATAGCCTACATCACCACACAAAAGTCTATCCATAACTTTAGTTGATTCCATATCTTTTTTTATTTCATCTAAAGCTCTTTTTTGATCAGTAGTTAATTCATATTCAAAATCAGATTCAAATTTTTCTTGATCTTCATTATCATTTAAGAAAACAAAGCCTTTTGCGTTTTCTCTTTCCGCATATAATTTAATTAATTTATCAGAAATATCTCTAATTCTTTTTCTAACTTTATTTTTAGTTCTAAGCCATGTGGCATCCCCAATAGTATTTAATTTTACATCTTCTGCATCACTTGATGCATATTTCATTAAATCTTTTATTCTTTCAAGTGGTAAATATAGTCCTGTATTTTTATCATAATCTACTTTAATATAATCACGCTTAATTCCAGATAACTCTAAAGTAGTAATACCGCTATATCTGCCTATTCCAAAATCATAATGAACGACATAATCTCCTATTTGTAATTCATCATATCTTGATATTTTAATTGCGTTTTTAAAAATAGATTTATATTTTGTTTTTTTAGGCTTATTATCACTTTCAAATATTGTTTTTTCGTTGATCATAACAAAATCATAATCAACTAAAATAAATGATGGTAAATATTTATCTATAGCGTTAATGGCGCCTCTTCCAATTCTTGATAAATCAGTTACTTTATGCATCAAGATTTCTCTTTCATCTAATAATTCATAAAGTCTATCATAACGTTCTTTATTTTCAATTGATAAGATAGTAGTAATTCTACTATATGCAACCAAATCATTAATAACTAGATGCTGATTACCTTTATATGGATCAATTTTTTTAGCATTAACTAAAAGATCAACTTCACCTAAACTTCTTAATCCTTCAAAATAGACTGAAGCTTTTTCTGATAATTTATTAAAATCTAAAAACAAATTTAAATCATGTAAGCTATTTCCACCTAATCTATCATTATAATCTATTAAATCTAAATGTAATCTAGAAAAGCTTTCTTTTGATTTTATAGGATCAACTAAATATATTTTTTTATTTTCTTTAAAATCTATAATCGTATTATTTCCATCAATAAAAAAATCAATATATCTAGTTAAAGATTCAACATTTTCATGGTTTTCTAATTTGAAAATATCTTTATCATACATTTCTTTTTCAAGTGGAGATAAATTATATTTTTCCATATAAGAATAAATCTTATTGATGATGATTTTTAATTCTTCTTCATCATAAATAAGTTCATTTATTGGATAAATATTTGCCTCATTTATTTCTCTAATTGATCTTTGAGTTTCATAATCAAATTCTTTAATTGTTTCAATATCATCACCAAAAAAATCTAATCTAATTGGTACATTAGAATTAAATGGAAATATATCAATTATTGAACCTCTTTTAGCAAACTGGCCTGTTTTAATAACTGTATATACTTTTTCATAGCCAATAGTTTGTAACTTATAAACTAATTTATCAACATCATACGTTTGATTTGTTTTAATTTTAATTATTGAATCAAGCCATTTTTTTGGTGATAATTCATATTTGATTGCCCCAATTAAATTAGTTACTACTATCTTTTTATTTTCATTTAATAATGTAATGATTGTATTAATTCTTTCATATAAAAAATCTGTTGATGAAGAAATCATTGAAACTGATATTAATTCTGATGCTGGAAAGAATAAAACATCAGTATCATTCACAATATTTGATAACATATCATAATAATTTTGAGCCTCATACAAAGTTGGTAAAACTACAAAAATTGTATTATCATTTAGAATAAAATCTGTAGCGATAGTCATAATATTAAAATCATCACAAGTTTTAGCAACTTTTATGTGTGGAGTATTAATTATTTTTTTTACTATATCTAATTGATACATATATTCAAAAATATCCATATAAGCTCCTTCCAAAGATAAAAGGTCTATTTTTTATAGACCCGGGTTGTTAAATTTCATCTTTTAATATTTCTACCATTCTTTTTATTTCATCACAAGTAATTGATGAAAGTGTAATTCGAAGTGATGTATCAAATGGTATGAGATGTAATTTTTTCTTTTTTAAATTTTCATAAACTAATTTTGGATTATCTAAAGGTATTGATGAAAAAAATCCTGCATCATATGGAAGAATATTTAAATGATATTTTTTTACTAAATCTTTAAATAGATCACTTCTTCTTTTTAACATCAGCCTTGATTCATCTAATTCTTTTAAATAATCATTTTTTAATTTTTCATCATTTAATATTTTAGATACTAAGCTTATCCCTAAGGATGAGGTGTTACTCCATTTCGATCTTGCTGAATAAACACAACTTTCATAAGAATCATATAATACGTCCTTATTTTTTGATAATATAATCTGTGCTCCTACTCTGAGTCCATAAAGTCCAAAGCTTTTTGAAGCACTAAAGGCTATAATCAATAATATTTCATCATCTAATCTTAAATACTTACTTAAATTTAATCTTGTTTTATCATAAGAATCAGCATAATCAATATAAGCTGCATCTAATAATAATATGACCTCACCATCATTTTTTAAATCATTTAAAGCATCAACTAAATCATCTATTTCGTTAGGCTTTAGTGTATAGCCTGTTGGATTTTGAGCAGGATCATTTAATACTATTAAAACTCTCTTTTTTAATTTTAATATTTCTTTAGCTTTATTTTTTAAATCATTTAAATTAAATGAATTATTTAAAAATAAATCATAAGTTTTATATAATTTATTTGAATCATCTAATATCTGAACATAATTAGTCCACATATAATTAGGAAGCAGTGCATAATCATTATCATTTAAAAAATTGGCAAAAGTATTAGCTAAAGCCCCAGTCCCACCTGGTGTAGGTATTACATCAGAATATTCTTTTATCAATTCATATGAAGTACCAAAAACCCATTTTTTTATTTCATCTTTAAAAAGTTTAGTCCCACCAGTTGGAAAATAAGCATATTTTTCTTCTGGTGTTAAAAGATTTATTACTTTATCAACAGATGAATATGTAAATAATTTACCTTCATCATCATAAAGCATTCCGGTTGTTGAATTAATAACAAGTGGATCTTTTAATTTTTCTTTTTTAGCTATTGCGCCTAATCCAATGATATTGGAATTATCTATTCTACTTCTTATATTTTTGGCTTGCATAAACATACCCTCACATTATATATTATTTTAGCATAAAATTAATAAAACACTAGTTAAAAATAAATATTTTATTTATTTATTTTTCATATTCATTTTCACTGAAAAATAATGTATAATTAAAGAAAATGGAGGTACATATGCAATTAACTGAAGAATTAAAACAAAAAAAATATCGTTTATTATTAATCATTGGAAGACCTGGTTCAGGAAAATCTAAATATTTACACAATTATTCAAAAGAATGTGGCATTCCAGTTTTAAATTTAGATGATATAATTGGAAAAAAATTACCAGAAGGAAAAACTAATGGATATGTCTACAAATTTATGGAAGATTTCTTTAAATCTTACACCAAAGAAGAATTCTTATTAGACAAAAAAGCCATTCTTTATGATAAAGATTCAGGTATCGACTTACTTCCTTTCTTAGAAGAGATTGCCAAAGAAAGAATAGTTATCGCAACATGGAATGGATATACAGAAAATGGTAAATTATACCATTTAAATAAAAACCAAGAAGTTGATTTTTCTTACGATTTAAATACTTGCGATTTCGCTTATATAGAATTATTATAATAACATCATCGTAAAAAAAGCTATGACTTTCTATCATGGCTTTTTTTTGGATATTTTTGGGAGGGATTATGAAAAAAATAAAATATTTATTTATTCTTTTACCACTTTTATTTCTAACATCGTGTGAGCTTTTTAACAATTCTGGCTTAACTAAAACAGCAGATACACCTAAAACAACTACTGAAGAAAAGCCAAATAAAACTACTTCTTCTGATAATAAATCAGCTACGACTCCAAATACTACAACAGAAGCGCCTAAAACAACATCAAATATAATACCTGTAACTACTACTAAAATTGAAACAACTAGCACAGATGCTAGCCATGTTCATACATTTAGTAATAATTGGGAAACAGACAATAAATTCCATTGGCACGCATCAACTTGTGGTCATGACGTTGTAGATTCAAAAGCTGAACATAATTTTGAGACAACAAATATTACCGATGCTAAAATCACAATGAAATGTAGTATCTGTAACAAAGAACTAGAATATGATAATACTATTTCTCTTGAAAGCTTGTATGGCTATAAATCATTTAAGACTTTAGGTAAAAAATATTCTGATTTTTATGAAAAATTATTTACTGCAGCTCAATTATTTTCCGCAAGTAATATAGATGTATCTGATACTAAAACTTTTCAAGGGGAAGCATATTATATTATTGATACACTTGATTATACCGGCCTAACAGATAATGAAGCAACAAGTGTATGGAATATATTCGTATTAGAAAATCCTCAATTTTATTGGTTAAACAATCACATTTTAACTGGTTCAGGTAACCATCTATATTTATCAATTGGTGATGATTTCATTTTATCATCAGAAAGAACTAAAAAAGATCAAAAAATAAATAATTTAGTAAGTACTGTATCTACTTTAATTTCAAATTCAAATACTGAAATAGAAAAATTTACAAAAATCCATGAATATATTTTAAATAATATGGAATATGCATATAAATCTGATGGTGAAACTCCTGAAGATGAATTATGGGCCCACAATATCATAGGCTTTATTGAACATAAAAAAGGTGTATGTGAATGTTATGCTAAAACATTCTTGTATTTATCATATCGTTTTGGCTTAGAAAATATCGCAGTAAGTGGTTCAAGCAAAGGCCAAAACCATATGTGGAATTTAGCTAAAATAGATAATAATTGGTATCATTTTGATTTTACATGGGATGATTCAGAAAAAGGTATTTCTTATAATTATTTTGGCTTATCAAATGAAAATATCACTAAGGATCATCAAATAAATGATCAAACACACGGAATCAATTATTTATATGAATTGCCTAATTCTCTTTCTACATTAGAATTAGTTAAAATTTATGAAATTGAAGAAGAAAAAGAAACTCTACTTGGTTATGCAAAATCATTAAATGAAAGCTTTGAAGATTTAAATGAAGCTAAAGATTATCGTTTCGAATTAATTAATTATTTTAATAGATTAGATGAAAAAAATGATACAATTGATAATCGAATTTATAAATTATCAAATCCAACTAAAAAAATTGCATCATTAAAAATATCTGGCGTGTCAAATATTGGTTCAAATGGTGAATATTATTCACCAACAATTATTTCACCAACTGAAAATATTATATTGGATTTTGATGTAGAATTCTATAATGTAGAATTAAAATCAGATGAATACACATTAAAAATTAAAGATTCTACTACTACATTTAGTGGTTATGATAAAATTAATATTGAAATAATTGATGATAAAGGTACAATTGATTCAAAATCAGATATCTTAATAAATTATAATAAGCCTATAACTATCACCAATTTACGTGCATCACTTGGTGGAGGCAGAATCAATTCTAATGCGAAAATAACTAATTTCTATTTAGAAACTAAAAAACGTAATGATATTATGTTTGGTACTGATAATACAACAATTGAAATAACTACATTATATGCTCATAATGAAATTGACAATAACACAGTACCTGTATTATTAATTAATTCAGTAGCTGAAAATTGCAAAATCAACATCGGTTCAGTTTTAGCTGATGATTCATGTATAGCATATGATAGCTCATTATTTTATTTCAATATTTATACAGAATCACTAGATTATTATCCAATATTTGAAATCAATAATGATACTACATTAGATTTATATTATATAATTGTTTCTAGTGCGCTTAATAAAACATCAATGAGTGGTAAAAACATAATAAAAACTCCAAAATCAAATGTATCTAATTTTAATTTAGTTTTTGTAAATAATTCACAAACACAAATTAAAAATTCAGAATTAGAATATGATAATGAAACAAGCTATATAAAATTAAAATAATATTAAATTTAAATAACAACAATAAAGCCTTCTAAGGTCATCTAACCTAGAAGGCTTTATATTATTTTATAACAACTCCGATTTTTTCGCCTAACAAAACTCTTGTTTCATTACCATCATTAGTATTTTTAATTATATCTTCATCAATTTTAAAATTATTTTTTAATATTAATACAATTGTAGAACCACCAAATTCAAAATAACCTTTTTCTTCTCCTCTTTTGAATTTATATTCTTGATGATGATTAACTATCTTACCTACTCCAATTGCCCCTACTTCTACCATAATAACTTTACCTAAATTATCGCAATTTAGGATTGAATATTCTCTTGAATTAGTTTTATAAAAATTATATTTTTCTAAAGCGATTGGATTTACAGTATGTAAAACACCTTTAATTTTAATATTTTTTCCTTTAGTACCAGAATCAATATATGAATACCTATGATAATCATCAACAGTCAATCTAAATATTAATAAATAACCATCTTTATATTCCAAAGCTAATTCTTTATTTTTTAATAAATCTTCTACTCTATAATAAGAATCTTTTATTTTAAAAATACTATCATCATTTATTTTAAATGCTTGAAGCTTAGAATCACATGGAGATATTAAATGATTAATATCTTCATCGATTATTCTCCTATCTTCTTTTATTTTTCTAATAAAAAAATCATTATATGATTTGATATTATCGACATAATAATCATCTACATTAATATTTCCATCTTTAATGAATTTTGGTATTCTTTTTTTGCTTAATCTAGTTTTTAAAAAGAAACCTATAAATTTAGAAATAAATTTTCTAGTTAAAATTTTTAAAAAGAGCCTTCCTAAGAAGGTTCTATATAAAAACTTTTGAGTACTAGATATAACAACTTCTTTCGTCTGTAAAGTCTTACGATCTATTATCATATTAATTTCCAAAAACTCCATTTAAATCAAGTACACCAATTACAATTGAGGCAATTGTAAGTAATGTACCAAATATTGCAAGACCAATTATCGCAATCTTATTTGGCTTAGGGAATTTAATTTTAGCAACAAATAAAATTGCTACAATTCCCATAAATATTGCATAAATAATATAAAAATAATTTGGAATAAATGGTTTTAAAATATATAAAGATGGAATAAGTAATGATGCCATAGTTATAGGCATTCCATAATAAAATGTAGATTTTTCTTGAACTGTTCCATATAATACATTTAATTCCCTTACATTAAAGAAAGCAAGACGAATAAAGCCAGCTAATATAAACATCACAAAAATTGGAATAAAATAATATTCTTTCATACCTACTGTATATCCTATACAAGCAGGCAAAACACCAAATGAAATAAGATCTGATAATGAATCTATTTGAATTCCAAAATTCTTCTCATCCATTGTTCTATCTTTTTTAGTTCTTGCAACTTTTCCATCAAATAAATCAAACAATCCTGCACACAGCAAGCAAATAATAGCCGCAAATGGATTATTATTTAATGCAAAAAATATTCCAGTTGAGCCTGATAATAAAGCTAAATAAGTCAAAATAACTGTATAATTATAATAGCCTATCATTCTAAAACACCTTCTTTATTCTTTTTCTTGTCTCTTATTATATTTGAAACATGCTTATAAATAAATATGCTCATAGTAATCAATAATGGTATATAGAAATTTAAAGCTCTTGTTACCATAACAGCTGATAAAACTAAAGCTTCAGTTCCATATATAAATTCATATAGATAAATAAATAATATTTCTGAAATACCAACTCCACCAGGGAATGGTAATGAATCAACTGATATCGCAATAATAATTTGGATAGACATCAAATTAAAGAAATTAAAATTTGCGATTTCAGGATATGGTTTACAAAAAGATAAATAAACAAAATAAGATACCATAAAGAATGATACTCTTTGTAAAAGATTGGCCATAAATGCACCAAAATATTTCAATTTATTTTGTTTTATTAGATTTGCAGCCTGTTCATATTCATCCATCTTTTTATTAAATAAGCACATAATTAAATCATAATTCTTAACAATATGCATCTTATGTAATAATTTAATGATTAATTCACCTAATTTTTGAACGCTTTTTCTTCTAAATGTAGCTAAAAAGCATAAGAAAACAATAATAAAATTAAATGCAAAGCCAAAAATAAATAAACCTAATAATAATGGTTTAGATGTTACATAATTTGGATACATTATTAAAGCAATTAAAGAAAGTAACATTAAAACAATTTTATATAATGCTGTATTCATTAACAAGATGATTGGACTTTCAGCAACTGAAATACCATCTTTTTTCATATAATACATAACCATTGGTTGTCCACCAGTTGCTGAAGGAGTTATGATTGAAAAATAATAATCAATAGCGGCATATTCAACATTTGGCCACAATCCAACACTCCTATTTATTGTTTTAAATAATAATTTTGTTGCAACACCTTGAAAAAATATATATAACAAAATCATTGAAACACCTAAAACTAGGAATGTATAATCGACTGTTCCAATTACTTCAAATACTTCTCCTAAATTATAACGGGTTGCTAAAACAATTATTGTTACAGCAATTAAGGCACCCAAAAAAACTAAACTTAAGATATATTTTAGATTTTTGTGCTTTACTTTAGGCTTTTTAGTATTAAATTGATTAAGTGAATCTGAATTAACATCTTCTTTTTTTGCTTCTAATTCAGATTTATTATTCAAATCACCCATAATAAACCTCATTTGTGTTAATAATTTTAACATAAAATGCTAATATTAACAATAATTTTATATTTGTTATTATTTATTTAAATAATAAATAAAAAATATGAATGATGCTAAAAAGCTTCACTCATATTATTATTTGTCATTATTTTTTCCATAAACCATGAAGGTTACAATAAGCATAAACAGCTTCTACTTCATCTCCATCACATAGCGCAAAACATGCTTCTGGTTTATCACCTGGCTTTAACATTTTTCTTTGATTACCAAATTTTGTTTGTAGTGCAACCCATTCAATAAAATGCTCTTCTACCATTGGATGTAAAATAGAACCAACTTGAACAGCTACAATATTATCTTTTACTTCAAAAGCAGGAACGTGTTTTTCTAAAGACGCATCAACGCTTCCTGGAATAATTTCATCCATATCTTCGCTGCAGCATTTAATATTAACTCCTGTTTTCTTTACTATTGCGGCTATTTGACCACAATGTTTACAACGATAAAATTTCATTTCCATATTAAAATGCCTCCTTACCATCATTATATATAGATTATTATATTTTTACAATAAAAGAAAGAAAAGTGGTGTTTAAATATAATTTTGGTTTGTCCAATTTTAAATTATTGCAACTCTTTTTTTCCTTGTATTTTAAGAATGTTTTTGCTATAATCTTTACGACTTAAAAAATGGAGTGATGAAATTGAAAAAAATAATAAGTCTATTTTTATCAGTTTTCATGTTATTAGCATTCGTTTCTTGTGGTGGAGACGACCTAAAAACATTAAGAGAAAATCCTGATATCGCAAACGAAATAAAAGAAAATCTAAATTTTGATTTTACTACTACATCTAATTCAATTAGATTAAATAAAGACAAAGGTACTGCAACAAGTTACTATGATGTATATATTTCTGAAAATTACGAATCATCATTATTTGTAGTAAGTACTGCAATTGATGATACATTATTTAAAGATTTAACACTTGCAAAAGCAGTTGAAACAAAAAGATTTAAATCATTAAATGTATATCCATTAATGTTTAATCTTCAAGGTAAATCATTATATACAGCTGAACAAACACAAATATTTAATGAACTTTCAAATACTACATATGGTTTATTATCAAAAACTGGTGAAACACTAAATTATGATTTTGGATTTAATGATCAAATATCTATCCCAAAAACATGGACAACTAATTATACTGCTAATTATTTATTAAAAGCATATGAAAAAGGTTGTACAACAAATCTAGCATTAGAAGTTGTATATATTCCAGTAATATATGAAAGAGTAGCTGATGGCAATTTATGCTTAAGAACACATATGCTAGTCCCACTATATGTAGCATATACATATAATAGAAAAGCTATAATATCAGCTGATAATGAAAATGGATATGAATTAAAAGATACTCCTATTACATCATTAGAAATTAAAACATTAGATTATGAATTAGATGATAATGGTAATCAAACTGGTTATCTTGCAACCAAAAAAGACGCACAATAACCAATCCACCCGTTGAACGGGTGGTTGACACCTCATGGTACATGTGAAAGGCCTGACAATTTGTTTTACACTATTAATGCCACCTGCTGGTGGCTTTTATTTTGGGCTTGTTTGAATGGGGCTTGGAATTATTTGGAAGATATCTTATCTTCAGCCATGTCTTCAAGTTCTTGATTTCTGATGTATTCTCTTACAACCTCATCTTTCAATCCAACTGTTGAAACAAAATATCCTTTCGCCCAAAAATTTCTATTTCCGTATTTATATTTCAATATTTACATATCTTTCAAATATCTCTTAACAATTTCTAATTTTAATTCCTTACTATATTATGCTTTTTTTCCCATAAAAAAATACCTCCAAAGTAGACTTACAATAATCTTGGAGGTATCGCGAATCCTCATAGGGATTGTTATCCTTTTCTATTTTAATTATTTAATTTTTCTACTTTTGAGATATCATATCAATTTTTATAATTTTTCTATTTTAATTTTTCAATATCATCAAGTGTAATATTATTGTAAAATAATACCTGACCAATCAATTTAGCTGCTACAACAAGCAAATCAAGTTCAAATGGCTGCCAAATTCTATTATTAGTAGATTTTGCTATAATTAATCCATAATCACTACCATTACAAATAATTTTAACTGCTGCAATTGCATAAATATTTTTTTCTTTTAATTCATTAAATAATTTGGGCTGATTAATTTGTAACAAAGATTTTCTTGAATTTAGATAAAACATACCAAAAGAATTCATTTCGATTTCGTAAAGACTAGGTTCAACAAATCCAAATTCTTTTGTCTTACATTGTGGATGAATAAATTCCAATTTAGTTTTTTTATGTGAATCTAAAGATATTGAATCAATTATTAAATAAGTAGATAAATATTGTAATAAATTACTAAAAGATTTTGTTACATTCTTATCAGCTGTAATGATATCAAATACCCTTGTTAACATCTCCATCGAATTATATTGATTTTCTCTTATTTTTTCGATACTAATATTTGCATGCTTTGATGCAAGATAAATAATAAAACAATTTCTTCCTTTAGATTTACCACGGTATAATGCTTTATCAACTGTAGTAAAAATTTCATCATATTCTGCACCATCAATAGGGTATCTTGAAATGCCTGTAGTACATGTTGTAATTAATTCTGGTACTTTTTCATATTTTATATGTCCTACATTAACATTTAATGAATGACATATTTGCCATACTTCATCATATTCATTAATATTAGGAAGAACAATTAAAAATTCATCTCCACCATATCTTCCAACAATTCCTTTATCTCCTACAGTTTTACAAATAGTTTCAGCAAAAGTTTCTAATACTTCATCGCCAAACATATGGCCATATGAATCATTTACATTTTTAAAATTATCTAAATCAGATAAGCATAATGTAAAAGGTGTTTTAGTTTCAACTAAATATTCAACATAACTAGTTATTATTTTTCTATTTAAAACTTTAGTTAAACAATCAAAAGCGTATTGTAAATTTATATCCTTAAAAAACGGTATTTTTTTTAATTCTTCTAAAAACATACAATCACACTCCTTACAAAATAATATTTTACATTAAAATGAAAGCGCTGTCAATAATTCTTGCTTTATAATAATCGCTTTATAAAAAGAAAAAAAAGAAATTGTAGATTTAACTAACAATTTCCTAATTTAAGCTTATTTTAAACTAATTAAAGCACCTTCATTATGCTTTAAAACATCATTTTGACCTGTTGAAATTATAACATTATTTAGATGAATTTCTTCATTTGAAAGATTCATAATTAATTTATAATTACCTCTAATTATTTCAATTATTCTATTATTTTCATTAATTACATAATCTTCTAATTTCAAATCATCTATTTGATTTCTAATTTTTATTAATTCTTTTATGAAATAATACAAAGAATTTTTATCTTTTTTTGCATCATATACATTAACTTTATTATCTTCATTAATAGGAAGATATAAAGATCTATCAGTATCTGAAAAGCCCATGTTTTTTGAATCATCCCACTGCATAGGTGTTCTACTACCTGTTCTTTGAAATCCACCATCTTTAGAATAAATGTTGTGTTCTGTTTTCATTCCTATTTCGTCCCCATAATAAATAAAAGGAACACCTGGAAGTGTAAACAATAACAAATAAAATAATTTTAAATCTTTATGATCTAAATAATTAGCTATTCTAAATGTATCATGATTACCACTAATATTTGCTAATAATTTATGATATTTTTTAGCATCATCTAATCTAGATTTTAAATCATTCAAAAAGAAATCTAAATTTCCGCCATGAAGACATGAAAGACCTCTAGTATTTTCATCACTTCTTGAAAAACGATGATAAAAATTATCCCAATGATCTAATACAAAATCTGCATCAAATCCAGCTTTAAATGCACGACTTGGACATGACCATTCTGATACAAAAAATGAATCTGGATATTCTTTTTTTATGATACCGAATAAATAATTCCAAACATCAATTGTAGCTGACTTATCTTCATCATTTTTTACTAACGAATCTGCCATATCAACTCTAAAGCCATCAGCTCCTAATGAAAGCCAAAAACGCATTACATCTAGCATATAATTTCTAGCTTTCATGCATCTTTCATCTTTATAACTCATCTGCCATGGATATTTTATATCTTTGAATCCATAATTGAACGCTGGCTGATGTGCAAAAAAATTCACCATATAGCAGCCATGTCTTTGATACATACCAGAAATTAATCTTCCACCATCTAAAGACCATGGATTATCATTCCAAATAAATAAATCTGAATATTCGTTTGTAAATGGTTCTGCACTTAATAAGAATTCTTTGTTTAAAACAGATGCATGCCCTATTACTAAATCTAATATTATTTTAATATTTAATTGATGTGCTTTATTAATTAGATTCTTAAAATCATCTAAATTACCAAATTTAGGATCTACATCAAAAAAATTTTCTACATCATATCCACCATCTTTAAATGGAGATACATACATAGGATTTAACCATATAGCATTAAATCCTAATTCTTTAATATAAGCTAATTTTTCTGTAATTCCATTTAAATCTCCAATTCCATCATTATTTGAATCTTTAAATGATGTTGGATATATTTCATAAAATATTAAATCACTAAATTTCATAAATCACCTAAAAGAACATATGAACTAAATTATAAACAAAATTGTGATTATATAATGCTTTGGTAATTCTAAATGAATTATCATCTAAATGTAAATCATCACAAAACCATCTTAAGAATCCACCATCAATTGATGATTGATTTTCAATAACAAGTCTAAATATCATAAGTACAACACTAACCAATACTGCAAATATAGCTAAAGACAAAATAGCACCTAATATACCATCAATAACTTTAATAAGCTTACTTTCTCTTAATAAATTAGCAATAAGCTTTAATATACCAATTATTAATAATACTCCAATTACAATAACAAAGAAAGCTATGATAGTCATTACAAAATGAGTCATATTTGTTGCTGCAAATTCAGCAAATTGATTTGTAGTAAGCTGTGGTTTACCAATTAAGAAATAAACTACATTACCTATAAAACCACCAAATACTTGAACAAATATTTCTTGTCCTGTTGCACCTTCTGGAAATGTAACACTTGCTTTAGAATAAACATTATTGTAAATAGTTTTAGATGGTGGCATGCCTATATTAGTTAGCCAATCTGCAAATTGTCCTGCATATAATATAGCAAAAATAACAATTGCTATAATACCAACTATACCTAAAGCTTTCTTCATGAAACCTTTTCTAAATCCTAAAAATACTACAATAAGTGCTAAAATTATCAATATTATATCAGTTAATCCAATAAACCAATCTTTCATCTATTATCACTTCCTCGATTTTTTTAATATTTTATCATATTATTTATTTAACAAAAAGAATAAAATATAATTTTATTCATTTTGATGATGATAATTTAATTGAATAATTAATGCATAATTTTTAAATTTGTTATATAATTAATTAGAAAAAAGAAAGAAGTGATTATTTTGAACTCAATAAAGGCTTTACAAAAATTGATGATTGAAAAAAATTATACAGCTTATCTTATTCCTACTTCTGATTATCATTCTAGTGAATATATAAGTGATTATTTCAAATTAAGGGAATTCTTTACTGGCTTTAATGGTTCAATGGGGACGCTACTAGTTATGCAAAATAATGCCTATTTATGGGTAGATGGTAGATATTTCATTCAGGCCGCAAAACAAATAGATGATAAAATTATAACATTAATGAAAATGGGCACTCCTAACACTCCAACATTAACTGAATTTTTAGCTAATAATTTAAATCCAAAAGATACATTAGCTTTTGATGGTAAATTATTAAATACAAAAACTGTAATTGATATCATCAAATCAATTAAAAACGGTATAAATATCGTTAATGATGAAAATATAATTGATAGCTTATGGCCTGAAAGACCAAAGCTTCCATTCTCATTATTATTTACATTAGATGATTTTTATACAGGAAAAGCATATAAAGAAAAATTACAACAAATTTTAGATAAATTAAAAGAAAATAATGCTGAATATTATCTTTTAGCATCCTTAGAAGATCAAGCATGGCTATATAATCTTAGAGCTTCTGATGTGCTACATACACCTGTATTTTTAGCTTTTAGCTTAATATCTAATAATTCTACTATTCTTTTTGTTGATACAAAAAAAATAGATATTAATGTAGCTAAATATTTAGAAAATAATGAAATTATATTAAAACCATATAATGAAATATATAATTACATTAAAAATCTAAAAGCTAAAAATATATTAATTAATTATGATAAAGTTAATTATGCATTATATTCAATAATCAAAAATACTGGAATATCTATAATCTCCAAAGATGACCCTACCCTTTTACTTAAAGCAATCAAAAATGAAACTGAAATAGAAAATACTAAAATAGCTCATATCAAAGATGGTCTTTGTGTATTTAGAACTATGAATTATATCAAAAAGAATTATGAAAATAATGATTTAAGTGAATTAGGCATAGGAAATTACATTGAAAATTTAAGAAAAGAAACTGAGGGCTTCATTGATATATCTTTTGATTCTATTTGTGGATTTAATGAACATGGTGCAATGATGCATTATAAGGCCACACCTGATTCATCATCAAAAATAAAAAATAATGGTTTAGTTTTATTAGATAGTGGTGGACATTATTTTGAAGGTACTACTGATATTACTAGAACTTTTTCAATTGGTAAAATTAATGATAAAATGAAAATTCATTATACTACTGTTTTAAAA
>CAJOOI010000086.1 GCA_905236105.1 uncultured Acholeplasmatales bacterium
AAGCGATATAAACGAAGAATCTTAATTCTATTTAATAAAAGGATTATAGTAATTTTTACTATAATCTTTTTTTTTCTTATGATATAATAGATTAGAAAGTGAGAAATTACTATGTATGAATATTATCGTTGTGGCAAAATTCAAAAAACTCACGGTATTAAAGGTGAATTAAAAATAATGCCACTTACAGATTTTGATAGATTTGAAAAAGGTAAAACTTTATATATATTGCACAATGGAAACTATATTGAAGTTGTTGTAGCTACCAAAAGAGAATTTAACGATTCTCTTTTAGTATCTTTTAAAGATTTAGCGGATATTAATTTAGTTGAAAAATATCATGGAGATGAAATTTATGTTCATAAATCTGAACATATTAAATTAGATAAAGGCTATTATTATGATGAATTAATTGATAAAAAAGTTATTAATCAGTTTAATGAAGAAAGAGGCATAGTTACAGATATCATCAATTATCCTCAATCAGATTATCTAGAAATAAAAATAAATAACGTAAAAAAGTTAGTGCCTTTTATTGATGAATTTATAAAAGAAGTAAATGATGAATTTATTGTAGTTAATGAAATAGAGGGATTATTGTGAAAATAAAAATATTAACATTATTTCCTAATATGTTCATGCAAGAAATAGGTGAATCAATAATAAAAAGGGCTATTGATAATAAAGTAGTTGAAATAGAAATTATTGATTTTAGAAAATATTCAAAAGATAAATCACATCATGTTGATGACACTCCTTGTGGAGGTGGCGCAGGCATGGTTTTAAAATGTGATATTTTAGATGAAGCCATAAATGACAACAAAGGAAATAATACCCACATAATATTAACAACTCCTCAAGGAAGAATGTATAATCAAAAAATCGCAGAAGAATTGTCACAAAAAGAAGAATTGATGATAATTTGTGGCCATTATGAAGGATTTGATGAAAGAATAAGAAGCTTTGTTGATGATGAAATATCAATTGGAGATTTCGTATTAACTGGTGGTGAGCTTGCTGCCTGTGTAATATTAGATAGTGTTGTAAGATTAATTGATAATGTTATCAATAAAAATTCAAAAGATGATGATTCATTTTCAAATGGTTTATTAGAATATCCACAATATACTAGACCGGTTGAATATAAAGGAATGATGGTGCCAGATGTTTTATTATCTGGTAATCATAAAAATATTAGAGAATATAGATTGAAAGAATCTTTAAGAAAAACATTAGAAAGACGTCCGGATTTGTTAGAAAAAAGAATTTTAACAGATGAGGAATCAAAATATTTAAAAGAAATAAAAGAGGAAAATAAAAAATGAAAACTGCAGGTATTTTATTACATATTTCAAGTTTACCAAGTGAATATGGAATTGGTTCAATGGGAAAGGCTGCATATGATTTTGTTGATTTTTTAAAGAAGACAGGAAATAAGATTTGGCAAATACTTCCAATTGGACCTACATCATATGGAGATAGCCCATATGCATCTATTTCAGCATTTGCTTTCAATCAATATTTTATTGACTTAGATTTATTGGTTGAAGATGGATTACTTTCTAAAGAGGATCTCCCAGAAAAGAAAACAACAACTAAAATTAATTATGAAGAATTATTTAACACTCGTGATACAATATTACATAAGGCTTATGCTAATAAAGATAAATTACAAAAAGAATTTGAAGAATTTGTCAAAGAAGAAGATTATTGGCTAGATGATTATGCAAATTATGTAATTTTAAAGAAAGAACATGCATATAAACCATGGTTTTATTGGTATGATGATTTTAAATACAAAAGACTTGGTTCAATGATGTGGTTTAAGGGTGAATTTAATGAACAATTAAATGAAGCTAAATTCATTCAATTCTTAGCATATAGACAATATTTCAAATTGAAAAAATACGCAAATGAAAAAGGAATTGAAATCTTAGGAGATATTCCTATTTATTGTGCGCATGATTCAGCTGATGTTTGGGCATCACCAGAATTGTTTGATTTGAATCCTGATTTAACACCACGCTTTGTTGCTGGATGTCCACCAGATGGATTTTCTGCTGATGGTCAGCTTTGGGGCAATCCAGTATATAATTATGGCAAGATGAAAGAAGATAATTATGCTTGGTGGGTAAAAAGAGTTAAACATTCATTAAAATTATTTGACAAACTTAGAATAGATCATTTTAGAGGCTTTGAAGCGTATTATAATATTCCATTTGGCGATACAACAGCTAGAAATGGACATTGGTTAAAGGGGCCAAGTTATGATTTATTTAAAGCAATTAATGAAGCAGTACCCAATGCTGATATTATTGCTGAAAATTTAGGATTTTTAACACCAGAAGTTAATGAATTATTAGAATGGTGTGGATACCCTGGTATGAATATTTTTCAATTTGAATTAGGGGATAAGGATGTTTGCCCATTAAAAGACGGATTTAAAGAAAATAATGTATTTTATACAGGTACTCATGATAATCAAACTATTTTATCTTATTATAATGGTTTAAATGATCGTGATAAAGAAATAATTGATGAAGTATGTGGTATTAAATTTACTGATAGACCTAATTTAAAGATTGTAGAATTTGCTTTAAAAACAGATTGCAAATATGCAATTATTCCATTCCAAGATTATTTAGGACTTGATGATTTATTCAGAATGAATACACCATCAACAACTGGTAATAACTGGCAATATGTTGCAAGAAAAAGAGACTTTAGTAAAGAATTAGTAAAATATATAACTAAAGTATTAAAGGAAAGCGAAAGATATGCATAATTATATTATCGTATCAGATGATAAAGAAGCTTTAAAAGATAAAATAGAAGAAATTAAAAAAACTTTAACAATCGAATATGATTATTCTAATTATGATTTAGATTCAGATGATATTTATGATGTGCTAGATGAAATTCAAACATTTTCGATGTTTGGAAATCCTAAATTCATTATTGTTTCATCATTTGAAAAAATAGTAAATGTTAGTGAAGCAAAATTAAATGAATTAACTGCACAAATAAATGATTTAAGTTCTGAAAATTATTTAATATTTACATCAATTAAGAGTCCTGATTTTAAATTACCTAATTTAGCTAATATTAGGAAATATTCGACTCTTATTGATGTAAATACAAGAAATTTTTCATTTGATTCATATATTAAAAAATATTTATCAAGTGAAGGATATGAAATAGATAGTGCTGCTATACCAGTATTAATTTCATATGTTGATGGTATTTCTTCATTAAAACAAGCATTAGATTTGCTTATGTGTTATAAATTAGAAGAAAAAAGAATAGTCATTGATGATATTTTGAAGATGATTTCTAAGCCTTTAGATGATGATTTATATGCGTTAACTAATAAAGTATTAGATAATGATAAAAGAGGCATTATGGAGTCTTATAGGGACTTAAAAATAAGAAATATTGCCCCAACATTTATTATTTCTTTACTTATTGCTAAATTCCAAGAATTATATAATGCATATATGATTGCGGAAGGTACAAGAAGTGTTAATGAAGCAAAGAAAAAAATCGCTGAAGTATTTGGTATTCCAGAAAAAAGAGCATTTTATATTGCTAATAATACAAGGAATACAAATATAAAAGCGATTCTAAAAAATCTTAAGGCATTAGATGAATTAGATTATAATATCAAATCAGGTAATATCGATCAATTTATTGGATTAGAATTATATTTCTTAAGATAAGACAAATAAAAAAAGCACTAACTGTGCTTTAATTATATATTTTAAAAAATATGAGTTCTTTATTAAGCATTTAATTGATTAACTGCGTTAGCAAGTTCTGATTTATGTCTTGCTACATAATTTTTATGAACGATGTGTTTTGCTTGAGCTTTATCAAGTTTCTTATAAGCAAAATTTAATGCTTGTTTAGCAGCTTCAACATCTTTCTTTTCAACAGCAGCATATACAGCCTTCATTGCAGTTTTTAATGATGACTTGAATGATTGATTAGCTTGTCTAGCTTTTTCATTAGTACGGATACGCTTGATTTGTTGTTTAATATGAGCCATAATTTCACCTCCGTTGTTACATGCATTTGAAATTATAGCAAATATTAATATTAGTTTCAAGAGAAAATACAAAATAAATTTTATATAGAATTAATAAAATTGGAGGCATTTAAATGAATTCTGAAGATAAAACAATTGAAGTGATAGAAGAAGTATCAGAAACAAAAACTGAAAATAAAGAAAAACAAAAACGTAAGATGACGCTACCTAATAAATTAACTTTAATAAGAATAGTTTTAATTCCTGTTCTATTTATTGTTTATTATATTCCTTATTTAAGAGAAAATTATATATTTTTAAAAGTATCTTATGCTTTTTTTATTGATTTTTTCATTTTTGTTGTAGCTTCAGTTACTGATTTTTTTGATGGATTTATTGCAAGAAAATATAATTTAGTTACTACATTTGGAAAATTTGCTGATCCACTTGCAGATAAGATGTTAACTTTCTCTGCATTAACTTTGTTATTAATAGAACAAGTTGATGTTTTAGGTGGAGTAAATAATCATAGATTAGTTCCAGTTTGGGTATTTGCAGTAATGTTATGTAGAGAATTTATGGTATCTGGAATTAGAATGATTTCTGCAGGCAAAGGTGAAGTTATTGCAGCTAAAATGTTGGGAAAAATTAAAACATTTATTACGATGATAGCAATTGGTGTTTTATTCTTCTATGGCTTACATGAAGTAGTAATGTATATTGGTATTGTTTTAATTTATGCATCATGCTTCTTTACTATTCTATCTGGTATAGAATATTTATGGAAAAGTAGAAAAATTATATTAGAATCTATTTAGATTTTATCTTATAATTACTTTTAGCACACAGAAAGTATTTATAATTTATGATAAAAGTTTTGACCCACAATAATTTAAAGGAGGAATAATATGGCAGATAATGCTAAAAATGCTGCACTTGAAGCAGCATTAAAACAAATTGAAAAAGAATTTGGCAAAGGTTCAGTAATGAAACTTGGCGAAGGCATAAATCAGAAAGTTGAAGTCATCCCTTCAGGCTCAATTTCTCTTGATAAAGCATTGGGTGTAGGTGGCTATCCAAAAGGAAGAATAATTGAAATATTTGGCCCTGAATCATCTGGTAAAACGACTTTTGCCTTACATGCGATAGCAAATGCTCAAGCTCAAGGAGGATATGCTGCATTTATTGATGCAGAACATGCCTTAGATCCAGTATATGCTAAGGCACTAGGTGTTGATATTGAAAATTTGATTTTATCACAACCTGATAATGGTGAACAAGCTTTAGAGATTGCAGAAGCATTAATCAAATCAGGTAGTATTGATATTTTGGTTGTAGATAGTGTTGCAGCACTTGTACCAGAAGCAGAATTAACTGGTGAAATGGGAGATAATCATGTTGGATTACATGCAAGATTAATGTCTCAAGCAATGAGAAAGCTTGCTGGTATCATTTCTAAAACAAAATGTGTAACGATCTTTATCAACCAAATAAGAGAAAAAGTAGGTGTTATGTTTGGTAACCCTGAAACTACTACTGGTGGTAGAGCTTTAAAGTTTTTTGCTTCAGTTAGATTAGATATAAGAAAAGGTGAAGCAATTAAAGATGGAACTAATGTATTAGGAAATTTAACTAATATAAAAGTTGTTAAAAATAAAGTAGCACCTCCATTTAAAACTGCATCTGTAGAAATAATCTATGGAAAAGGTATCTCAAAAGTTGGCGAAATTGTAGATTTAGCAGTTGAATCAGATATAATCCACAAGAGTGGAGCGTGGTTTAGTTATAATAATGCTAAAATTGGCCAAGGTAGAGAAAATACAAAGCAATATCTTTTAGATAATCCAGAATTAATGAAGGAAATCGAAGATAAAGTAAGAGCATTATAATTAATTATTATATTGTAAATAGACCACATCAAAGCTTAAATAGCAAACGTTGTGGTCTATTTAAATAATATAGAAATATACAATATTATAATGGTATATCGCTTAATGCAATTACGTTATTAATTTAAATAAATTTTCATTGACTTTATTCCTTCATTTGTTTATAATTGTCTATGCAAACTTGGTATGGAGTAGTACTCAAGAGGCTCAAGAGGCTTCCCTGCTAAGGAAGTAGGCTGGGTAACTGGCGCGAGGGTTCGAATCCCTCCTGCTCCGCCATTAGTAAACAATGTCGAACACAC
>CAJOOI010000087.1 GCA_905236105.1 uncultured Acholeplasmatales bacterium
CCTGGATCAAGTGTTACAGCACTTAAAGCATCTTTTATGCTATTTATTTGTTTTGATAAATCTAATACACTACCACTTGATGAGCTACCTGCAATAATTTGAGTAATTTGATTAACTTGGTCACTTGTACCAACAACAATTTTATCAACTTTTGGTTCTGGATTATCTCCAGCATCCTTACCCATTGGATAAATTACACCATTTTCTGCTTCTTCCCAATAATATGATAAATCATATGAACAAGTTGAAGGAGCATTATCTGTTGTAGTACCAGCCTTTTTAGCTGTTTCAATATAACCTTCAATAAATTTTACAATAGTTGAATCAATATTTTTAGAAATTATTGTTCTAGCCAAATCTTCAGTATATAAGAATCCTGATTTCAAACTACCATATGAAATTTCTTCTTTTGGTTTGATGATACCAGTTACTTTTAATTTAATAGCTCCAGCTTTATTTGTTATATCATCTTCCCTATATTTATATGAAAAAGGAATTAATTCTGTTGATTGAGACTGAAAATCTGGAGTAAAAATAGAATTATTAGGATACCATGTGAATTCTTTATTAAAAATATCTTCATATGAGAAAGATGAAATATATTTTGAATCATCATATGGATAATATCCTTCTTTATATGTAGGATTACCTTCTGAATCTACACCTGTTTTATTAAATTCATTTAATGCATGATATACAAGTGCGTAGAATTGTTCTTGTGTATAAAAGCCCATTTGAGCCAAAATTAAATCAGACATTAACGAATTTTTATCAATTACTAATAATAAATCAGTTTCATCCTCAGGCATTTTACCTTCAACAATATCATATTGAGATAAAATATAATCATTATTTGGTACAGATTGAGATAAAGGTGATGTTAAACCCGTAATTAAATCTGCATATTTACCATAGCCTTCCATATTTGATAAGGCTTTAGTATATATTTGATTAATTGCATTTAAAGAAATACTACCATTTAAGCTTTCCTTTAATTCGCTTCCATATCCTACAGTAAAATTAGTATATAGATTGTATGACATATCAATTCCATAATTTAATTTAATGGAATTATAATATTCAGTTGGCATACTTTTAACATAATCAACATAATCTTTATTAAATTCATTATTAAAAGTTAAGCTAGATAATGCTTTTTCATTTGAAACAAGATATTCTATTTGTGAATTTACATTGATTTTACCTTTTTCAATTGATTTAGTTGTTGATTCCATTTGAGTTAAAAATGAGGAACTATTAATTAATGTTTCATAATCAATTCCTGATTTTTGAACTGCAATAGGGTTACCTGATAATAAATCATCTTGCATACCTTTTATATAATCGCTTACACCTTGAGATACTGCAAGGACTGTTGTAACACCTATTATACCAATTGAACCTGCAAATCCAACCATTATAGTACGTCCACGTTTACTCCATAAGTTTTTAAAAGATAACTTAAATGCAGTCCAAAAGCTCATTTTAGCTCTTTCTTTTGCATGACGTTCTTTTTCAAATTTTTTAAGTGCTTTTTTATCTACTACTATATTTTTTTCTTCTTGAGATTTTTCAAATGCTTCTAAAGCTTCATTATATTCATTTTCTTCTAAAGCTTTTAAATCAGAAATTTCTTGTGCTTCATCTTCTTCAGAAAATGGATTTGAATCACTTGTCACATTACCATCAAGTAAATTAACAATTCTAGTTGAATATTTATTTGCCAAATCAGGATTATGAGTAACCATAATTACTAAGCGTTCTTCTGCTATTTCTTTGATTAAGTCCATAATTTGAACACTAGTTTCAGTATCTAGTGCACCTGTTGGTTCATCTGCAAGCAAAATTTCTGGTTCATTGACAAGAGCTCTTGCGATTGCAACCCTTTGGCATTGACCACCAGATAATTGATTTGGCTTTTTATAATACTGATTTGAAAGACCTACACGGTCTAAAGCTCTTTTTGCTTTCTCTATTCTTTCTTGTTTACTCATACCTGCAATAGTTAATGCAAGCTCAACATTTGATAATACATTTTGGTGAGGTATTAGATTATAGCTTTGGAAAATAAAACCAATACGGTGATTACGATATACATCCCAATCTCTATCATCAAAATCTTTAGTAGATACACCGTTTATGAATAAATCACCATCAGAATATTGGTCTAAACCACCGATGATGTTTAGCATTGTAGTTTTACCGCAACCTGATGGACCTAAAATAGATACAAATTCATTTTTTCGAAAACATAAATCAATGCCCTTTAAAGCCTCTACAGTCATATCGGCAACATAATAGTTTTTCTTAATATTTTTTAATTTAAGCATATTATCACCTTATCCTTGCACTTAATTATAATATTTAAAATATTAGAATTAAAGAATTAATTTATGTGAAATTATTGTAAGTGTTTTCTTAATTTACCACAATTAACTATTATATTCCCAATTTCTTTTTTAATATTTCAACCTTATCTAGCTTTTCCCAAGGAAGATTTAAATCTGTTCTACCAAAATGACCATATGCTGCAGTTTGTTTATAAATAGGTCTTTTTAAATCTAAAGTATCAATAATTCCTTTAGGTGTTAAATCAAATACTTCTTCTATAACATTTAATAATTTTTCATCACTTACTTTTGATGTATTAAAAGTTTCTACTAATAATGATGTTGGTTTTGCAATACCAATTGCATAAGAAACTTGAATTTGACATTTTTTGCAGACACCTGTAGCAACAATATTTTTAGCAATATATCTTGCCATATATGATGCACTTCTATCAACTTTTGATGGATCTTTTCCGGAAAAAGCCCCTCCGCCATGTGGAGCTGCACCACCATATGTATCAACAATTATTTTTCTACCAGTAAGGCCAGAATCACCTTGAGGTCCTCCTATAACAAATCTACCAGTTGGATTAAATAAAAATTTAGTATTACTATCAACTAAATAAGGTGGAATAATAGGATCTACTACTTCTTTTTTTATTTCTTTTTTTAATTCTTCTAATGATACTTTATCAGAATGTTGTGTAGAAATTAAAATTGAATCAACTCTTATAACATTTCCAAATTCATCATATTCAACTGTAACTTGTGTTTTACCATCAGGTCTTAAATTAGAAACAATTTTATTTTTTCTAACATAAGTAAGTCTTCTTGCTAGTTTATGCGCAAGCATTAAAGATAAGGGCATATATTCTTCTGTTTCATCACATGCATATCCAAACATTAAGCCTTGGTCACCTGCACCTTGTTCATGTTCTTTTGATTCATCAACGCCCATAGCGATATCACTAGATTGAGGATCAATAGCTGATAATACAGCTAAATTATCAGCATCAAAGCCAAATTTACCTCTATCATAGCCAATTTCTTTTACAGTTTTTCTTACAACTTCTTGAAAATCTACATAATGTGTAGTTGATATTTCACCAAATATCATAACCATACCAGTTGTACAAATAGTCTCACACGCAACACGAGCATTTGGATCATGTGCCAAAATATCATCTAATATTGCATCACTAATTTGATCTGCTATTTTATCAGGATGTCCTTCAGTAACTGATTCAGACGTAAATAATCTTCTCATTAGTTTGCCTCCTTTAATGCTTTAGTAAATTGATCAGCACATGATGTGTTTCTAAATCCACATGTATTGCCTTCTAAAATTTCAATTACTTTTTCTTTATCCATTCCTTCAACAAGTTTTGAAATAGCTTTTAAATTACCATTACAGCCACCTTCAAAACTTACATTATGGATTTTTCCTTCTTCGTCTAGTTCAAAATGTATTTTTTTTGAACAAACTCCCTTTGTTACATATTCATATTTCATATTTTTCCTCCTACAATTCAATGACTAAAACATTTAATTTCTTAGATGCAGCACAACATGCATCAAGTCCTATTAAATTATAATCTTCATGCATGAAAATTGGGTTTTCAGTAAAAGATAATTTGCAATAGTCATCTTTATATAACAAATTATTATAAAAATCACTTGTATGCCAGTGTCCGCATACAAGAATTTTTCCATTATTTTTTTCTTCTTCAAAATTGCCCTCAAGATATAATTTCCAAGGACATCCCCAAGAAGCCATATACCATTCATCATCATTTGATAAACGCCAATTTGGATTATATCTATTATCTAATCCATCAAATAAAGGTATAAAAGCATGAACAAATATATATTTATCTAATTCATAATAATTAATCCATTCATCTGAATTTAACCATTCTAAAATTTCATATAATTTGTCATTATGAAACAATTCATAATCAATTTTAGTTGATAAATCATGATATTTTTGATGGATTTCTTCTGTAGTTCCTTTTGAATTATTATATAAATCTTTTAATAATTCATCTTTAATATCAGGATTAAATCCACAAAAATAAAACAAAGTTTCATATGTTCTATTATGAATATCTCTATTCGCAGGATATCCTCTTTGAACTAATTCTTTTAATAATTGTTCATGATTTCCTTTTATTAATATTCTTCTTTCTTTAGGAATATTTCTTAAAAAATTATAAACTTCTAAAGGTTTTGTACCTCTATCAAATATATCACCACATACAATCAATATATGATTGGAATCTTCTTTATTATATCCTTTTTTATTTAATTCAAAGATTAATTCATCATAAAAACTATGAATATCAGAAGTTATAAAGTATTTCATATTAGACACTCGTTTCTACATAAATCTGATCAAATTCAGATTGATATGTTATAAATCTATCAAATAAATTTGGATTAAAATAATATCTAATACTTTCTTTCATAAAATTTATTGAACCTTCATCGCTATATGATTGTTTATATCTAATATCAGGTCTACGTAATGTAACATAAATATCACACAACAATACAATTTGCAAGGCGATATTTTCATCAACCATACTATGATTTAATTTAAATGTATCATCATTCCCTTTTTCGATAGTAGCTCTTAAAATTGTTTCACATTCTTTTTCCAAATTATTTCTTTTAATTAATTTTATCCACAACTCGCTTCTATCTTTTACTTCTTGATATTTTTCATCCTCATTTAAATCAGGATTAAATCTTAAATCAAATTCCTGATCTATTAAAATTAATGAAAAATCATATATTTCATTTTGTTCTTCTTCAGTTAAATTATATAAAAATGCAAGTTTTTTTGCCATAACTGCACTAATTCTTGTATAACCTGCTTCTATATAAGATTTTGGCTCAATTTTAGCAATTGATGAAAAGATGTCAACAATAATTGATGAAAATTCATCTTGAGTCTTTCTTCTCATTACTAATTCTTTTTTTCTTTCATCTTGCATATAATTAGTCATCAAAACAAATAAATATGCAACAATTAAAAACATTATTAATATTAAGGTTCGTAATAATATATCTTTTGCTTCATTTGAACTTAGGAATTTAGGGAAAAAATCAAGCATTGTCTCATTTTTAGCCCAATCAACAATATTATATGTAAAAGCAAAATGAAGGATAGTCACAGTTATTAGCATCGCTATACCTACACGCTTAAAAAGCAATCTATTTTGATAATATGCTGTAATTAATAACGAATAATAAAGTAAAATATAGCCAGCTTCTTTTAAAAAATCTTGGCTACCATTCTTAAGTTTTATATAGATAATTATGGATGATAATATCATATAAAAGCATGCAAAATACATCGCAATTTCCTGTGATAATACATCTTTTGGACCTTTTTTTATTAAGCTTTTTAAGATATGGTTTACATAAAAAGTAACTGGAAACAACAAAATTGTAAGAAGCCAATTTGAACTATCACCAATTGAAATAAAAGTAAATATGATAGTATAAATCCAGTTTGAAGCGAAAATGATGTTTTTGATTACTTCATTTTTTCTATGCAAAACTTCACTATCATTTGTAACATCTATTCCACTTTCAAACCCAAAATATTTTTGAGCTAATTTATTTGCCTTAATTTTAGAATTAAATTTATTAGGAACATCTTTTAAATTCAAAAGCATCATCTCCTTTCATGTATTTATGTTTTTAGATATTAATTAACAAAATCATTAAGTTTTAATAATTTTTGGCCATTTGCAAAGCTTTTGCCATCGCAAATCTTTTTGCCAGATACTAATACTTCATCTAAAGATACACCAAAATCTTTAGCTTTTATAACTACATTACCTTTTGTATTAATAACTTCACCAATA
>CAJOOI010000088.1 GCA_905236105.1 uncultured Acholeplasmatales bacterium
AAATTCATCGCAAACAAGTTTAGTAGTAATACTACCAAATGCTTTTCCACCGGCACCTACTTTAATCTTGATGACAATTGATTTTCCGTCAATTTCATCTCTAAATTTCATTAATAATTTACGTCTGTTTTCTGCTTCTTTCTTTTCTTTAGCAATTCTTTCTTCCATTGCTTTTATATTTTCATCTGTTGCAGCTACAGCAAGTTGATTTGTAAGTAAATAATTACCATAACCATTAGCTACATCAATAATTTGATCTTTCTTACCTTTGCCTTTAACATCTTCTAATAAAATTACTTTCATAATTCCTCCGCCTCCTTCGACGTATTCAACTCTTAATATTTCTTTTAATTGTTCTTCAAGCTGTTCTGTTGTAATATCTTTAACTTGGGAAGCTGCACTATTAAAATGTCCACCACCACCAAGTTGTTCCATAATTGTTTGAACATTTATTGAGTCACCTAAACTACGAGCAGATATACCAACTAAATTAGCATTTATTCTACCAATAGTAAATGCGGCTTCAACTCCTGCAATTGTTAGCTGTTTATCTGAAATTTTAGCTAAAGTTGTTCTATCTTCAACAAATTTGTTTTCATCAAGACGAATAATACCAAATTTATCTCCATATATTTGGGCTCTAGTTAAAGCTTCTGCTAATACTTTTTCACTTTCAAGTGATTCTTGCAATAATCTTCTTACGAAAGTCATATCTGCTCCCATACTCTTTAAAGTTGCAGCAGCTTCAAATGTACGCGTACCACTACGCATAGTAAAATTATTTGTATCTACAATAATACCTGCAAGCATAATAGATGCTTCAAGTGGTGTAAATGAAATGTTTGGATCATAGAACATAAACATTTCAGAAACTAATTCTACTGCAGATGATGCACTTGATTCAACATAATATGAAATATAATTTTGATATCCATCATCACCAGCACGATGGTGGTCAATAATTGATAAACGTTTTGCTTGTTCAATCAATTCTTTAAACATTACAAGTGATGGAGATTGTGTATCTGTAACAATAAGTAATGTATCATCTTTCAATAATTCTAATGCTTGTGGTAAAGTAATAAAATTCTTAATAATATCTGGTTGTCCTTTTAAGATATCATAGATTTTTCTTACAGTAACATCTGCTTTTTTAGGATCAAAAACCATCTTAACATCAACATTAGATTTTGAAACCATATGGAATGCTGCAATCATAGAACCAATCGCATCACAATCTGCAAAATTATGACACATCAATAATACATTTGAACTTCCTTCAACTGCGTCTTTAATTGAAATTGCCTGCATACGTGCTTCAATTAATGTATTCTTTTCAAGTGAATTAGTATTACCACCAAAGAATTGAACTTTTTCACCTTGTAAATTTACAACGACCTGATCACCACCACGACGTTCAGCAAGTTCAAGTGCTGTTTGAGCGATTGAACCTAATTCATCATATTCAACATCGTGACAAGCAATACCCATAGAAATAGATGTTTTCAATCTATTTTTTTGTGAAATATCACGAACTTTAGATAATACTGAAAATTTATCAGCAATCATCTTATCTAATGCTTCTCTATCAAATAAGATAATCATTCTATCTTCTGATGATGATTGTAAATAACATTTATAATTAGAAATCCAGTCAGATACTTCTCCTAAAAGTTGACCTCTAATATTTGTTTTTTCTTGCATATCATATCTTTTTAAAGATTCTTCAAGGTTATCAATTTCGATAATACCAATGCTTGTAACTCTTTCATTATATCTTGTTTGAATATTTTCTCTTTCAGTAACATCAAACAAATAAAAAATCTTGAATTTAACATTATGAACAACATCATATGATTTATCACCATATTTAATTGTTGCTGATTCAACTCCTTTTTCAGCACAATCAAGTAAATCAAGTGATAAAGATTTTAAAGGATAATCATTTAAAGCATTATTAAATATTGTCTTAGCATATGAATTTGACCAACTTACTAATAAATTATCATCATAAATCATAATTGAAATAGGAAGTTCATCAAAAACTTGGTCTCCTGCTTTAGATACGTGATAAGAAATACCACGCATTTTCTTTAAGTTTTCATTTAATTTCTTTATATCTTCACTACTTTTTCTATTAACATACAAGAAGACTAATATCATACCTGATACAGTACAAATAAACGCAACTATAATAAATACTAGCAATAATAAATTATTTTGATCTACTGCTATAAAATAGTATGCAAAATATCCTGAAGTAACTGCTCCAGCAAATAATAATAAAGCCATTATTATATAAAGCATATTTTATGTACCTCCAATCTCATTAATTATACCAAAATATATATATTTATTCAATGAAAACAAGGCCAAAAAGAAAAAAAGGAGTTGCTTTTTTCAACTCCAATTTCATCCATAAATCAACAAAATTTATTTTAATAAATCTTCTAATAACTCAGAAATAATTTTTTTATGTCTACCATAAAAAATTATATGATGATTTCCACAAGGTCTCTTAAGAATTTGACTAACATCACCATCTACTTTAACTTCTATTTGTGTACGGCATAAATTCTTTTCATCTAAATTTCTAATAATATGACCTTCTTCTAAAAAATAATCTTTTAAATTACTTGATATTCTTAAAATAGTTACATCATCTTCTTTTAAATATCCTTTTAAAGCCACAGCTGTATTTGATTCAAAATGTGTATCAAAATCATATTTTTCTACCATACCTATTGGTAATGTACAGTGAGCAAATATTATCTTGTTTTCTTCAACATTTATTTTAGAAGGATTGGCTTGGAATGTATGCATACCTGTTACTATGTTTGCTATATACATAGAAACAAGTGCCATAATATCTCCTTCACAGCTTGCTGTAATAAAATCATTATTTAATAATGAAAGTCCTAAACATCCAGTTGAATGTATTGAAGAAATTAAATCAAAACATCTTAAAGTTAAACCAGATAAATTATGCTTTTTTACAATTCTTAATAAAGATAAATAAACATTTTTAGCTTTATTTAATTCATTTTGATCAAATTGCTTTAAATCAAATTTAACATCATTAAAATCAACTTTTAAATAATTATTAGTTACTTCATCAAGTGGAATATCTACTAAATTAGCACCAAATGTTTCTTTGAATTTTTCATAATTTGGAACTGATGAAATAAGCCAATCAGATGGATGACCAATAACGCCAAATTTGGCTTTACTTAAAGCTTTTTTTGCTTTTTCTAAAACACATAAATTCTTGATTCTTTCAGCAACATATTGTGTTGAGCCATGAATTATTTCACCTTTTAAATTATTGTTATTTAAATAAGTTAAAATTTCTAAAGAAGCTGCCAAAGAATTATTAGAACCTGTAGTTAAAAAATAATATGGTGCTTGTAATTTTGAAAAATTTTTTAAAAATAATCCTTCAGATCCACCTGATTCAATAAAAATTAATTTTAAATCACAATCATAATCATCTAATTCTGCTAACTTAAGTTCATCACCAACATTTTCAGAAACTTCTTTTAAAAATTTATTTAATTCATTATTTACTACTTCATTTTGATGTAAAAATGACCTAAAACTTGATAATTTTATATTCATAATAACCTCTAATTTAATGAAAATTGAGTAGCATTAACTAATCCCATAACTGCCTTAGTTAATAAATATGCTACAATAAGCGCAAATAAAACTTGTGCTATTCTAATTTCTAATATTTTGCCTTGTTTAAATAATTGTTCAAATCTTGATGCGATTATTAATAAATAAGAAATCAAAAAGAAAACTAAAAAAACTGAAGTATAAATAATATTAGTAACATTTATATCAAAAAACATTATAATCTACCTGCACCAGTTTTTTTGATATTTTCACTTAATTCTTTTTCTAATTTTGTAAAATCACTTGATTCTTTTCTATTCATTTCTAATCTTTCATTTCTTACAGCAACTAAATTTTTCTTAGCTGCCTCAACTGTACTTCCAGCATGAGCTTCTTGAACTAATACTGTAGCAACATTATCATGAAATTCAACTATACCACTTATTAAAGAAATATAAACAGATTGTTCTCCTTTAACTAATTTAATATAGCCTTCTTCAATAACAGAAACAACAGGAACATGGTTTAAAAATACACCATATTCACCATCTTCTTGATCATGAATTACAAAATAATCGACATCCTCATCATAGACTACGCCTTGATGAGTTGAAACTACGACTTTCATTTTTGAAGTCCTCTAGCCTTATTGACGGCATCATCAATAGTGCCAACTAAACGGAATGCTTCTTCTGGTAGGTCATCATGAAGACCATCAAGGATTTCTTTAAAGCCACGAATTGTTTCTTTTAGTGGTACATAAGCACCAGGAACTCCAGTAAAAGCAGCACCAATAAACATATTTTGTGATAAAAATAATCTAATTCTTCTTGCACGATGAACTACTAATTTATCTTCTTCTGAAAGTTCATCCATACCTAAAATAGCAATAATATCTAATAATTCATTATATCTTTGAATTATTTGTTGAACACGACGAGCTACCTCATAATGTTCTTTTCCAACGACATTTGGTTCAAGAGCGCGAGAAGTAGAAGCAAGTGGGTCTACAGCTGGATAAATACCTTCTTCTGTTAATTTTCTTGAAAGGTTAGTTGTAGCATCTAGATGAGTAAATGTTGTTGCTGGAGCTGGGTCAGTATAGTCATCAGCAGGAACGTATATAGCTTGAATTGATGTGATAGATCCATCTTTTGTTGATGTAATTCTTTCTTGTAATTTACCCATTTCTGTAGCTAGTGTAGGTTGATATCCAACGGCACTAGGCATACGGCCTAAAAGCGCTGAAACTTCACTACCTGCTTGAGTGAAACGGTAAATATTATCAATAAATAATAATACATCTTGATGCTCAGTATCTCTAAAATATTCAGCCATTGTAAGACCAGTTAAGGCCACTCTCATACGAGCTCCAGGTGGCTCATTCATTTGACCGAAAGCCATTGCTGTTTTCTTAATAACTCCCGATTCATTCATTTCGGTATATAAGTCGTTACCTTCTCTTGTTCTTTCACCAACACCAGTAAATACAGAAATACCACCATGTTCTTCAGCAACATTATGAATTAATTCTTGAATTAAAACTGTTTTACCAACACCAGCACCACCAAATAAACCTATCTTACCACCTTTAATATATGGTGCAAGTAAATCTATTACTTTAATACCAGTTTCAAGAATTTCAACATTTGTTGATAATTCTTCTAGCTTTGGTGCTTGACGATGAATTGGTCTTAATTCAACATTTTCTACTTTACCAAGATTATCAATTGGTTCACCTAATACATTAAACACACGTCCTAATGTTCCACGACCAACAGGTATTGTTATAGGAGCTCCAGTTGCAAAAACTTCCATACCTCTAACTAAACCATCAGTCGAATCCATTGCGATACATCTTACTTTATTATTTCCGATATGTAGGGCAACTTCTAGTGTAAGTTTAATTTCAAAATTATTATTTTTTTCTTTAGGAATATTAATTTTTAATGCTTCATTGATTTTAGGTAGGCTTCCATCTTCAAACAATACATCAACAACCGGGCCTTTAACTTCTACTATTTTACCAAGCATCATTTATTCCCTCCTATCGCATTTGCGCCACCGATAATATCAATTAATTCTGTTGTAACAACATTTTGCCTTGCTCTATTATATAATAATTCAAGCTTGCCAATGATTTCTTCGGCATTATCAGTCGCACTTTTCATTGAATTCATTCTTGCAGAATGTTCACTACATTTAGAATCTAAAATGATTCCATAAATCATATCTTGAAGATACATAGGTAATATTAAATCTATTGTTTTTTCAACACCTGTTTCAAAAACATAATCAACTACACTTTCATCTTCTGATATATTTAAAATTGGAAGAATTTCTTCTTTTACAATTTCTATTTTTAAATTATTGACAAAATGATTATGAATTATAACTAATTTATCAATACTTCCTTCAATATATGAAGAAATGAATTTTTTAGATAATGGAGTAATATCTAAAAACATAACATCATCTCTAACTAAAATAGCTTCATTATATATTAAAGGATAATTCATTTTTTTTAAATAATTAAAACCAAGCTTACCAATCGCTCCACAAATGAATTCTTCATTTGAATTATGGTTGTTTTTTATTTCTTCTGTTAAGGCTTTATAAACAGATGAATTATATGCACCTGCAAGGCCTCTATCTGATGTGATTATTAGATAAGCTGTTTTCTTTATTTCTCTTTTTTTAAGCAAAGGATGTTCGTAATCTTCTGCACCTTTCTTAACAACAAGTGAAGTTAGGGCAGCAATTCTTTTCATAAAATCCTGATAAGACTTAAAAACTCTTTCAGCTTTTTTCACTTTTGATTGAGAAACCATATACATGGCTTTTGTTATTTGAGCGGTTGATTTAGTTGATTTTATTCTACCTTTAACTTCTCTTAGTGAATTAGCCATAACCTAACTCCTATAAGAATCTTTTTACTAAAGAAGAAAAATATTGATCTAATTTTTCTTTTTCTGGTAAAACTTTATTTTCTCTTAAATAATCTCTTAAAGACATCGCATCTTCTTTAGTCTTCATTTCAAGATATAACATATCTTCAAATCTTTGGATATCATCTACTGGAATTTCATCTAAAAAGCCGTTAACTAAAGCATATAATATCATTGCTTCTTCAGCCATTTCTAGTGTGTTATGAAGTCCTTGCTTTAAAACTTCAATTGTTCTTTTACCACGTTCTAGTCTTCCTTTTGTAGCGCTATCTAGATCACTACCAAATTGAGTGAATGCTTCAAGCTCACGATAAGATGCCAAATCAAGTCTTAGAGTACCAGATACTTTTTTAACTGCTTTAGTTTGAGCAGCACCACCAACACGTGATACTGATAAACCAGCATTAATAGCTGGTCTAATTCCTTTATAAAAATAATCTGATTGTAAGAAAATTTGACCATCAGTAATAGATATTACATTTGTTGGAATATATGCAGAAATATCACCTGCTTGAGTTTCAATGATTGGAAGAGCTGTAATTGAACCTCCTCCTAATGAATCATTTAATTTACAAGCACGTTCAAGTAATCTTGAATGTAAATAGAAAACATCACCTGGATATGCTTCTCTTCCTGGTGGGCGCTTTAATAATAATGACATTTCACGATATGCAACAGCATGTTTTGATAAGTCATCATAAATGATTAAAACATCTTTGCCTTGATACATAAAATATTCAGCCATACTTACACCACTATATGGAGCAAGATAAATTAGTGGAGCAGGTGTTGATGCTCCAGCACTAACAATGATTGAATATTTCATGGCTCCTTTTTCTTTTAATGTTTCATAAACATTTGATACAGTTGATTCTTTTTGACCAATTGCTACATAAATACAAATAACATTTTTATCTTTTTGATTTAAAATTGTATCTACAGCAATTGAAGTCTTACCAGTTTGACGGTCACCTATGATTAATTCTCTTTGACCTTTACCAATAGGAACTAAAGCATCAAGTACCTTAATACCTGTTTCAAGTGGTTGATTAACTGATTGACGAGCCATAACACCTGTAGCTTTAACTTCAATTGGTCTTGTTGTTTTTGATTTAATTTGGCCAAGACCATCAAGTGGGAAGCCAAGTGGATTGATAACTCTACCAATAAATTCTTCACCAACTGGTACTTCAAGAATTCGACCACTACATTTAACTAAATCCCCTTCTTTAACTAAAGAAGATTCGCCTAAAAGAATAGCACCCACTAAATCTTCTTCAAGATTTTGTACCATTCCATAAACATTATTAGGGAAAATTAGAAGTTCACTTGCCATTGCTTGGTTAAGCCCATGAATTAAGGCAATACCATCACCTACTTGGACAACATGGCCTACATTTTCAACTTCTACTTCACCTTTATAAGCTTTAATCTGTTCTTTAATTAAATTAGAAATTTCTGACAAATTTATATTAGCCATACTCTTCTCCTAAACTGAATCTTTAAGTCGATCTAGTGAATTTTTTAAGCTTAAATCTAATGCTTCATTATTAACAATAACTTTAATTCCACCGATTAATGACTCATCGATTATATTTGTTAATACAATATTTTTACCTTCATATCTTTTTTCTAATAAAGCTTCTATTTTATTCAAAGCTTTATTATTTAATTTATAAGCTGAAACAACACTGGCTTTAAGCGAATTTGATTCAGTTAAAACTAGTGTTTTATATGCATCACTTATCTTAAAAATTAAATTAATACGACTATGATCAATTAAGACATAAAGGAAATAAATAAAGTCTTCATCTAAATTATGATATACATTTTTTACCATTTCTTTTTTAGTACTTCTTTTAATTGAAGCATTACTTAAAATAGATAAAAAATTATCAATAGTGATTGTTTCAGATATTGTTACAAAATTTTCTGAAAAAATCTCTAATTTATTATTTTCTTTACCCAATTCAAACAAGGCGTAAGCATATTCATCTTCAACCACTAATCTTGCCCTCCTTGTAAAATACTATCAACTATGTTTAAGTATTTTTCTTGATCAATTTCTTTAGCAACTATTTTTTCTGCTGCTAAGAAGGCAATATCAACTATTTCTTGTTTGATGTCTTTTTCCATATTTTTCTTCTCAAGTTCTAGTTCATGTTCAAGATTTTCAAGTCTATTTTTTGCTTCTAATTTAGCTTCTTCAATAATTGATTCTCTTCTAATATTAGCTTCTTTTTCAGCTTCATCTAACATTAACTTAACTTGTTTTCTAGCCTCATTAAGTTCTAATTCAAGTTGAGCTTGAGTTTCTTTTGCAGATTTTTTTGCTTCTTCTGCATCAGTTAATTCTTTATCAATAGCTTCTCTTCTTTTTTCTAAAATCTTAGTAATAGGCTTCCAAAAAAAGAAAATGACAACAAGAAATAAAATAACGGTTGATGCGATTTGTATGCCGAAGTCAATAGCAAAATCTAAAGTGAAATTTAGACCATTGCCTAAAGGGCCTAATGAGCCTTTAACTAAATTCGTAATAGAATCTAGTGCATCAGCAATACTTAAAAACATATATTATACCTCTATACAACTAATAAAATAGCGATGATTAAACCATAAAGACCTGTAGTTTCAGAAACTGCTTGACCAATAAGCATAGTAGTTCTGATATTACCAGCCATTTCTGGTTGACGAGCGATTGCATCAACTGCATGTGCTGCAACTGAGCCTTCACCTAATGCTGCGGCAAAACCTGTAAATACAGCTAAACCAGCACCAATATATTTAAGGCCTTGTCCTACTGAAATTTCCTCTAAAAAAGTTAATACGTTTGTTAAAATCATCATAAAATCCATCTTATTTTTCCTCCTTATTTAGCATAGATTTTTTCTTCATCTTTAATTTTCATTGATGTAAATATTATGGATAATATTACAAAGACTGTTACTTGAATGACACTGAAGGCCAAATCAAATATTAAATTGATAAATGGCATTACTACAACTGAACCCCAGCCTAAAACACCTTTTATCAAAATAGAAATACAAGCTCCACTAGTAATATTACCAAATAAACGAAGTGAAAGTGAAATTGGAAGTGAGAATTCACTTACAATATTCATTGGTAACATAATAGGGAACGGATCTAAAAATCCTTTCAAATAGCCACCAACACCATTTGATGCGATACCTGCAATCTGAATTACGCAAAAGCTCATAAAGCCTAAAGCAAAACAAATTACTAAATATCCAGTTGGATTTTCAAGTGTAAAAATACTTGAGATATTAGCAAAGAAAAGATAGATTACTAAGGTTAAAAACCAAGGAGCAAATTTTCTCCATCTAATACCTATATTTTCTTTGATAAAATTATTAATTAAATCGACTATCCACATAAAAGGTACTAACCATAGTGGTGTTTTCTTCATCGGATCTACTTTTCTAATAAAGAAAAATAAAATAATAAAGAAAACTATTAAAGCACCAACAATAATAATTGTGTTCCTAACTGGCGTTTTAAGTGTATAGTCTAGGAAAATACTCATTCAAGATCCTCCTTCTTTTCAATTTTTTTTAATATCAAAACTGATATTATAAATACAATTTTAACAGTCATATATCCAGCAAGAGTTATGACTAAATCAATTACTAAATTAGTTTTATCTGGATTATTTAAATCTTCTTTTGATACAAAAGCAACTCCTACAAAGACACCTGCCACAACAAGCATCCTAACTAAAAACCACAAAATAGCAGACTTTCTTCCATTAAATAATGGGTCTTTTGCCATTCTTGCGACTCTAGCTGTTTCTTTTATCATTAATCCATGAGTAAGTAAGCCTAAAGCTCCTCCAATTAAATAATAACGCCAACCATTTTTAGTAGTAACTGCTAGAATAACTGTTACGATTGCAATTAATAGAATAGAAATAGGAACGACTAAGTATTTAATCTTTAGTTCTTTTGGCATTTTCTTTTTCCTTTTCCTCACATTTTAATTCATAAAGTAAATAACTGACAAAAATGCATACCCCAAATACAGCACCAACAACTGCTAGTATACCTTTAAGTACAGATTCTTTATTTATTAAGTAACCAATTAAATAACCCAAGCCAGTTAATGTCAAAATTGTCATTATGCCTTGACTAGCAAGTGCATAAAACCTAGCTTGTGATTTATATTTCATTACTTAGTACCAAATAATCTATCGCCACAATCGCCTAAGCCTGGTACGATATAGCCAACTTCATTTAGTTTTTCATCTAATGCAGCAACATAAATATCGATATCTGGATGAGCTTTACTTAAAGATTCAACGCCAACTGGAGCAGCAACTAAACAGGCAAATCTAATATGCTTAGCTCCTCTTTTTTTAATCATATCAATAGCAGCTATTGCACTTCCGCCTGTAGCAAGCATAGGATCAACTACTAATGTAATTGTATCATCGCTTGAAATATTATCTGGGAATTTTGCGAAATATTCATGTGGTTCTAAAGTTTTTTCATCACGATATAAACCAATAAAACCAACTTTTGCAGTAGGAATTAAATTTCTTAGTCCATCAACCATTCCTAAACCAGCTCTTAAAATAGGAACTATAACCAATTTATTTTTAAGTTCATATTGAACACTCTTGCAAATTGGTGTTTCAATTTCTACTTCTTTTAATGGGAAATCTTTAGTGATTTCATAAGCCATTAAAGAAGCAATTTCATTAACATTTTGATAAAAATCTTTTGTGTTAGTTTCTTTCTTTCTTATGTTAGTTAATTTGTGTGTGATAAGTGCATGCTTTAATACTGTTACTGTCATTATTTTTCCTCCAATTTCATTAATTTATCTATTCTTCTTTGATGTTTTTCCATTTTTGAAAAATCTTCATTTAAAAATACATTTACGATGTCTTTTGCATACTCAAACGGAGTATATTTCGCACCTAATGCTAATACATTTGCATCATTATGGCTTCTTGTAAGAAATGCTTCATCTGGACTTCTTACTAAAGCACAACGAATGCCATCAACCTTATTAGCCGCAATTGAAATACCGATACCAGTATAACAAATAACGATGCCTCTTTCGGCCTCACCTGATGAAACTTTTTTTGCAGCAAGTGCGCCAAATTCTGGATAATCGCAACTCTCTTTCAAATTAGTACCTACATCAATTACTTCGTGGCCTAATTCTTTTAAATAATTACATAAATCATTTTTTAGATCATATCCTGCATGATCAGAGCCTAAAACAATTTTCATTTTTTTCTCCTTCATTATCTTTACAATTATACCACAATAATATTAAAGACGAAAGAAAAAGCGAAAACTTATTTTCGCTTTTTTTAGCTTCCAATCAATTATAATCCTTTATCACTTTAATATTATTTTTGTAATTATAAGATTCTTTATTTTCATTAAATCTCATTTGAAGAATTTCAAATTCTATTTTTAATTCATCTAATTTAGTACCTAAGATAATATTTGAATCTGTATCTATAAATTCAAATTCTATTAGTTGTGTATCAAATGGTTCTAAAACATTATTAATATACCAAAATTCATATGATGTAGAATCATTTTTATTACTAAAATAAAGGAGTCCATAAATATAAGATATATTCAAATCGCCATCATTATTTAATTTCAATCTTATTTTTCCGTTTTTTTCTTCAGAATTTGTTATTTTATCAATGCTTACAAATTCTAATTTTACATCATTTGGAGGATAAAAATTAAATTTTGTTGTTGAAAAAAAGATGATAAAGCTAATTATAAAAGATAAATATACAAAAGCAGATAAAGCAAAATATGATATTTTAATTTTATTATTTTTGCCATATAAAAAAATAGTAAAGAAAAATAATATTAATGATAAAAATATTAATATAAAACACGAAATCAACCATGGATAATATTTATTTTTAATAATTAATTGGGATTTATTAATACTTACTAAAATCATAATAAAAATATTTAAACAAAGAATTATAAAAATTATACTAAATTTAATTACTGTTTTTCTTGAAGAATTATTTTTATTATTATTTACATTTTCTATATTTTTATTTTCTTCTATATGATAATTAATATCATTTTCTAATTTTAAATCATCATTTAAAATTTCTTCATTATTATTTATTTCTTCTATTTCTTTTGAATCATCATATATAAAATCTTTTTTTCTCATTATTTATCACCATTACATAAAGTATACAAATTATAATCTTTTTTGTCAAAAAAAATGAGGCAAAAATTTGCCTCAATTATAATCAAATAAATTTTATATTAGAATATTATTTAGAAGTTATTTTCTTTACGTGGCCAAAACTTTCTTCTGTTGGAGTTGAACCACCAAACATATCTAATAATACTGTAACAATTTCTTTTTCTTCATTAACGTCAGAAACTTCACCAATTTGACCAACAAATGGACCATCAGTGATTTCAACAACATCGCCAACCTCAATTTCAAATCTAGGTTTAGTTACTAAACCTAATTTCTTAAGAATTTCTTCCATTTCTCCTCTTTGAACTGGAACTGGTTGAGTACCACCACCAGAAGATCCTAAGAAACCAGTAACTTTTGGTGTATTTCTTATATTAAACCATAGACGGTTATCCATTTTACCATCTACTTCAAGTTCAACAAATACATATCCAGGATATAGTTTAACGATTTTTTCTTTTTCATTGCCTTTTTTATCTTTAACTATTTCTGTGATTTCAGGAACCAAAACTTGATAGATTAGGTTCTGCATATTCATTGATTCTCTTCTTCTTTCAAGGTCAACTTTTACTGAATTTTCATATCCAGAATAAGTTGTTACAATATACCATCTTCTCATATAAATCTCCTAAAATATTCTAGAAAGTATTCCTGTGATTAAATAATCATATAATACAAATAATGCAACAAATATAATAATGAACAAGAATGTTCTTATGATATTACCAATAAATGTTTTTCTATCTAACCATGTAATCTTTTTAGCTTCAGGTAGAGCTGGTTTAACAAATGGCCATAAGCCATATAAAATAAACACACCACCAATAGCACTTAAAAGAGCACCAACTAATGTACCATGTCCACCAATTACAGGGAATGTATCAGATACAGTTAAGGTACCATTTAAGATTAACATGCCTAATACTAATACAATTATGGCAAGTCCTAAGAATACATAATTTTCCCATTTATGTTCTTCTTTTAAATAAGCACCAATTCTATAGATACCTAATTTTTGTTGTTTTTCTTGTTTAGATTCAATTTGTTTTTGAATTTTTCTTTGAACTTCAGCATTGATTTGTCTATCTTCTTTTTCAGCTAAATCAGAAGTTTCATTTAATTTATTTTGTTCTGCCATAATATCACCTATCTACTTTCTTTATGAAGTGTATATTTGTTACAATTTTTACAAAATTTATTGATTTCTATACGTTCTTTTTTATTAGAACTTTTTGTTGTTGTGTAGTTACGAGATAAGCATACTTCACATATTAATACTACTTTTTCTCTCATATAATCACCTACATTTAATATTTTTATATTTGCTTTAAGCAAAATAAAAAAACCTCAAAGGTTTTACTATGGGAATTATATAATAAAACCTTATTATTGTCAATATTTTTATCAGAAGGTATAAATATATTTGCCTAAATCATTAAATATTTTTTGTAATACTTTTTTATAATAATAATATGCCTTTTGATAACTAATATTAAGTTTTTTAGAAACAGTTGTTAAACTTAAGCCATTAATAATACAATCTTCATAAATTATAAATTCTATCTTGTTATCAAAAACAAGAGGAGGAAAATATAATTTATCCCTAGTTAAGAAATTATTTTTAGATTCAGCTAAATGTACTTTTTCTAAAATCATTTCGTTAACAAATTTTTTGTAATTTTTTTCATTAGATATAAGCTTATTTAATTTTCTATCTAAACATAATTTAAAGAATGAAAAGAAACTAAATTCTTTTTTATCATCAAAATCATAAATGGCTTTATATAAAACAAGCCTTCCTTCTTGGATGAAATCTTCATTAAAATATCCACATTTTTTTGAAACAATATAAAAGATAAATGGGTCATATTTCAAAATAAGTGCTTCTAATGATTTTTCATCACCATCTAAGATGTTTTTTATTAATTCAACATCATCTAATTTTTTATTAATGTACAATTATAAGCGAAGGAATTTCTCGATGATAATTCCAGCTGAAACTGATGCATTTAAGCTATTAACATGACCAACCATCGGAATCATTAAATGAAAATCACTTAAATTTAATAATGTTTTAGAAACACCAAAGCCTTCAGATCCAATTATTAAAGCCAAAGATAAATCCTTATCTATACCATCTGCTTTAACATCACCTTTTGCATCTGTTGATACAATCCAATATCCCAATTTTTTTAATTTATTACAAATGTTAGGTAAGCTATTTACATACATAATATTAACATATTCAATAGCGCCAGTTGATGTGTGCGCAACTGTTTCATTAACACTTGCACTTCTATTTTTAGGCAAAATGATTAGATCAAAGCCGAAAGCATCGACACTTCTTATAATCGCGCCTAAATTATGTGGATCTTGAATACCATCAAGAATTAATATTCTTCCTTGATTTTTAATAAAAGATTCTAAATCATTTTCATTATAAATTTTATAATCATTTCTTTCTGCATAATACCCTTGATGAGTATTAGGACATAATTTATCAATTGTTTTTTTATTTATAAGTGAAAAGGATATTCCTGATTTATCTATTAAATTTCTTAAAGAATGTTCTTTATAATATTCTTCATCTAAAACATAAAGCTTTTCAATTGGGCTTTTAGCTTTAATAGCTTCATAAACACAATTTTTACCATAAATTTTAATCATTTAAATCAACCTTTTTTTCATGCTATTAAGTTAGCAAAAATGAGCACAAGAGGTGTGCTCATATTATATTTTATATTATACCCAAGAAATAATAGCCATAGGTGCTGCGTCTCCTCTACGGAAACCAGTCTTAATAACCCTTGTGTATCCACCATTTCTTGAAGCGTACTTAGGAGCTATTTCATTAAATAGCTTTTGAACTGCATACTTGCCTTCTTCATCCTTTTCAAATCTAATAAAAGATGCTGCTTGACGACGAGAAGCTAAAGTATTAGTCTTACCTAAAGTAACCATTTTATCAGCAAGTCTTTTCAATTCTTTTGCTTTAGCAACTGTAGTTTCGATTTGACCATTAATGATTAAATCAGTAACTAAATCACGAAGTAAAGCTTTTCTTTGATCAGAACTACGACGTAATCTACTATATGCCATGTGATATTCTCTCCTTAAGACTAATTTTTCTTAAAGCCTAAACCTAAGGCTTCTAATTTTTCTTTTATTTCTTTAAGTGATTTTCTACCTAAATTTCTAACTTTAATCATATCTTCTTCAGTCTTATTAGTTAATTCACCAACAGTCTTGATATTAGCTCTCATTAAGCAGTTATAACTTCTGACAGTTAATACTAATTCTTCAATCTTCATATCTAAGACATGATTTTCTTCATCAACTACTGGTTCAACCATGAAGTCAGGAATTGATTCGCTTTCTCCAAGTTCTAAGATAACTTCGAAGTGTTCAATCATCATTTTAGAAGCAATAGCTAATGCTTCTTTTGGAGTAATTGAACCGTTAGTAGTAATTTCAAGTTCAAGTTTATCAAATGAAGCAACATTAACGCCTTCAACACGTGTTTTTTCAACATTGAATGCTACATTTACAATTGGTGTATAAATTGAATCAATTGCAATTTCGCCAACGTTTCTAAAATCTTTGTTATTCTTATTGAATTCTTTATTTTGAACTGAACTTACGTAACCAACACCTCTTCTTACAGTTAAGAACATGTGTAGTCTACCACCTTCAGCAACTGTTGCGATATGTTGTTCAGGATTAACTACTGTAATTTCGTTATTATGAATAATATCAGCTGCTGTTACTTCACCCTCTGAAGCATCAATTTCAACTTGTGCTTCATATCTAGGATCATCTGAATCTACCTTTAAAACGACTCTTTTTAAATTAAGGATAATTGTAATAACATCCTCTACTACACCATCAACATTTTGGAATTCATGTTCTGCACCATCAATGCGGACATTAACGAATGCACAACCAGGTAATGAAGATAAAAGAGTTCTTCTTAATGCATTTCCTAGTGTGATACCAAATCCTCTTTCAAGTGGTGAAATTACATATTTTCCATAATTTTCAGAAGCTACATATTCAGCTTCATATGCTTGTGGTTTTTCAAATTTTAAATCTTTCACTAATTGCCTCCTAATTAATTAATAAAAGTAATGAGTATTAAGTTTTTAATTTTTATATAACTACCAAAACTTCTATCCACGAGGACGTTTAGGTGGACGACAACCATTGTGTGGAATAGGTGTCACATCAGTAATAGCTGTGATTTCTAATCCAGCAACTGTAAGTGATCTAATAGCTGCTTCTCTACCTTGACCTGGGCCTTTTACCTCAACTTCAACTTTGCTGACACCTTGGTCAACTGCAGTCTTAGCTGCTGCTTCAGCTGTCATTTGAGCTGCAAATGGAGTTGACTTACGGCTACCTTTGAAACCTAATGCACCAGCGCTGCTCCAAGAGATAACATTGCCTTGTGGGTCTGTAATTGTAACAATTGTGTTATTGAATGTAGAGTGGATGTGCGCAACACCAAGTGGAACATTTCTTTTAACTCTACGTTTTTGTACTTTACGTGCCATATTCTCCTCCTATTATTTCTTATGATTTGCTACAGTACGTCTTGGACCTTTACGAGTACGTGAATTGTTTCTTGTATTTTGTCCACGAACAGGTAGGCCTTTACGATGACGCATACCTCTATAACAACCAATTTCCATTAATCTTTTTATGTTAAGGTTAACTTCTCTTCTTAAGTCACCTTCAACTCTATATTTTGCAACCTCATTACGAATACGACCAAGTTCGTCTTCTGTAAGGTTTTTAACTCTAGTGTCTTCAGAAACATTAGCGTCTTTTAAAATTTTCTTTGCAGTTGAATCACCAATACCTAGGATATAAGTAAGTGAAACAACGACTCTCTTATCATTAGGAATATCTACTCCTGAAATACGTGCCATATTATTTCTGCACCAATCCTTTCTAGCCTTGTCTTTGCTTATGCTTTGGGTTTTCGCAAATTACCATTACACGGCCTTTGCGTTTAATTACCTTGCATTTATCGCATATTGGTTTTACTGATGGTCTTACTTTCATAAAAAATACCTCCAATATTATTTTGATCTGTAAATAATTCTTCCACGTGTTAAATCATAAGTTGAAATTTCAACTCTCACTTTATCACCTGTTAAAATGCGTATACTGTTCATACGGATTTTACCAGAAACGTGGGCAGTGATTTTGTGACCATTTTCTAATTCTACGATGAATTTTGTACTTGGTAGCACTTCTAGTACTGTACCCTCAAATTCTAATACATCATCTTTTTTAGCCATTAATTAAGCCTCCAAATTATCTAATAAAGCTTTAACATCATTAAAGACATCATCAAGCTTTTGGTCACCATTTATAGTTTTTAGAATCCCTCTATTTTCATAATATTCTATGAGTGGGGCTGTGCTCTTTTCGTATACGAACAGTCTATTTTTAAATGTTTCTTCTTTATCATCACTTCTATGTAATAATTTAGAACCACATTTATCGCAAAGGCCATCCCTCTTTGGTGGGTTGAATGTAAGATTAAATGTTTCTCCACATTTTTCACATACTCTTCTGCCAACTATACGTTTAATCAATATTTCATCTGGAACATCTACATTCAAAACATAATCAAGTTTTAAATTTTGCTTTTCTAAGAATTTGTCTAAAGCTTCTGCTTGAAATTCATTTCTTGGGAAGCCGTCTAATAAAAATGAATGTTTACAATCATCTTTAAGTAGACGTTCTTCAACAAGACCGATAGTAATTTCATCAGGAACTAAGTCGCCCTTGTCAATATAACTTTTAGCTGTAACGCCAAGTGGAGTTTTATTGGCAATGGCTTCTCTAAATAATGCTCCAGTTGAAATATGAGGAATATGATAGTAAGAGTCAATCATGCTAGCTTGTGTGCCTTTACCTGCACCAGGTTTTCCAACAATCAATAATTTCACTATCAATCCCCTCCTAGCCTAAGAAACCATTATAATTTTCTGTTTCAGAGGCTGTTTCAATTTGTCTAAATGTTTCAATAGCAACACCTACAACGATAATTAATGAAGTACCACCAATTGTAATTGCAGATGCTTCAGATGTACTGAAACCGAATGATTTGGCAACAATAATAGGTACTAAAGCTAGTACAGCTAAATAAATTGCGCCAAGAGTTGTAACTCTAAATAAAATTTCTGATAATTTCTTCTTTGTTTCTTCACCAGGTCTATAACCAGGTATGAATGCATTATTCTTTTCCAAATTGTCAGCTATTTTTTCTGGATCAATTTGTAAGAATGAATAGAAGAATGAGAAGAATAAAATCATTAATACATATAGGGTAACACCTATAGGTTGTTTAGTTGAGAATACTTGATCAATCCAAAATGCTGTAGTTGATGTTGAAGTTGATAAACCCATAACACCAACGATAGTTAGAGGAATTGAAAGTATTGTAGAAGCAAAGATAACCGGAATAACGCTCGCGCTATTTAATTTAATAGGTATATCTGAGCCTTGTTGTTGTGGAAGTGTGGCTTGTCTATTAGCATATTGAACAGGAACTTTTCTTGTTGCACCTTCAAAGAATACTACTCCTACTATCATTAAAATGTATAAGAATACAATCAAAATGAAGAAGAATAGATTTAATCCAGTGAACTCATCACCTAAATATTTATTATATAATGTAATAAACATTGTAGGAATTGAAGAAATAATACCTGCAGAAATAATCATAGATGAACCATTTCCAACGCCATGACGTGTAATTAAGTCAGCTAACCACATAGTAAATGCAGAGCCTGCTGTCATAATTATTGCCATATAGATGAACATTAACCAATATCCACCTTTAAATTGTAAAACAGATGAAGCTAAAATATTTTCTGGTTTTGAACCTAAGCTAAATATTATTACTAAAGCTTGAATTAAAGCTACAGCAACAGTTAAATATCTTGTTGCTCTATTAGCTTTTTCTTTACCATTTTCGCCTTGTTCTTGCCATTCTTTCATCTTTGGTATAACCATTTGTAACATTTGAATTACAATTGATGAAGTAATGTATGGTGAAATACCTAATGCTAAAATAGAGAAATTAGATAAACCACCACCTGAAAAAGCATTTAATACAGTTAAGAAATCATTACCAGAAATTATTCCTCTAATGTTAACTGTATCAATAAGCGGAATTGGAATATATGTTCCAGCTTTAAATACTAATAATAAAGCAAAGGTGATTAATAGTCTTAAGACAATCTCACGATTACTTAAGATTTTTTTTGCTTTATCAAACAATTTAGATCACCTCAACAGTACCGCCAGCTTTTTCAATAGCTGCTTTTGCAGTTTCTGAAAATTTGTTGGCTTTAACAGTTAACTTCTTGTTTAATTCACCATTTCCTAAAATTTTAACGCCATGAGTAGCATCTTTGAAGAAACCTTTTTGTACTAATGCAGCTTCATCAACTACTGCACCATCATCAAAAACATTAAGTCTTTCAACGTTGATTACTTCATATTCTACTCTAAAATGATTATGGAATCCTCTTTTAGGTAGACGTTGGAATAAAGGTAATTGACCACCTTCGAAGCCAGGACGTACACCGCCACCAGAACGAGAATTTTGACCTTTTGTACCTCTACCAGCAGTTTTACCAAGACCGCTACCGATACCTCTACCTAGACGTTTTTTTGAATGTCTGGCACCTGCAACTGGTTTTAAATTTTCTAACATTATAGGTACCTCCTTATTCTTTTACGACTTTTACCATATGAGCAATGGTAACAATCATACCTTTGATATTATCAGTTTCTTCTTTTACAACAGTTTGACCGATTTTCTTTAAGCCTAAAGCTTTTGCAGTAGCAACTTGATTAGGTTTACGGCCACTTAGACTTTTAACTAAAGTAATTTTATACATATCTCTTACCTCAATACATCTTCCACTGCAACACCACGTCTTTTTGCAACTTGTTCTGCAGTTTCAAGTTTCTTTAAGCCTTCGATAGTAGCTCTTACTACGTTGATAGCTGTTGCTGAACCTAAAGATTTAGATAGAATATCTGAAATACCTGCAAGTTCAACTACGGCACGTACTGGACCACCAGCGATAACTCCAGTACCTTCTGAAGCTGGTTTTAAAACTACTTTTGATGCGCCATAGCAGCCTAATACTTCATGAGGAATAGTTGTGTTAACCATTTCAATATGGCACATATTTTTCTTTGCTGCTTCTTCAGCTTTGCTAATAGCATCTACAACTTCGTTTGCTTTACCTGTACCAAAGCCAACGTTGCCTTTCTTATCGCCAATAACAACTAGTGCAGCAAAACGTGGTCTTCTACCACCTTTAACAACCTTTGTTACACGGTTGATTTTAACAACACGTTTTTCTAATTCTGGTTGTTCAACAGTTTCATTTAATTTTTCTTGACTCATGTTTTACCTCCTAGAATTTTAAGCCTGCTTCTCTAGCAGCATCAGCTAAAGCTTTTACTCTACCATGATATAAATAACCACCACGGTCGAAAACAACAGCTTCAATCTTTAAATCTAATGCTCTTTTTGCAACTAAAGCGCCAACTTTCTTTGCAGCTTCAACATTAGAACCATTTGTTAATGCTAATTCTTTATCTAGTGAAGAAGCACTACATAAAGTTTTACCAGATTTATCATCAATTACTTGAGCATAAATATGAGAATTTGATCTAAAAACATTTAGTCTAGGTTTAGCTTCTGTACCAACAAGAGTTTGACGAATACGTAAATGTCTTTTTTGTCTAGATTTATTTCTTGATATTTTATTAATCATTTTCCTAGTACTCCTTCCTTAATTATTTCTTAGCAGTCTTGCCCTCTTTACGACGGATATGTTCGCCTTCATACTTGAATCCTTTACCTTTATATGGTTCAGGTTTTCTAGTTTCACGAACCCAAGCCGCAAATTGGCCAACTAATTGTTTATCACAACCAGAGATTACAATTGATGTATTCTTTGGTAATTCTACTTTTAATCCTTCTGGGATTTGAAGTTCTACAGGATGTGAATAACCTGCAGAAAGTGTTAATGTTTTTCCGTTAAGTGCAGCACGATAACCAACACCTACGATTTCAATTTTCTTTACGAATCCTTCAGATACTCCAACAATCATGTTGTGTAGTAATGCACGTGTTGTACCGTGTAATGCTTTCATTACTTTTGTATCGTTTGGACGCTTAACTTCAGCTTGACTAGCTTCAACTTTAATTTCTAAGTCGCTATTGAATGAAGCAGTTAATTCTCCCTTAGGGCCCTTTACAGTTACTTTATTGCCATCAGCTACAGTAACAGTAACACCGGCAGGAATGCTAATTGCCTTATTACCAATACGAGACATAAAAATGTACCTCCTATTTATAATTTTTTAATTTTTACCAAACGTAAGCTAATACTTCGCCGCCAACTTTTTTATTTCTTGCTTCTTTATCAGACATAATGCCTAAAGATGTAGAAATAATAGCGACACCTAAACCATTTAAAACTCTTGGTAAGTTTTCTGCTTTTGAATAAACATGTAAGCTTGGTTTAGAAATTCTTTTTAAACCTCTGATAACTCTTTGTTTATCTTCAGTATATTTTAATGTAACAGTTGTAACACTCTTAACATCATTTGTTGCTTTATAATCAGCGATAAAACCTTCTTTTTTTAGAACGTCTAAGATTGCAAGTTTAACAGTTGAAGTAGGAACTTCTACTGTTTGTTCTTTCATTGCATTAGCGTTTCTAATACGAGTAAGCATATCAGCAATTGGATCTGTCATCATAATTATTATATCCTCCTATTACCAGCTTGACTTTTTAACGCCAGGAATTTGGCCTTTGTAAGCTAATTCGCGGAAGCAAAGTCTACATAATTTGAATTTGCTGATTACAGCATGTGGACGGCCACAACGTTCGCAACGTGTGTAAGCTCTAGCACTATATTTAGGTTTTCTATGATTTTTAACGATCATTGATTTCTTTGCCATAATTCATCCTCTACTTTCTGAATGGCATGCCCATTAATGTTAATAGAGCACGACCTTCTTCATCTGTATTTGCAGTTGTAACGATAACGATATCTAAACCACGAATTTTCTTAATTTGATCATAATTAATTTCTGGGAAAATTAGTTGTTCTTTAACACCAAGTGTATAATTACCTCTACCATCAAATCCGTTAGGATTAATACCATGGAAGTCACGTACACGTGGTAGAGTAACTGTAACAAGCTTATCTAAGAATTCATACATTCTTTCGCCTCTTAAAGTTACTTTACAACCAATAGGCATACCTTCACGAAGTTTGAAGTTAGCGATTGATTTTTTAGCTTTAGTGATAACTGGTTTTTGGCCAGAAATAATAGTTAATTCATCAACAGCATCATCAAGAGCTTTTGAATTTGCAACAGCATCACCTACACCCATATTTAAAACTATTTTTTCAAGTCTAGGGATTTGCATAGTAGATGTATAAGAGAACTTTTTAGTTAATTCATCTTTAATTGAATTATTATATTTTTCATGTAATCTATTCATTCTTTATGCCCTCCTAGTTAAGTGTAGTGCCAGATTTTTTTGCAAATCTAACTTTTTTACCATCTTCAATACGATAACCAATTCTTGTTGGAACGTTTTTCTTTGGATCTAATAGCATAACATTAGATGCATGAATTGGAGCCTCAATTTCAACAATTCCGCCTTCTTGGTTTTCTTGAGTTGGTTTTTGATGTTTTTTAACTTTATTAATACCTTCAACTAATACACGATTAGTTTTTGGGTAAACTTCAAGAATTTTTCCTGTTGCAGGAACAACGTTACCTTTTTTATCTTTAGTAAATCTGTTTTTGCCAGCTACGACAACAACAGTATCTCCAACTTTTAATCTCATAATAACCTCCTACAATACCTGAGGTGCTAGTGAAACAATTTTCATGAAATCTTTATCACGTAACTCTCTAGCAACAGGTCCGAAAATACGAGTACCACGTGGAGTTTTGTCTTCACGAATGATTACTGCAGCATTTTCATCAAATTTAATATAAGAACCATCAGGTCTTCTTAAGCCTTTTTTAGTTCTAACGATTACAGCCTTAACAACTTCGCCTTTTTTAACTTGGCCATTAGGTGTAGCTTCTTTAACAGTACATACACAAATGTCACCAACATTTGCATATCTATGTAAGGCGCCGCCTAATACTTTAATGATTAATAATTCACGAGCGCCGCTGTTATCAGCTACTGCCACTCTACTTTCTTGTTGAACCATAGTAGTATTTTCCTCCTCGCCTATACTGTTTCTTTAACCTTTAATACTTCTACTAAAACGAATGCTTTAGTTTTAGATAAAGGTCTAGTTTCCATAAATTTAACTACATCACCAACGTGTGCAGTATTATTTTCATCATGAACGTGGAATTTAGTTGATTTATTTACACGTTTTTTATAAATTCTATCAATTTTAGTAGTTTCTACTGAAACAACGATAGTCTTGTCCATTTTGTCAGAAACAACAGTTCCTGTGAAAAATTTACGAGTATTACGTTCCATAATCCACTACCTCCTACGCATTTTTATTGCTAGCTTGTTTTTCAGTTATAATTGTTTTCATTCTAGCAATATTTTTTCTAATTTCTTTTTGGCGAGCTGGCTTTTCAACATTACCTAAAGCAGCTTGAAATTTTAAATTGAATAATTCTTCTTTTAATTCTTCAATCTTCTTTTCAAGTTCTTCAACAGTCATCTTACGAATTTGTTCGTTTACTTTTTTAGTTTTCATTAACTACTCACCTTTTGTAATTGTTTTAGTTGAGCAAGGTAATTTATGAGATGCTAAACGTAATGCTTCTCTAGCAACTTCATCAGATACACCTGCAACTTCAAACAAGATTACACCTTTCTTAACAACCGCAACCCAAGATTCAGGAGCACCTTTACCAGAACCCATACGTACTGCAAGAGGTTTTTTAGTCTTGCTTAAGTGTGGGAATACTTTGATCCATACTTGACCTTGACGGTTCATTTTACGTGTGATAGCAACACGGGCAGCTTCTAATTGGTTATTAGTTAACCAGCAACCTTCAGTTGCAACTAAACCATATTCACCGAATGCTAGTTCAGTGCCGCCTTTTGCTTTTCCATGATAATATACTCTATGAGGACGACGATATTTAACTCTTTTAGGCATTAACATAATTATTCATCCTCCTTTTTATTTTCTTTTGGAGCTCTTCTAGCTGGCTTACCTTCAGCTTTTGTGCCATCTTCAGCTGGTTTTCTTGGACCTTTCTTAGCTTGGCTTCTTCTAACATCTTCTGCGAATTGACCAGGTTGGAAATTAAATACTTCTCCTTTATAGATCCATACTTTAATACCAAGTTTACCATAAGTTGTCATAGCTTCTGCTACAGCATAATCTACATCTGCACGAAGTGTTTGTAGAGGAACTTGTCCTTCATTATAGCCTTCGCTTCTTGCCATATCAACACCGCCTAAACGGCCAGAAATTAATGTCTTAATACCTTTAGCACCAGCTTTTAATGCTCTTTGGATAGCCATTTTTTGAACACGTCTGAATGAAGCTCTTGCTTCTAATTGTTCAGCCATTGATCTAGCTACTAAAGTTGCATCAAGCTCTGGTCTCTTGATTTCAACGATATTAAGAATAACATCTTTCTTAGTGATATATTTTAATTCTTTAACAACAGCATTCTTAGTTTCGCCTTCATGGCCGATAACTACACCAGGTTTTGCTGTATATAAAGTAATTTTAACACGTCCTGTCTTATTTGAACCTTTTACACGTTCAATAATAACACGTGAAACTTGTGCTTTAGCATAAACTTTAGCAATATAATCTCTAATTTTTAAGTCTTCTAATAATAAATCAGCAACATCATTCTTTTCAGCATACCATGCAGCATCCCATTCACGAATGATACCAATTCTAAGACCTATTGGACTAACCTTTTGACCCATTGTTTTATGCCTCCACTTCTTTATCTGCAACTACTACTGTAATATTGCAAGTTTTCTTTTGAATAACATCGCCACGACCTTTTGCACGTGGTAACATTCTTTTCATTCTTACGCCTTCAGTAACAAAGATTTCTTTAATATATAAATCATCAGGATTCATATTTAAATTATGTTCTGCGTTAGCGCAAGCTGAATTTAATACTTTTAAAACTACCTCACAAGCTTGCTTGTTTGTTAATAATAAGATGGCTCTAGCTTCTCTTACATCTTTATTACGAATTAAATCGACAACTAGACGAGCTTTACGAGGAGTAATTCTTATTGTTTTTGCAACTGCTTTTGCTTCCATTTTATTTCTCCTTTACCATCTTAAGACTTTTTATCATCAGAGCCGTTATGTCCACGGTAAGTTCTAGTTGGTGCAAATTCACCAAGCTTATGACCTACCATATCTTCAGTAATATATACTGGGACATGTTCTCTACCATTATATACAGCAATTGTGAAGCCGACAAAACTAGGGAATATAGTTGATCTACGAGACCAAGTTTGTATTACTTTCTTTTCTTTTGCGCCTTTTTGTGCTTCAACCTTCTTCATTAAGCTATCATCACAAAATGGACCTTTTTTAACTGAACGAGCCATAATTCCCTCCTACTTCTCATTTCTTCTACGAACGATTAGTTTGTTAGAAGCTTTCTTATGTTTACGAGTTTTTAAACCTAATGCTGGTTTACCCCAAGGTGTCATAGGTGATGGACGACCAACTGGACATTTACCTTCACCACCACCATGTGGGTGATCAACTGGGTTCATAACAGAACCACGTACTTCTGGTCTTAAGCCCATGTGACGAGCACGGCCAGCTTTACCGATTCTTACAAGTTCGTGAGATTCATTACCAACCTCACCAATAGTAGCTTTACAAGCAGCTAACACTTTACGAACTTCGCCACTTGATAATCTAACTAATACATATTTGTCTTCACGACCTAGCAATTGAACTGATGTACCAGCGCTTCTTGCAAGTTGTCCGCCTTTACCAGGGTGTAATTCGATATTATGTACTAAAGTACCAACTGGAATTAAACCAACAGGAAGAGCATTACCAACCTTGATATCTGCATTTTCACCAGATTCAACAACCATGCCTACTTCTAAGCCCTTAGGAGCTAAGATATATCTCTTTTCGCCATCTTTATAAGCTACTAAAGCGATATTTGCACTTCTGTTTGGATCGTATTCAATTGTTTTAACAACGCCTTGAACACCATCTTTATTTCTTTTAAAATCAATAATACGATATTTTCTTCTATTACCGCCACCTTGATGACGAACAGTGATTCTACCTGTATTATTTCTACCAGCATGTTTCTTTAGAGGTGCAAGAAGTGATTTTTCTGGAGTGCTAGTAGTAATTTCTTCAAATGTCAAAACTGACATATTACGTCTACCATTAGACGTTGGCTTATATTTTCTAACTGCCATAGTTAATAAATCCTCCTTCTAAACCTCAAATGCGTCAATCTTATCGCCTTGAGCTAATTTAACGATTGCTTTCTTATATGCAGGTTTGAAGCCTTCATATTGACCAACTCTTTTTCTCTTTGGCAATACATTGATTGTGTTGACACTTAAAACTTTAACTTTAAAGATTTGTTCAACAGCATTCTTAATTTCAATTTTATTTGCATTTTTTAATACTTTAAAAGTATATTTGTTATAATTATCTTTTAAAGCCATAGTTTTTTCTGTTACGATTGGTCCTAAAATAATATCATAAATTTTAGTCATATTACTTTAATACCTCCTCGAAATATTTAATTGCTGCTTCTGTTAATACTAGGTTTTTGTAGCATAGTAATTCATAAACTGAAGCATTGTCGCAATGTGTATAATATACATTGCTTAAATTTCTTGCTGATAAATTTGCATTTTCTTCAAATTCATCAACACCACATACTACCATTGTTTTGCCTTCTACTTTTAAGTTGTTTAAGAATTCAACGAATTTCTTAGTTTTAACATCTTCAAATGTGCAAGTTGAAACAGCAGTAAGTAAGTTTTCATTTAGCTTATGAGATAATACAACCTTTAAAGCTAATTGTTTAACTTTTCTGTTTAATTTGAAAGCATAGCTTCTAGGTGTTGGACCGAATACTGTTCCACCACCAACCCATTGTGGAGCACGAGTTGAACCTTGACGTGCACGGCCTGTACCTTTTTGTCTATAAGGTTTACGACCACCACCTCTTACTTCGCTTCTACCTTTAGTGTCGTGAGTACCTTGTCTCATTGCAGCTCTTTGAGCATTTACAACGTCATAAATTACTTGTTGATTAAAAGGTGTAGCAAATACTTCATTAAGTTCTAGGTCTTTAACTTTCTTTCCAGTTTGATCTAATAATACGATACTTGGCATATTAAGTCTCCTCCCTCTTACTTAGCAGCCTTAACAGCTGTCTTAATTACTACAAAACCTTTTTTAGGTCCAGGTACATTTCCACGAACTAAGATTAATTCTCTTTCAGAATCAACTTTAGCGATTGTAAGATTTTGTAATGTAACTTTTTCATGGCCCATATGACCAGGCATTTTCTTACCTTTCATATTGCCTTTGATTGCGCCCATAGAACCAACGATTCTGTGGCAAGCAGATGTACCATGGCTCATTCTAAGACGAGCATGATTGTAACGTTTAATTGTACCAGCATATCCTTTACCTTTAGATGTACCAGTAACATCAACGATATCACCTGCACTAAAAATATCAACTTTAACTTCTTGGCCTACTTCATAAGAAGTTAGCTCATTTCCTAAGCTTTCAGAGAAACGAAGTTCTCTAACGAAGCGCTTAGGAGCAGTGTTAGCTTTTCTGAAATTACCAAGTTCAGGTTTGTTTGCTAAATTTTCTCTTTTATTTGAGCAACCAACCTTAACAGCAACATAGCCATCGTTTTCAACTGTTTTTTGTTGTAATACTACATTTTCAGAACAGTCAACGATAGTGACTGGAATTAATCTTCCAGCTGCATCGAAAATTTGAGTCATACCCAATTTTCTTCCTAAGATTCCCTTAGCCATAAATTAAATTCTCTCTTTCTT
>CAJOOI010000089.1 GCA_905236105.1 uncultured Acholeplasmatales bacterium
GAGCTTTTAGAAACTCTTTTTTATTTTATGCAGGTCAAAAACAGGCTTTTAATTAACTTTCTTTGTAAGACGTTTTACACGATTTGAGGCAAGGGTGCTAAAACTTTACACGTTTTAAATATTAAAAAAATATAATTTCTATGATTTAGCTATTTTGTCATAAAAAAAACTATAATAAAAAAATATTAAATATTTTTTATTTATGTTATAATAAATAAAAATTTATTGTTTTTTATTATAAGGGGTCGCTTATGAAAAAATTCAAAAGATATGTCAGATTGTTTTTTTCAAGGACATTTTGGGTTTTATTATTTTTATTAATTGAATTATTATTTATTTTAGGTTTACAAATATTTTTTAGATATATTTTTGATTTTTATATATCTAAAATAGAAAATTATAATATTCATTTTATTGTAAGTTCTGCATATTTAGTTACAAAAATAATAGTTTTAGTAATTGAAGTATTAGTTTATTTTAAAATGGTTAATAAAACAGGAGACCCTGAATTTAAAATACCTTGGATTACTACCTTGTTATTATTACCTATTTTTGCATCAATCATGTATTTAATTTTTGCAAATCATGGATTAAGAAAAAAAGATCAAAAAATAGTGGATGCAACAAGAGGTATGTATGATAAATATTTTATACCAACAGAAGCTGAAGAAAAACAATTTGAAAATGATTTAGGTAATGCAATAGGCACATTCAATTATTTAAATAGTGTAACTCATTTAGGAATTCATAAAAATAATAAAGTTACATATTATAAAAATGGTGAAGCTTTTTTCCCTGCTTTTTTAGAAGGTTTAAAAAAGGCTAAAGAATTCATTTTTATTGAATTTTTTATAATTGATGATGGAATTGAATGGGTTAATACTTTAAAAATATTAAAAGAAAAAGCTAAAGAGGGTTTAGATATTCGCTTAATATATGATGATATGGGCTGTGTTAGTACAATTTCTGAAGATACTGATGTGATGTTAAGGAATTTAGGAATTAAATGTTATAAATTCCATCCATTTAAACCATTACTAAGTGGTATTTATAATAATAGAGACCATAGAAAAATAGTAGTAATCGATCATCAAATGGGTTTTACTGGTGGAATTAATTTAGCAGATGAATATGCTAATGAAATTACTAGATTTGGCTATTGGAAAGATACAATGGTCAAAATTGAAGGAAGCGGAATTCAAAATTTGATTGCTACATTCTTGCAAAATTACAATCTGGCAAGTGGAGAGATTGACCCACATGAAGAATTTTTGCAATATGATAAATATGAAACATATGAAAATGAAGGCTATGTAATGCCATTTGGGGATGGACCTGGTGGTATAGATGATGCTTTAATTGGTGAACAAAATTATATTAATATCTTAAATTATGCAAAAAAAAGTGTTTATATTTCAACACCATATTTAATACCTACTTATCAACTAACTGATGCGATAAGAAGAGCTGCATTAAGAAAAGTTGATGTTCATTTGATATTACCAGGTATACCTGATAAAAAAATGGTTTATAAAGTAGCTTTAGCAAATTGTAAATTTTTGTTAGATGCAGGTGTAAAAATTCATATTTATAAACCAGGATTTAATCATATGAAGTCAATGATTGCTGATGGAGAGCTTGCTTTTGTTGGAACTGTTAATCTTGACTTTAGAAGTTTAGTACACCATTTTGAGTGTGGTACTATACTTTATAAAAATCAGTGTATGAAAGAAATAGAAGATGATTTTAAAGAAATGATTAGTGTATGTGAAGACATGCCTTTAGATTTTAGATTAAGAGGTTTAAATCGTTTTTTCTGTGCAATAATTAGAGTATTTTCATCATTGTTGTAGTTGAGGAATTAAAAATGCGAAAAAAAGAAATAATTAAACAAGAATTAGAAAATAGAGAAGTTGATATAAATATTGGGCTTGATGATAAAGCAATAAAAGAACGTATTGAAAAAGGATATATCAATAAATCAACTAAGACACATGAAAAAACAATAGGACAAATTGTATTTCATAATGTTTTTACATTTTTTAATACAATATTATTTGCTATTGCACTTACATTTTTAATTTTTATTTTATATTTATATTCAAGTGGTAATGTTGCAGCTGTTAATAATCATTTTGGTTTTTCTAAATTTGGCTTTTTAGTTCCAGCTATTTTAAATATAACAATTGGTACTATTCAAGAAATACATGGTAAAAGAGTATTAGATAAATTAAAAATAATTACTGAAGCTAAAACAAGAGTTTTAAGAAATGGTAAAGAAGTTACTATTAAAGCCAAAGATATAGTAATAGATGATATCGTATTATTAAAGGCAGGAGAACAAGCTACTGCTGATTTTGAGGTTGTTGAAGGCTTTATTCAGGTTGATGAATCGAATTTGACTGGTGAATCAGATTATATCAAAAAATATCCTGGGGATGTAGTATATTCTGGTTCAGCAATTATAGTTGGTGATGCAAAATTAAAAACTACAAAAGTAGGAGATGATACTTTTGCATCATCTATTTCTTCAAAAGTAAAAGGAATGGAAAAACATAAATCTGAATTAATGAAAAATATTATGTCTATTATGAAAGTCTTAACAGTCATATTAGGCATAATGAGTGTAGTAGTTGTTGTAACTTTAATTTATAAAATTCATAATTATGGTAATGATTCTGAAGTTTGGGATGGCATGGTTATGTCGCTTGATAGTCCTGTTACTTGGGCTAGAATTATGATAACAGTAGGTTCATTTGCTGTAGGTGTTATACCATCAGGCTTAGTATTAACAACATCTGTTACATTAGTTGTATCTATTGTTTCATTATCAAGAAAAAACACTTTGATTCAAGAATTATATTCACTTGAAAATTTAGCTAGAGTTGATGTTATTTGTCTTGATAAAACTGGTACATTAACTGATGGTACAATGAAGGTTGTTGAGACAAAAAGATATGTTCATTTAGAAGATATATATGATAATATAAAAAATCTTTTAGGTGCGATGACATCTAAAAACCAAACTGCAGAAGCATTATTAAATGAATTTGGTGAAAATAAAGATGTAAAATATAAAGAATTAATTCCTTTTTCAAGTGAACATAAATCTTCTGGCTTAATTTATGAAAATGGTGATAAATTATTATTAGGTGCACCAGAATATTTATTAAAAAAAGATGATGAAAGATTAAAATTTGTTGAAGAAAAGGCCAAAGAAGGTAAAAGAGTAATATCTTTAATTTTAAATAATGAATTATTAGCTTTCTTTGTTTTAGAAGATCAAATAAGAAAATCTGCTAAAGAAACATTACAATTTTTTAGAGAAAATGGAGTGGATGTAAAAATAATATCTGGTGATAATCCACTTACAGTTAGTAAAATTGCTTCAGAATGTGGAGTTCATAATGCCCATAAATATATTTCACTTGAAGGTGTTGAATTAGAAAAAATTCCTTCATTAGTAGATAAATATGTTGTTTTTGCTAGAGTATCTCCTGAACAAAAAGAAGCATTAGTAAGAGCTATTCAGGAAAAAGGTCATAAAGTAGCAATGACGGGTGATGGTGTAAATGATATATTAGCACTTAGAAAATCAGATTCATCAATTACATTTGCAAAAGCTACTGATGCGGCTAAATCAGTTTCTGATGTTGTGCTTATGGATAATGATTTTTCACATTTAAAAGAAGTAGTTGGTGAAGGTAGAAGAGTTATAGGTAATGTTCAAAGAACAGCTATATTATTTTTAATGAAATCATTTGCGATTGCCTTGTTATCACTTGCATTAATACCACTACAAAAAGGACAAATGTGGTATACGATAGAAAATGCATATATGCTTGAATTTGCTGTTATTGCAATGGGTGGATTTATTTTATCACTTGAAGGTAGTAAAAGACCTATTAAAGGTGATTTTAAGAAAACAATTATTACAAAAGGTGTATCATCAGGCTTTTTAGCTGCAATTGCAATCCTACTACCAATTCTAATGTATGCAATACCTGCATATTTTAAATTAACACCAATTGTTAGTGAAACTAATGTTAAAACAATGATTTCACTTCTTTTAACAATTGCTGGTATTTGTGTTACATTTATTATGTGTATGCCGTTTACTAAATATCGTGTATTTGCAATTATTATGGTTATTTTAACTGCGACTTTTATGTCATTTATCTTGCCAACATCCTGTATTGGAGGGAGGGCAACATCTCATGCAATGTTCTTATATAAGCCTGAGCTTGGTGAAACATTTTTTGATTCACAATTTATGAAAGAATTCTTTAAGCCATGGAATGCACAGGTAGTTAAAGATTTGTTTTCTGATAAACATAATTTTATTATAATGGGTATATTTTTCTTTGTAGCATTACCTGTATTTTTCTTAGTAACTAATTTTATTAATAAGAAAATATTAAAGAATAATGATGATTTAATTCAAGCTTTAACTATAAACCCTTATTTAGTTAAATTGAAAAATAAATTATTATTTATAAAAAAGAAGAAAAAAACAGAGGAGGAATAGGTTTTGAAAAATATTAAAAAAATTTTAATTGTCTTCTTATTTGCATTTGTATTTATCTCATTTACATCTTGTAGTAGTGGTTCTGATGATTTTAAAAATTGGAATGAAGCAAAATCACTTACTTTATTAAAAGAATATGTTGATGATGTAACAAATGAAAAATCAGCTAATTTCATACCAAAAGATGATAGAATTGCAGTATTTGACATGGATGGTACATTATATGGAGAATTATTTCCAATGTATCTTGAATATTTAATGTTTGCATATCGTGCACTTGATGATAAAACATATAATGCACCAGATGATGTAAAAGAAGTTGCTTTAGCAATTAGAGAACAAGGAGTATCAGGTACAACACCTATGGGACATGCTCTAGCTGCAGCTAAAGCTTATTCAGGTATGAGTTTATCTGAATTTGATAAATTTACAGCTGATTATTTAAAAACACCTGTTGCAGGTTTTACAGGTATGACATATAAAGAAGCTTTATATAAGCCTATGATGGATGTTGTATTTTATTTACAAAAACATGATTTCGTTACTTATGTAGTAAGCGGATCTGATAGATATTTATGCCGTACATTAATTTGTGATCAATTAAATATTCATCCAAGACAAGTTATTGGTATGAATGTCAAATTAAAAGCTAAAAATCAACCTGATGATGTAGATGCTCTTGATTATCAATTTGCTACAAATGATGAATTAATTAGAACTAGTGAAGTTTTAATCAAGAATTTAAAAACAAATAAAGTATTACAAATTGCAGAAGAAATTGGTAAACAACCTGTATTATCATTTGGTAATAGTAGTGGTGATACTAGTATGCATCAATATACAATAAATAACAATAAATATAAAAGCTTAGCATTTATGTTGATTGCTGATGATGAGGCAAGAGATTATGGTAATACTTTAAAAACAACTGAATTAGGGAAAGAATGGGAAAAATTAGGCTTTAATGTTATCTCTATGAAAAATGATTTCAAAACTATTTATGGAGAAAATGTTGTTAAAACACATTTTTAGTATATTATGTTTTTAGTAATAGATTCATGTATAAGAGAGAATAATTCTCGAACTAGAAAATTATATTTAGATTATTTAAAAGAAATAAAAGAAGATTATGAAGTAGTTTATTTAACTAAAATGCCAATTAAACCACTTACAAAAGAAGATATTTTAAAAAGAGATGAATTAATCAATTCAAATAAATTAGATGATAAAATGTTTGATTTAGCAAATCAATTTAAAAATGCTGAAAAAATCATTATTGCAGCACCTTATTATGATTTATCTTTTCCATCATTATTAAAGGTTTATTTTGAAAATATAAGTGTTTTAAATATAAATTTTTCATATACTAATGATGGAAAATTAGTTGGCTTAGCTAAAGCCAAAGAATTATTATATTTTTCTACAATAGGTGGTTTTATATATGGTAAACATTTAGGATTTGAATATGTTAAAGCATTAGCTAATATGTTTGGAATAAATAATGTAAAAAATATTTATAAAGAAGGTTTAGACATAAAATAGGTTAAATATAAAAGGAGAACAAAATGGAAATCTTAGTATCACATAATGAAAATTTAGTAATTAGTTTAAAAGGTAGATTAGATACAACTACATCACCTGAATTAGAAAAAAGATTAAAAGAAGAAGAAATGAAAGAAAATAAAATAATTCTTGATTTTAAAGAATTAGAATATATTTCATCTGCAGGTCTACGTATTTTATTATCACTTAAGAAAACACTACAATCACAAAATAAAGAGCTTGAAATTCATAATATTAATGATGTAGTAAAAGAAGTATTTAATGTAACAGGCTTTATAAATATATTAAATGTTAAATAAAAATAGCTATATTCAACAGCATAAAAAAATGGAAATCTAAAATCTAGATTTCCGTTTTTTCTTCTATAACTAATCTATTTTTACCATGTTTTTTGCCTTCATATAGCCTTTTATCAGCTACATTAAACCAATCATATATTGAATAATTGTTTTTATATTTTTCTATTCCGATAGTAATTGTTATTTTAATTGTTTTATCTTCAAAATGAAATTCGTGATTCTCAACTAATTTTCTAAATTCATCTATATTTTGACAAGTATCTTCAAAATTATTTATTATTTTAGAAATAAAGATGAATTCTTCTCCACCAAATCTAACAACAAAATCATCTTTCCTTTTATTATATAATGCAAGTTGAGCTAATTCTTTTAATATTGAATCACCACATAAATGACCAAATTCATCATTAATTTTCTTAAAATCATCAATATCAAATATTGATAAGCAATATAATTCTTTATTTTCTAGTCGATCACAATAATCATCTAATGCTTTTCTATTTCCAATTAATGTAAGTCTATCTGTTTTTGAATTTCTTAAAACTTGTTTTTCAAGAACATTTGCTTGACTTACAAAGAAATATGAAAAAGCTCCAATGAAGATAAAAACTACAACAATATGAGCAGTAGTAAGTAAGGCATTTACTGTTTGTGTAACTGGATAAAATGGTTCATGAATATAATGACAATAAAAATATAAGAATATATAATCTAAAACTAAAAATATAGTCCAGTGTAGTGGCCTAATAACATTATGGGCTTTTACTGAAAAGTGACTTGTAAAGAACGCAAGAACACAAAGGCCTAATAGCATAAAATGAAATCCTGCATCAAAACCACAAATGATTGTTGAAAATGTCATATACCATGCTATTTCTAATCCACATGCAAGTACATAAATATCTAACCTATCAACTTTTATAAGTAAGAAAAGCATAGCATAAAATGAAACACTGATAACATTTAAATAAACCATTACATTATAACCAGTAATGACAAAAAAAACTAAATAAACTAAATGAAATGTTACATATAAAATATTTGAAATTATGCAAATCTTTTGTATTAATTTTCTAAAATGATATTCTCTTTCGAAATCTCTTTCAAAAGCTTCAACAATTCGTATTTTATCTTTAGAGAATACATTATTACGATGCCTCATATAATTCACCTATGTAAACGTTTTATTTATTAATTATACAATAAAATTGATATATTAACAATTCTTTTTTCCGACTAAAGTTTAGCATTTTGAAATTGCAATATTATACATAAAAAAAACTGTTGATTACATTAAAATTAATGAAATCAACAGCTCATATGTTAAATATAATAATTATCTTTCAACAAAAAATGAAAGACATACTAAAATAGCACTAACGATTGCTAAAATACCAGCTATGATTGAAAATGCAGTTAATGAAAATTCACCAATTACTGCAGCAAGGCATAATACAAATATTCCACCAAGTAAGAATAATAAAGATGTTAATGCTACACATACTAATTTAACATTTTTATCTAATTTAACGAAATTAAATAATCCATTAAAAGTTAAGAAGCATGTACATAATGCTGCAATACCAATTAAGATATAACCTACAAAACCAAGTGTACCATTAAATGTAAAAAATGCATCGCTAAATGATATTGTATAAAAAGTACCAGTTAATCCTCCTTTAGCTCCAACTTGATCACCAAACATAAAGCAAAATGCTACTAAGCCTAATGCTAGTGCACAGCATCTTAAACAATTTCCTAATGTTAATAATTTTTTCATTTAATTTAAGTTTCTCCTTTCCAAAATCTTGTATAATTTTATCATAAATATTGGAAAATATATATATAAATTTGAAAGATTAGTACTTAATTATTTATGAAAACATTTTTATATAATCCTATAAATCATTAATGCTTTAATTAAGATTTATAAATGATAAAATTAAATAAAAAAATTTATGAATTTTAAATTAAAATATATTTTTATAAATATTTAGAGGATGATTATATGTCAAAATATGATTATGATACATATTTATTATATGAAATGGAAAAAAAGAATATGCAATTGAAAATAGCTTAATAGGAGGATTATCTAGTGCACATCTTTTAATTGAAATGAACGCAATAGATGATTATTTTTGTATTTCTTTTCAAATATTTAAGGATAGATAAAAAATATTTAAAAGCTTTTTTAGAAGTTTTAGATAAAAAAATACTATTTAAAGTTGGAAAACTTGGGTATAAAACTTCCTAAAATAGTTTTACCAACTATATAATAATTTTTTAAAACAATATTTAATAAAATAATCGAAAATAATTAAATATATCAATAAATGTGCTATAATAATTTAAAATATATAAAAGAAGGGATTGATATTTGTGAAAGAATTAAAAGTATTTGAAGAGTGGCCATTTAAGATTCCTAATCTTAAAAAAATAGAAGAAGATTTAAAAAAATTAATTAAAGAACTTAAAGAAGCTAAAAATGAAGAAGAAGCATATTCGGTTGTAAAAAAATATAATAAATTATCAGATAAATTTGAAAATGAAGTAACATTAGTAAATGTTTTATTTTCACTTGATACCAAAAATAATAAATATGCTAAAGCGATGGTTGTTTTAGATGAAGGCTTACCACAAATTGAAGCTGTTAATAATGAATATAAAAAAGCAGTGCTTGAAACAAAATTTCGTCCATTTTTAGAAAAGAAGCTAGGAGCTTTTATTTTCCAAATGTATGAATATTCATTAAAGAGCTTTGATGAATGCATTATTGAAGAATCAGTAATTGAAAATAAGCTTATAACAGATTATAATGCCAAAAGTGCATCAGCCAAAATAGAATTTAGAGGTGGAGTGTATAATTTACCTCAAATGGGTAAATTTATGCAAGATTTAGATAGACAAACTAGAAAAGAAGCAAGTGAAGCATATTATGGATTTTTGGAAACAATAAAAGATGAGCTTGAAGAAATATATGATAAGCTTGTAAAAGTTCGTGATAAGATGGCTAAAAAGCTTGGATATAAGAATTATGTAGAATTAGGATATCTAAGAATGGGTAGATATGATTATAATAAGAATGATGTATCTAAATATCGTGAAGAAATAAATGATGTTGTAACTCCTATTGCAGCCAAATTATTAAAAGAACAATTTAAACGCACAGGTATTAAAAAACCTGAAATATATGATTTATCTTTATCATTTAAAGACGGTAACCCTACACCTGTTGGTACAACTGATGAAAAAATTGAACTTGCTAAAAGAATGTATGATGAAATGTCAGAAGAAACATCTGAATTCTTTAGATTTATGGCAGATCATCATTTATTACAATTAGAGGCAAAAGAAGGAAAACAATCTGGCGGATATATGACTTATTTCCCAGTTTATAAAGCACCATTTATTTTCTCTAATTTTAATGGCACATCAGGCGATGTTGACGTTTTGACTCATGAATTCGGCCATGCATTCCAAGGGTATTTATCAAGTAACATAAAAGTTCCAGAATATCGTAATCCTACTATGGAATCTTGTGAAATACACTCAATGTCAATGGAATTTTTCACTCATCCATATATGCATTATTTCTTTGATGAACCAAATAAATATAGATATCAACATTTAGCTGATTCAATTTCATTTTTACCATATGGTGTAACGGTTGATCATTTCCAAGAATGGGTATATGAAAATCCAGATGCTACACCAGCTCAAAGGGATCAAAAATGGCATGAATTAGAATTAAAATATACACCATATAAAGTAGCATGTTATAAAGATAATAAATATATGCAAGAAGGACATAGGTGGTTAACACAAGGTCATATTTTTTCTAGCCCATTTTATTATATAGATTATACACTTGCTCAAGTTGTAGCTTTTGAATTTTTCAATTTAGATAGAAAAAATCATAATCTTGCTTGGAAAAGATATGTTAATTTATGTAAAATAGGTGGAAAACATCCATTTAGAACGCTAGTCAAGAAAGCTAATTTAAAAGATCCGTTTGAAACTGGTACTATTAAAAAAACTATTTCTCCACTTATGAAAGAATTAAAATCTTATAATATTTAATTTCATGAATAAAAAAGAGTATCGATTTCAAGCAAAAAAAATCATAAATGAAATTAAAAATAAAGATGTAAAATCTGAAATAATTTGCGGTAAACTAGATATAATATTATCAAATTATCAAAAAATAGGATTTTATGCAGCCATGGATAATGAAGTTAATTTAGATTATTTAATTAAAAAATATTTAATTATGAATAAAAAAATTGCTTTACCTAAAATAATAGATAATGATTTAAAATTTTATTATATTAATAATCTTAATGAATTAAAAATAAATGATCAAAAATATAAAATTAGAGAACCAATTGAAAATAATATAGTAGATATTAATATGCTTGATGTAATTATAATACCTGGTTTATTATTTGATAAATTTTATAATCGTTTAGGCCATGGTAAAGGGTTTTATGATAGATGTTTAAAAAATTATTTAGGATTAAAAATAGGTGTTTGTTTTGATGAACAATTATTTTATTTAATCCCTAATAATCTAAATGATATAAAAATGAATATGATTATTTCTGAAAAAAATATGGTTTAAGCAATTTTGCTTAAACCATATTTTCATTCAAAAACAAGTTGTTTAAATTCTAATTTTTTAAATAATATTGTAAAGACAATCCCATGTGTTATTGCGGTTAGTGTCCATGATATAGGATATGATGCTGCAAGCCAGCCTAAATTATGCATAGACTCAATTCTAAATAATGTATATATCCATATAATACGTAATCCGCATGCTCCAATTAAAGATATAATCATAGGAGTTGTTGAATAGCCAATACCTCTTAAAGAATATGCTAAAACATCCATAAATCCACATAAGAAATAAGTTGATGCAATAATAAGTAATCTAATTTTGGCTTGTTCAATAGAAACAGGATCTTTTATATATAAGCCTATTAATGGATTTCTTAATAGAAGAATAGTACCACCAACAAATAAATCCATTAAAAATACAATAATAAATGCGTAAATAATAATCTTTTTAATGTTTTCTTTTTTGCAAGCTCCAAAATTTGCTGAAATGAATGCTAAAGCACCTTGTGCAACACTATTCATAGAAACATAGATAAATCCCTCAAGACTACCTGATGCCCCATTTCCATCCATTACATAAGTGCCAAGTGAATTTACACTTGATTGAATTAATACATTTGATAAAGAAAATACAACACCTTGTAATCCGGCTGGCAAGCCTACTTTAATGATTTCAATAGCTTCATCTTTATAGAATTTTAATTCTTGAAATCTAAATCTAATAAAACCTTTATTGTAATATAAGACAACAAATACTAATATAGCACTTATACCTTGGGAAATAATAGTTGCTAAAGCTACTCCCATAACATCCATTTTAAAAGCTATAACGAATAATAAATTTAATCCAACATTAAAAACACCAGATATCATCAGTATTATAAAAGGCCTTTTTGTATCCCCAATCCCTCTTAATGATGCTGAACCAAAATTATATAACATCAAAAATGGTAAACCTAAGAAATATATTTTAAGATATTCAGTAGAAAGACTTATTACATCATCTGGTGTTCCCATCCATAACAAGAAATATCTAGAAAGAAAAAAGCCAAATAAACCAATTCCCATTCCAAATATTAATGAAAATATTATTGACGTATATAATACTTTTTGAGCTTTATCTTGATTTTTTTGTCCAAAATATCTAGCTACTAATACATTAGCACCAACTGATAAACCCAAAAATAAATTTACAATTAAATTGATTAAAGAATTTGTACCACTTATTGCAGCAACTGAATGTTCACTACCAAATTGACCACAAACAATTAAATCTGCAGCTGTATAAAGTAGTTGTAGCATACTACTTAAGGCAAGTGGTATTGAAAATAGTAATAATTTTTTAAATAAATTACCACTAGTCATATCAATTTCAGATTTCATTATTTCACACTTTCATAAACAATTCTAAATTTTAGCACGATATTAAATATAAAACAATTGACAAATACCCTCTAGGGGTATATAATTTTTGTTGAAAGTGGTGATTAGATGAGTGATTGTTGCGTTAAAACAAAAATGAGAACAGAAGAAGAAAAGAAAAATTTAACAAATAGATTAAATAGAATTATCGGTCAGTTAGAGGGAATAAAAAGAATGATTGATGATAATAGATATTGTGATGATATTTTAACTCAGCTTGCTGCATCAGATAAAGCAATTAGGAATTTATCTGCTATTTTATTTGAATCTCATATAAAAACTTGTATTGTATCTTCTATAAAGGAGGGGAATGATGAAATTACTGATGAAGTAATTGAATTATTCAAACGATTTATATGAAAAATAAATTTGAGGTAGAAGGAATGAGCTGCGCAGCATGCGAAGCTCATGTTAGAAAAGCAGTTGAAAAAGTAGATGGGGTTAATAAAGTAGAAGTAAGCTTGCTTACTAATTCAATGGTTGTTGAATATGATAATACAACTCCTGATGTAATAAATGAAGCAGTAAAAAAAGCAGGCTATAAATCATATATAAAAGAAAAAAAACAAGAAAATGAAGAAAAAATAGAAGATAAAGAAACAAAAATATTAATTAATAGATTAATATCTTCTATAATATTTTTAATTCCGCTTTTTTATTTGTCTATGGGTTATATGCTAGATTGGTATATCTTTAATTTAAATGAATATCCATTAATTTTAGGCTTTATATTAATGGTTTTATCATTTATATTAATGATAATTAATAAGAAATTCTTTACATCAGGATTTAAAGCTTTATTTCATGGCGGACCTAACATGGATACACTTGTAGCATTAGGTAGTGGCGTTGCATTTATATATTCTTTCATAATTTATATTATAATGCTATATAATGGTGATACTTTAAATCATCATACAATAATGAGATTATCAATGAATTTAGCATTTGAAACTGCAGGTATGGTACCTACTTTAATAACAATAGGTAAAACACTTGAGGCATATTCAAAAGGCAAAACAACTAATGCATTAAAAGAATTAATGGATTTATCACCAAAGATGGCCCATATAAAAATGGAAAATGAAATAATTGATAAAGAAGTAAATAATGTAAATATTGGAGATATTTATGTAGTAAATCCAGGTGAAAGAATTCCATTAGATGGAATAATTATAGATGGAACAAGTTCAATAGATGAAGCTTCTATAACAGGTGAATCAATACCTAAAGACAAGGGAATTGATGATAAAGTATTTACTTCAACTATCAATAAAAATGGTAGAATTGAATGTAAAGTATTAAAAAAATCAGATGAATCAATCATTTCAGAAATAATTGAAATGGTAAAAAATGCGTCATCTTCTAAAGCAAAAATATCAAGACTTGCTGATAAGGTTGCAGGAATATTTGTGCCTGTTGTTATAAGTATTTCATTAATTGTTTTTGTTTTATGGCTAATTTTAGGAAATAATTTTGTTAATTCTTTAAATAATGATCAAACAACATTAAGCTACGCAATTGAAAGAGCTATTGCAGTATTAGTTATTTCATGTCCATGCGCTTTAGGTCTTGCAACACCTGTTGCGATAATGGTTGCATCAGGAAAAGCAGCTAAATTAGGCATTTTGTTTAAGAATGCAATCGCAATTGAAGAAGCAGGTAAAGCTAAATATGTTGTTTTAGATAAAACAGGTACAATTACAAAAGGTGAAGTAAAATTAACATCTATATATGCTAAAAATATAACTGAAAAAGAATTATTACAATATGCTAAAACAATAGAAGAAAATTCAAATCATCCGCTTGCTGTAGCAATAAAAAATGAGGCAAAAGATGTTGAAAGCTTGAATATTACATCATTTGAAGAAGAAGCAGGATTTGGTTTAAAAGGTATCATAGATAATAAAAATATATATGCAGTAAGTTATAAAAAGGCTTTAAGTCTTGTTACATTTGATGATGAAGATAATAAAATAATTGAAAATAATAAAAATGAAGCTAAAACAGAAATTTTTATCATTTATGATAATAAATTATTAGGTATTTTAGCACTTGAAGATGAAATAAAAGAAGATAGTATTGATGCAATATCTGAATTTAAAAATTTAGGAATAACACCAATTTTATTATCAGGAGATAATTATAGTGTTAGTCAAAAAATAGCAAATAAGGTCGGTATAGATTATTTTATTTCAAATGCTCTTCCAATTGATAAACAAAATGTAATTTCTGATTTAAAGAAAAAAGGCAAAGTTATGATGATAGGTGATGGTATTAATGATGCTGTTGCTTTAAAAGAAGCAGATATTGGAGTTTCAATTGGCGCTGGGACTGATATTGCTAAGGATTCATCTGATATTGTATTAATAAAATCATCTTTAATGGATGCAGTTAGAGCAATTAAATTATCTAGATATACAATTTTAAATATAAAAGAAAATTTATTTTGGGCTTTCTTTTATAATTTAATAATGATACCTATTGCTGCAGGAGTATTTTCAGGATTAGGTTTAGCAAAGCTTAAGCCTTGGTATGGGGCTTTAGCTATGAGTTTATCAAGTTTTTGCGTTGTTATGAATGCATTAAGAATTAATTTATTTAATACAGAAAAAAGACGTAAAAAGAAAAATGATACAGAAGATTTAAGTGATTATTTTAAAAATTATAAGAAGGAGGAAAATGTGATGGAGTTAGTTTTAAATGTAGAAGGAATGATGTGCAAGCATTGTAAAGCACATGTAGAAGAAGCTTGTTTAAGTGTTAAAGGCGTAAAAACTGCAGTTGCATCTTTAGAAAATAAGAATGTTAAAGTTACATTTGATGAACCAGTAGAAAAACAATTACTTGTAAAAGCAATAAAAGATGCAGGATATGAAGCATAAAATTTATTGAAAAACAAAAATTAAAATGCTAAAATACTTTTTGTTAGAAAGAAGGAATGTGTATGTTTTTAGATGTTGTTACTACTTCTTTAGTTGAAACTTCAACAACTGCAGCAGAGTCCGCTAATCAAGGCTTTACTTGGTCTAATTTAGTAAACAAAGTAGCAGATTGGGCTATGACTACTGGTATTAAAATAATAATATCATTATTAATTCTTTTCATATCATATAAAATTATTAATTTTATTGCTAAAAGAATTAAAAAGAGCCTAATTAAGAAAAATGCTGATCCAACTATTTCTAAAGTTTTACTTTATGTATTTAAAATAGGACTTAAAATATTAATTGCTATTGCTCTTGTTGCTTATGTAGGAATTCCAACTGCTTCAATTTCTGCTGTAATAGCTGGTGCAGGTTTAGGTATTTCTTCAGCCTTCCAAGGTACACTTGGAAATGTAGTTGGTGGTATCGTTATTGTAGTTATGAGACCATTTAAATTAGGTGATTTCATTACATCAAATGGGCAATCAGGAACTGTTGAAGATATAAAATTATTTTATACAACAATAGTTACACCAGATAATAAAGTAATTTATTTACCAAATGGTCAAGTTTCAAATAATGCAATCGTTAATGTTAGTGTTAAAGATGTTAGAAGAGTTGATACAGTATTTAGTGTAAGTTATGATACTAATGTTGAATTAGCTAAAAATTTAATTAAAAAAGTAGCAGAAAATAATCCTTTAGTATTAAAAGATCCAAAAGTATTTGTTGATATTACAGAATATGCTGATAGTTCAATAAATATTACATGTAGATGTTGGGTAAATAAACAAGATTATTGGACTGTAAATTTTTATATGTTAAATGAAGTTAAGAAAGAATTTGATACAAATGGAGTTGTTATTCCATTTAATCAACTTGATGTTAATCTAAAAAACAAATAAAAAACAGCAACAAA
>CAJOOI010000090.1 GCA_905236105.1 uncultured Acholeplasmatales bacterium
CCTTTCAATTAAATTATAACAATTATTTTATTTTTTACAATTAATTTTTCAATTATTTTGGCTTAATAAAGCCAATTTTATCAAAAAACAAAAATATTTTTTTATTTTTTAATATAAATATATTTTTTTGTTAAAAGAGGATTATTTATAATTTATAAATCAATCTAAAAAGTTTTTGGCACTCTTTTGTTGACTTTGCCAAAAAAGGTGGTATAATATATTTTGTGTACGGAGGTAGTATATGAAAGAAACAATGGAATTTAAGACAGAAACTAAAAAATTATTAGATATGATGATTAATTCTATTTATACACATAAAGAAATATTTTTAAGAGAATTAATCTCAAACGCATCTGATGCAATTGATAAAAGACATTATTTATCACTAACTAATACAAATATACCTACAACTGAATATGAAATTAAGGTTGAAGCTAATAAAGATGCCAAAACATTAACAATTTCTGATAACGGAATTGGTATGACAAAAGAAGAACTTCAAGAACATTTAGGTACTATTGCTAAATCAGGTTCAAAAGAATTCTTAGAAAAAATGAGTGAATCAAAAGGCGATGTTGATATTATTGGTCAATTTGGTGTAGGCTTTTATTCAGCATTTATGGTAGCTAAAAAAGTTACTGTATTAACTAAATCAGTAAATAGTGATAAAGCTTATTTATTTGAAAGTGAGGGCTTAGACTCATTTACAATTGAAGAAGCTCAAAAAGATGATTTCGGTAGCGAAATTACACTATATTTAAGAGAAGATACAGAAGATGAAAAATACAGTTCGTATTTAGATGAATGGGAAATCAAAAATCTAATTACTAAATATTCAGATTATATTAGATATCCTATTAAAACATGGGTAACTGAATATGATACAAATGATGATAAAGATTCTAAAAAAGAACCTAAATCACACCTTGAACTTAAAACTATAAATTCAATGATTCCTTTATGGAAGAAAAATAAAAGTGAAGTTACAGATGAAGAATTAAATAATTTTTATAAATCAAAATTTATGGATTATCAAGATCCTATAACATCAATTCATGTTAATGTAGAAGGTATGTTAACATATAATGCATTATTATTTATTCCTAAAAAACCATTCTATGATTTTTATTCAGATAGAAACGAAAAAGGCCTTCAATTATATACTAAAGGCGTATTTATCTTAGATAAATGTAAAGAATTAATTCCAGATTATCTTAGATTTGTTAAAGGTTTAGTAGATTCAGCTGACCTTCCACTAAATATTTCTCGTGAAATGTTACAAGAAGATAGAGCAATCAAGAAAATCGCAACAAATGTCGAAAAGAAAATTTTATCCGAATTACAAAGCATGTTAAAAAATGATAGAGATAAATATCTTGAATTTTATAAAGATTATGGTCTAAATCTAAAATATGGTCTATATGAAGATATGGGCAGTAAAAAAGACCAATTAAAAGACTTAATATTATTAAATAGTTTTAACGAAGAAAAGCTTATTACATTTAATGAATATAAAGAAAAAATGCCTGAAGATCAAAAAGCTTTCTATTATATAGTAGCCAAAGATAAACAAGCAGCTAAAGCTCTTCCTCAAATGGATTTATTAATATCAAAAGGTTATGATGTATTAATTTTAAATGATGATGTAGATGAATTCATGATTCAAGTATTAAAAGATTATGATGGTAAAGAATTTAAATCAGTAAATAAAGATGATTTAGGTTTAATGGATGAAAAGGAAGCTAAGAAAATAGATAAACTTGCTAAATCTAAAAAGAATTTATTAAATCAAATAAAAGAAGATTTAGGTTCAGTAGCTGAAGTAAGGTTATCTAAAAAATTAGTTGAAGCACCTGCATGTGTATCTACTGAAGGTGAAATAACATTTGAAATGGAAAGAGTATTAAAATCTCAAAATCATGATGTTAAAGCAACTAGAATATTAGAGCTTAATCCAAATCATAATTTATTCAAAGTTATTGAAGCAACATATAAAGAAAATAAAGAAGAGGCTAAAAAATTAGTTAATATCATCTATGGTAATGCACTTCTTGAAGAAGGAGTTATTCCAGATAATCCTAAATCATTTAGAGATGATATATCAAATCTAATTTTAAATTTAAATCCAAATCTAAAACTTGATGATGAAGTAGTAGATGTAGATGCTGAAGAAGTAGAAGAAAATACAGAAAACGAAGATAAAAAAGAAGAAAAATAATTTAAATATTACTATAAATTATCAAAAACATTCACAATTTGTTTGTGGATGTTTTTTATTTTTTTCAAAAAACTTATTTTTTTTAAGTTAATTTTAAGTAACTAAAATAAAATAAAGGCATAAAATTAAAAATAATGTTATAATTTTCACTAAAGAAGGTGATTTTTAATGAAATTATTAGTTGCAGAAGATGAAAAAGATTTAGCTTACACATTAAAAAAAGTTTTAGAAATATATAAATATGAAGTAGATATAGTTTTTAACGGAATCGAAGTTCTAAATAAACTTAAAGATAATACATACGATTTAATAATCTTAGATGTAATGATGCCAAAATTAGATGGATATGAGACATGCATAAGAATTAAAGAAAACAAAATATTAACTCCTATTTTAATTTTAACAGCTAAATCTAATCAAGAAGATAAAGATAAAGCATTTAGTGTTGGGGCAAATGGTTTTATCACAAAACCATTTACAATCAAAGAATTATTAACCAAAATATCGGAATTATTAAATGAAAAAGAATATGAAAAAATAAATTATAATTCAATCATATTAGATCCTAAATTTCATGAATTAATTGGCAATAAAATAACTATAAGAATAACTAATGATGAATGTTTATTATTAGAAAAATTATTTAAAAATAATAATTTAAAAACAAATGAAATTAAAGAATTATTAACTATTAAAAAAGATGATTATATCAATTTAATATTTGATATCATAAATTCTTTAAATACAAAATTAAATAAAATAGAATCTAACCTAAAAATTATTTATGATGAAAATTTAGGTTACAAGGTAGGTGTTATAAATGCTTAAAAAATTAAGAATTAAATTTATTGTAATATCAATTTCATCATTATTTGTATTTCTTAGTATAATTCTTACAGTAGTTAATGTCATAAATTATACAAAAGTTAGTAATGATGCTGATAATATTACTGAAATATTAGCTGAAAATGGTGGAAATTTCGGGATGGATGATCAATTTAATGGACAAACCCCACCTCAAATTCCCCAAGGAAATCAAGGCCCTAATCAAGGTGGAAATCCATTTGATAGACGTGAAACCAAATTTGATACTAGATATTTTTATGTCAAATTAAATACTCAAGGAGAAGTAATTGAAGCAAATGTTAATAACACAATTTCATTTACTCAAGATGAGGCAACAGATTTTGCATTAAGCGTCTATACAACTGAAAAAGTTGGATGGTATGGAGATTTTAGATATAGAGTTACAAAAACATCAAATGAAACAATAGTTATAGCAATTGATTATTCAAGAGAGCTTGCTCCATCAAGGACTGTATTAATCACATCAATTATAGTATCTAGTGTAGGTTTATTATTATCATTAATCATATTGTTTGCAATATCAAATTTAATAATAAAACCAGTAAAAGAATCAATTGAAAAACAAAAACAATTTATTTCTAATGCATCTCATGAACTTAAAACACCTATTACAATCATAAGTGCTAATAATGAAATAATTGAGATGTCTTGTGGTGAATCAGAAGAAACTAACAGTATCTCAAGGCAGGTTAGAAAGCTTACATCTATGGTTAAAGCATTAAATAATCTTGCTAAAATTGATGAAATAGATAAAATTAGTGAATTTACAAAATTCAATTTATCAAATGCATTAAATGATATCGCAAATCCATTTGTAGAAGTATTTAATTCAAAAGATAAAACCTTAAAATTAGATATTAAAGAAAATATTATGTTTAAAGGTAACGAAGCAATGATTAAAGAATTAGCTTCAATCATCTTAGAAAATGCTTTGAAATATTCAAAAACAAATGCTTCATTTAGCTTAGATATCGTTGAAGAAAGAATTACAATATCAGAAAGAAATGATGGAGAAGATATAAAAACTGGTGAACTTGATGAAGTATTTGAAAGATTTTATAGGAGTGATGATGTAAGAGCTAAATCAATTGAAGGATCAGGTTTAGGTCTTTCAATCGCAAAAGAAATAACAAACCTTCACGGAGGTCGAATTAAAGCTAAAGGGGAGGATGGAGATTTTACAATAAAAGTAGAATTCTAAAAAA
>CAJOOI010000091.1 GCA_905236105.1 uncultured Acholeplasmatales bacterium
CAAATGATACAAATTTTAAACGAATTTAAAGTTATTGAAACTGGTATAAAACATGGCACTATCACAGTAATTATTGATTCAGACTCATATGAAGTGACTACATTTAGGACCGATGGAATCTATTCTGATAATCGTCATCCAGATGATGTGAAATTTGTAACTAATATAAAAGAAGATTTAGCCAGAAGAGATTTTACTATTAATGCTTTGGCGTATAATAAAAATGGGTTAATAGATTTATTCGGAGGAATGAACGACTTAAACCACAAAATTATCAGATGTATTAATAGCCCTATTGATAGATTCAATGAAGATAGCTTGCGTATTTTAAGGGCTTTAAGATTTTCTTCTAATTTGGGGTTTGAGATAGAGCAAACAACTATTGATGGGATAATCTCTCTTTATCATAATCTTGATAATATAGCAATAGAGCGCATTAATGTAGAATTTTCAAAACTTTTGTTAGGCATAAACGCTGAAAATATTCTTAATCAATATGGTGGCATTTTCTTATATATTTTTAATCGAGTTTATAACGAGGGTTCTGATAATTTTTGTAAGAAACAAAATGGTTTTTATCACGCTATTGATGTGATTAAGAATATTCCGTATAATCAACGGAAATTGAATACTCTTTTAGCAATTTTGGTGTACAATATCTATAATACGGACGAAGATATGAAAAACTGTTTGATTAATTTTCGTTACGATAATAAAACAATTAAAGAAATTATGTTGCTTATTACGAATTATGGAGTGTACCCATCTTTAGATAATAGTTCCGTTCGTTATATGTTTCATATTTTAGGGAGCTTAGAATTACTTCAACAATGGATTTTAATTAAAATAGCAAATTTTCAAACTGATGGAAACCAACAAGCAGTTGTGGCGTTACGCAAATTTGAAGAATTGGTAAATAATTTTAATTATGGGGGCGAGTGCTTTTCTGTATCTAACCTAGCAATTAACGGCAACACTTTGATTGATATGGGGTTTGAATCAGGTAAAAACATTGGGATTATATTAAACAATATCCTTTTTTTAGTTATGAATGAACAATTAAAGAATGAAAAAAGTAATATAATTCATTATATTAAATCACATTATCAGCAGTACGCAAAGCATTAACTCAATTTTTTACTTGTTATTTTCTAAAGCCCTTGACAAAATGGGGAATCATGTGTACAATAGAAGCGTAGTCAAGAAAATAAAAGAAAAATAAGGAAACACATAGGAGAAAAGATATGAGGGCTATGAAAAACATTGTGAAGAATATTATGAAGAACATCAGGGCTAGTTTTAAGAGGAATAAAAACAATCACAAAACGTGGGTTATCGTTGATGGGGTTTTTCTTATTCTAGCGATTAGCGTCCTTTTATATTGCGCCATTAATAACTGGATTTATAATTTGGCGGCAGTTGCGCCTATTCTTGTTTTTATTCTATCCGGGTTTTTACTTATCGCTGATTGTAATAAAATTAGTTATGATAAGGAAACACATAAAAAGGATTGGGAAGAAAGGAGAATTATTTATTGAACATTTCAAACATGCCTATTTTTAAGAGGTTCAAAAATTTAGATACCCCTTCAAAGAATTATTATAAAGACGAATATTATTTAAGCCGGGTAGCGGAACATTATTACTCATTGATTAACGATAAAAATTTTTCTCCTGATAATATTATTGGAGTTTTTATGTACGGTAGCCCTAACTATAACCTTGCTTCACAAACTTCGGATATTGATACTAGGGCTATCGTCGTTCCTAATTTTATTGATGTGGCTAGTTCTAAAAAACCTGATAATACTTTATATATGATGCAAAATGGAGAATGTGGAGTTAAAGACATTAGAGATTTGATTACGCAATTTAAGAAGCAGTCTCTTAATTCTTTAGAGATTTTAGTGACTCCATACGCCATCATTAATCCCATGTACAAACAATATTGGGATATTTTAGTTAAAAATGCTAATGATATTGCACGATATAATCAATGTAAATTTGTAGCTTCATGCAATGGTATGTTGCACGAATGTTGGAATAAAATGCTAGAAAATCGCCCATCAGTTGAAGATGAGGTAGCCCAATATGGTTGGTCTATGAAAATGTTGTATCGTATTATTTATATGTGGGAAATTCTTGTTCGATATATTGATGGCG
>CAJOOI010000092.1 GCA_905236105.1 uncultured Acholeplasmatales bacterium
CAGATATTGAACTTGCATATTATTTAGGCCTATATAAAGAAGAATTAATGGTAATAAGAAATAATTTTTATAAATTATATAATGCTCAATTATTATTTGAAGAATATTATGATGAAGATATAAAACAAATATTATTTAATTGCCCTTATAAAATAAATAAAGAAATTATAATTGCTGCCTTAAAAGCATCTAAATATGACCAAGAATTATTAAATAAATTCATTAAGTATTTAGATTTTGAGGATTTAGATCCTGCCTATTTATCTATTGATAATAAAATAGAATTTATTAAAGAAAAAGATAGCTTAATTTTTGCAGATGATTTTATGAAAAATTTGCCAATTTATTTAAATCATGATGATAAATTTTCAATTGGATATTTAATTTTATTATTTGATAAAAATCGAATATCAAGAAGAGAATTTAAAAAATGTTTAACTATTTTTCCAAACAATAAATATATATTATCAGCTTTAGATGGCGAATTAATAAATGATACTAATTTAGATTTAGACGCATTTAAATATTTTGATATTAAAGCTGAATTTTACAAACGCGATCCTTTTTCTCGTATTATGATAGATGAAGATGATGATTTTGATTGTGTAACAATTTCTGATGAAATTACTTTAAGTATTAAGTTAGGTAAAAGATATTTTTATCAAGCTTTATTTGATTATGATTTGAAAAAGATTAAAACAGATCATAATTTTGTATTTTCAAATATTTTTGAAGAAAAAATATTAAATTATTATTTTAATTCTCCTCACTTTTTAAATGAATATAATAAAACAAAATCTCGAAGAGAAGAAATAATAAAAGAAGAAATAAAACAAGAATATCTATATTCAATAGAAGAATTTGCATCTAATGATTCTCCTATTTTACCAATGGATTTTAAAGCTCATTTAAATATTGAATTTGATATTTATGAGGAAAATCAAACATTTTCATTAAAAGTAGGAATTACTAAAGATTACATCGTTAAATATATTGAAGAATTTTTAAAAAATGTAGAGGAATCAAATACTATATCTTATGGTAAATCCTTAAAATTCAATCACAATATCAAAAATTTTGATGAAAGAAGTCAAAAATTAATTGATATATTACAAAATGATAGAATAGTATATTCTGATTATGATAATAAATATAAAGAAATTAGTTCTAATAGTATAGAAAAAATAATTGAATTATATAAAAATGACTATCTAACAATCAATGATAATTCATATTTTATCCGTTTAGACGAAATATATTTTAAAGCATACATAGATAAAGATTATATATTAAATACATATGACCAAATTTTATTAATTGGAAAAAATAAATTCTTTGTAGCTAAAGGAAATAATATCGATTATATAAACGCTTATGAAAATGCTAAAATTATTAAGTTTTTAAATGATAATAATGGCATGAATGTTTCTTATGTAATTGATTCATTTAAAGAAAATATATATTATAAATATCGTTCTTTAATCGATATTTCAGAAGAAATAAATGATGATTTTAAAATATCAGAATTAGAGATAAATGCTTATTTTGATTATGAAAATAAAGAAATATTAGTTGAAACCCAATTATATAAAGAAGGAAGTAAAATTTTAAAACCTACTGATAAAAATGATATTAATAAATATAATTTATACAATAATTTCTTAACTAAGATAGGCTTTAAAGATAATAAATTAATAAAAGAAGATGACATTTATTCTTTCTTTACAATGGATTTTTCAGAAATAAAAAATTATTGTAATGTTTTCTTATCTGAAGAATTACAAAATAAGAAGATAATGAAATTATCATTACCTCAAATTAGAATTCAATATGAAAGTAATTTGATGGAAGCTATTTTTGAAGAATCTCCTTATACAGATGAAGAATTATATCAAATACTTCAAAGTATCAAGAAAAAGAAAAAATTTGTAATTTTAAGTAAAGATAGAATTATTGATATTTCAGATGAAGATGCAAAAGAATTTTATAGAACAGTAGATGATTTAAATTTAGATATGAAGCATCTAAGTGAAAAAACACCTATTCCAATCTATCAATCTTTAAAAGCTATTGCCCATGAAAATATGTTATCATTAGATGAATATGTAACAAATATGATTAATGAATTAACAAATTTCAAATCATCAAAAATTAAAATTCCTCAGATTGATGGATCTTTAAGAGAATATCAAAAGCACGGATTTTATTTCTTGTCTATTTTAAGCAAATATAATTTAGGTGGTATTTTAGCTGATGATATGGGGTTGGGTAAAACTCTTGAGATTATCACTTTATTAAGAAGCGATGAAAATGAAATGCCTTCACTTATTGTATGTCCAAAAAGTTTATCTTTTAACTGGTTATCAGAATATGAAAAATTTGCTAAAGAAGAAGATGTTTCAATTATTTATGGTAGCCAAATTGAAAGAAATAAAATGATTAGTAATATCAATAATTTAGAAAAACATATTTATATTACAGGTTATGATTCACTAAGAAATGATGTTGATTTATATAATGAAAATAAAATTAATTTCAATTATATAATTTTAGATGAAGCACAATATATTAAAAATGTTGGAACTCAAAAATCAAAAAGCGTTAAATTATTAAATGGTAAACATAAATTTGCCCTAACTGGTACACCAATTGAAAATAATATATTAGATTTATGGAGTATATTTGATTTTTTAATGCCTGGATATTTAGGAGATATTACAGATTTTAAAGAACGTTATCTTCATGATGATGAATATAAAGATGAAATCGCAATTAAAGTTGCACCATTTATATTAAGAAGAACAAAAGGAGAAGTATTAAAAGATTTACCACCTAAATTTGAAAGAATTATTTCTTGTGATATGACAAAAGAACAAAGAAAAATTTATGAAGCAGTTAAATTTGATGCAGCAAATACACTTGCGATAAATGGTAAGGCATTTGATGTATTACCATTTTTAATGAGGCTTCGTCAAATTTGTGTTGATCCACTTACATATATAAAAGATTATAATGGAAAATCTGGTAAGATGATTGAACTTGAAAATATCATCAATGAAAATATCTTACAAAGCAAAAAAATATTAATATTTTCATCATTTGTTAAAGCATTAAATATCGTTGAGGATATGTTATTTAATGCTAAAATAAAGTATTTTATTTTAACTGGTGATACAAAGCTTGAAGATAGAAAAGCTTATGTAGATAAATTCAATAATGATAATGAAACTAAAGTTTTCTTAATATCTTTAAAAGCTGGTGGCGTAGGACTTAATTTAGTTGGAGCAGAGGTTGTAATTCACCTTGACCCATGGTGGAATATTGCAGCTATGGATCAAGCAACAGATAGAGCTCATAGAATTGGACAAAAGAAAAATGTTGAGGTCATCAAATTAGTTTGTGAAAATTCTATTGAACAAAGAGTTATCCAATTACAAAATCAAAAGAAAGATTTAATTGATAAATTAATTAGTAATTCTGATGAATCAATTACAAATTTCAAATTAGATGATTTGAAATTTATCCTAGATTAATTATTTAAAATAATTTGAGATTATGCTAAAATATAAAGGCAAAGTGGAGGTTTTATCATGTTAGATCAATACGCCTTATTAAATAAAATAAGAAGAAGAGTATTCCAAGATGTTGCAAAAATCGCATATGATGGTGATTTTGCTAAAGTCGAAGAATTACCATATACTATATTACAAGAATCTGTTGGAAGATCTTCAATTTTCCTTGAAAGAGCCATAGTTTCTGAAAGAATTAGATTAGCAATTGGCCTTCCTATTCGTTCACCTAAAGAACATATGCCACTTTCATATGGCATTGAAGATGCAATCAAATCAGAAAAATATTATGAACCACCTCTAGTAAATATAATTGATTTTGCATGTAATTCATGCCCAAAAGAATCATATTTTGTTACAGATGTTTGTGAAGGATGTCTTGCAAATCCTTGTGCAAATGTATGTCCAAAAGGTGCAATTAAAATTGTAAATGGAAAAAGTATTATCAACCAAGAATTATGTGTACATTGTGGTAAATGTGCAAGTATTTGTCCTTATAATGCAATAATTCATAGAGAACGTCCATGTGCTAAAGCCTGCGGAATGCATGCTATTGAATCTGATGAAAATGGTAAAGCAAAAATCAATTATGATAAATGTGTATCATGTGGTATGTGTATGGTTAATTGTCCCTTTGGTGCAATTGCTGATAAATCACAAATTGTCCAAGTAATTCAAGCAATCAAATCTGATGTACCTGTTTATGCAGTAGTAGCTCCAGCATTCATCGGTCAATTTGGGCTTAAGGTTAATTTAAAAACAATTGATGATGCTATGAAAAAGCTTGGATTTGCTGGTGTTTATGAAGTATCAATTGGTGCTGATATTTGTACTAATAGTGAGGCTGAAGATTTCTTAGAAAATGTGCCTTCAAGGCTAAAATTCCTTGCAACAAGCTGTTGTCCTGCATGGTCTAAAATGGCTAAAATGGAATATCCAGAATTTAAAGATAACATTTCAATGGCTATGACACCAATGGTTTATACAGCACGTTTAGTTAAAAAAGAACATCCAAATTCAAAAGTGGTGTTTATTGGACCATGTGCTGCAAAAAAACTAGAAGCTTCTCGTAAGAGTGTAAGAAGCGATGTTGATTTCGTATTAACATTTGAAGAAACATATGGAATGTTTTTAGCAAAAGAAGTCGATTTTTCTAAATTAGAAGAAGCTCCACTTAAAAATATTACAACTGCTGATGGACGTGGATTTGCTGTAATGGGCGGAGTAGCTCAAGCTGTTGTTAATGCTGCAAAAGTAATTGATCCAGATAGACAAGTCCCAGTATTTGCAGCTCAAGGTTTAGATAATTGTAGATCAATGCTAAAATTAGCAAAAATGGGTAGATATGATGGTTATTTACTTGAAGGTATGGCCTGTCCTATGGGATGTATTAGTGGTGCTGGTACAGTTGAATCATCAACAAAAGTTAAAGCTTTAGTTGGTATGAGTCAAAAAGAAGCTACAAAGAAAAATTCTACTGAATCAGAATACAAAGATATGTTTAACAAATTAGACTAAAATAAATTTGAGTGATGGTAAAATTCCATCACTTTTATTTTTGTAAAAAGTTAGTTGACACTAACTTAAAATTATGATATTATATTGCTAGTTAGTCAAAACTAACTTTAGAAAGAGAACTTTATGAGCAATTTATTAGAACAATTTCTTACATTACATACATCACCAGCAATATGTGGTATTAAAGCATCTAATTTAATATGCATTAAAGATAGTGATTCAATAACTAAAGAAATAGAAGAATTAAATAAGAAATATCCCAAAATACGTTTTTATATTCTAAAGCGTCAAAATGGAAAAGTGTTGATTTTAGTTTTTAGATTATCATGCCTAAAAAAAGAATTATCATCTAAAGATAATAAATGCTTTTTAGAAGAATTAGGATATGATACTTCATCAATGGAAGCTATGTTAAAAACTTTAAAATCACGAATGAAAAATGATGATTTTCCACATGAAGTTGGAGTTTTTTTAGGTTATGATTTATCTGATATCAAATCTTTTATAAACGGTATGGAATGTAAATATGTTGGTTATTGGAAAGTATATTCTAATGTAGAAGAAAAAATAAAATTATTTAATAGATATAACCGCTGTAAAGAAGTAGTTCAAAAAATGGTTAATAGAGGTTACTCTTTAGAAAATTTTATGAGGTGATATTTTGAAAAAAATCGTTGTTTATTGGAGTGGTACAGGTAACACTCAAGAAATTGCAGAAAAAATTGCAAATGATTTAAATGTTAGTGCTTTTAGTGTAAGTCAAATAACTCCACAAGACGCACTTGAAAATGATTTAATTATCTTTGGATGTCCAGCAATGGGAAATGAAGAATTAGAAGATAGTGAATTTTTACCATTTTATCAAGAAGTTTTAAGTCAAATTGGTGATAAAAAAGTTGCATTATTCGGTTCATATGGCTGGGGCGATGGCGAATGGATGAGAAACTGGGAACAAGAAGTTGGTCAAAATCTTGTTACAAATGGCCTAATCGTAAATGGTGGTCTTGCTGAATTAGATTTAGCTTCTTATGATGAATTTATTTCTAAATTAAATTAATTTTATTTTTAAGCTTGTTCATATCATTTGATCAAGCTTTTTATTTTTATATCATTTATCCAAAAAATGTTTTTTTATTGAGGTTTTATCATATATATGATAAAATATTTATTAGTAAAAATTTAGCTTTTCATTGAAATGGAGGATAAAATGAAAGAAGAAAAACTTGTTGCCAAAGATGGTTTAAATTTATCACTTATTATTAGCGAAGGAAAAAATGCACATGCTAATGTACTTATAATGCATGGTATGGCAGAGCATAAAGAAAGATATATACCTCTAATCAATTGTCTTAATGAAAATGGATATAATGTTGTTATTTCTGATATGAGAGGTCATGGTAAAAGTATTAATGATGAATTCTTTTTAGGTCATCTAGGACCAAAAGAATTGATAATTGAAGATTATTTATTAATTACTAAATATATGAAAAATTTATTTCCAAATCTTCACAATTATCTATTTGCCCACTCTATGGGTACTCTTAATGCTAGAGAATTTTTAATGAGTCACGATGATGAATTTGAAAAAGTAATTTTATCAGGTACAGTTGCCCCTGTAGGTGTTGCAGGAATAGTTGCAAAAATGGCTAAAAGAAGAGCTAAAAAGAATCCTAAAGGCTATTCAAAATTACTTTTCGCATTATCAAATGGCGGTTCAACAAAAGAAGATATGAGCTGGCTAAGCTACAATAAAGATAATGTTGATGCTTATATCAAAAATCCATTATGCGGCTTTAAATTTACAAACATGGCAAATGTAGTATTATTTAGCGAAACTGCAGATTTATCTAAAACTAAATTATACCAATTTAAAAATAAAGATTTAAAAATCTTATCTATCTCTGGTAAAGATGATAGAACAACAGCTGGAACTAAAGGCTTAAAGAGAACTAAAAAATTCTTAAATAAAGTTGGCTATAAAGATTTAAGAATTAAAGAATATGATCATATGAAACACGAAATTCTTATGGAAGAAAATAATGAATGTGTTTTTAAAGATATTTTAGAATTTTATGCAGAATAATTTATATTGTCCTAATTGTGGCCATAAATTAATAAAAAAAGAATTAGAACATGAAGGTCTAGTTCCTTATTGTGAAAATTGCACCGAATATCATTTTCCTTTATATTCAGTAGCCGTAAGCATGATAATATTAAATGAAAAAGAAAATAAAATATTATTAATAAAACAATATAATACTGATTTTTATCGTTTTGTTGCTGGCTATATAAACAAAGGAGAAGCTGCAGAAGAAGCAGTAAAGCGCGAAATGTTAGAAGAAATTGGTATTGCACCAATTAAAATATTTCCACTTAAAACAGCATTTTTTGCTAAAACAGAAACCTTAATGCTAAATTATTTAGCTATAATAGATACTCTTAATTTAAATACCAATTATGAAATTGATTCATATAATTGGTTTACGATTGAAGAAGCATATAATAATTTAAAAGAGGCAAAATTAGCTAAAATATTTTTTGAATATTTTCTAAATAAAAGAGGTGAATTATTAAATGTTTAATTACGAAGAAATGGCACTTAAATACAAAAAAATGGGTATTGAAGTTCCAACTAAAGAAATGATAAAAACAAAAGAACAAATAGAAGGCATAAGAGAAGCAGGTAGAATAAATAGTCTTGTTTTAGATGAAGTTGCCAAAAATATTAGAATTGGTATGTCAACTGAAGATATCAATACTATCGTTCATAATAAGACAATTGAGCTTGGAGGCATTCCTGCACCACTTAATTATGAAGGATTTCCAAAGAGCGTTTGTACATCTGTTAATGATGCTGTATGTCATGGTATTCCTGATAAACATCAAATTTTAAAAGATGGTGATATTATAAATGTTGATTGCACAACAATTTATAATGGTTATTATGGTGATGCATCTCGTATGTTTATGCTTGGTAATGTTTCAAAACAAGCTCAAGATTTAGTTAGAGTTACGAAAGAATCTTTAGATAAATGTCTTGAAGAAATTAAACCATATTCAAGATTACGTGATATTGGCTATATCATTGAAAAATATTGTAAGATGCATGGCTTTAGTGTAGTTCACGAAATAGGTGGCCACGGTGTTGGTGTTGATTTTCATGAAGATCCATTCATTTATCATTTTGGTAAAAAAGGCACTGGTATGGTTTTATTTCCAGGTATGACATTCACTATTGAGCCAATGGTAAATATGGGAAGACGTTTCGTATTTATCGATGCATCTAACGATTGGACTATATATACAGAAGATGGTTCATTATCAGCTCAATGGGAATATACTTTAGTAATGACTGAAAATGGGCTTGAAATATTATCTTACTAAAGGAGAAAAAAATGTCAAAAAACCTAAAAAAATCATTAATAATTTTTGTTTGTCTAATAATTATTAATTTATTATTCCTATTTTTAGTAAAATATGTCAATGTTGGTAAAACTGGACTTGAAGATCAAACAGTAGGCTTATCAGCTGTAAATATAAAATTAAGAGATTTAATTGGAGTTTCTAAATTCTTTAATATGTTTTCTACTGTAATTATGATTATCGCAATCATAATTGCGCTTGCAGAATTAGGTTTAGGTTTATATTTTTTAATTAAAACAAAAAGCATAGATGAAATACCTACTCCAATTTATTCACTTATACCTACATTTATCTTAACTGGTTTTGTATATGTATTTTTCAATTGGTTTTTTGTTATTAATACAAGGCCAATATATACAACAGGTAATTCTTCATCATCATATCCATCAACACATACATTATTAACACTTGTATTCTTATTTACTGCAGTCAATGTAATAAATTTTATCTTCAGTTATTTTAAAAAGCTTAATGATAAAAAGAAAGCAAGATATATTTGTTATGGAATTTTAGGATTATTATCATTATTAATAATTATAACTAGATTGCTTTCTGGCCAACATTGGTTTACTGATATAATAGGTGGCGTATTGATGGCAGGATTATTATATCAATTTTATCAAATATTCAATTTATTATTACGCGAATATAGGCAAAAAAATAATCAAGAAGAAAATAAAGCACCAATAGAAGAATCAAACGTATCAGATGATACTGAATAAGCACATATTTTGTGCTTTTTCTTTTGGTGCTTAAATTTTTATGATTATATTTTAATTAATTCTTTAGATAATATTATTTTTTCTTTATCTCCATCATATGCTAAAGAAATATAATAATTTAAATATCTAATTGTATAAATATTATATTTATTATTCATTAGTGCATTTTTTATATTGGCAATAGTCTTGCCTTCACATTTAATAATTGATTCTTTTTTAGTCCAGTATTTTATAAAATCTGCATTATTTTTAATATTTATTTTTTCTTCTTCATTCATCGTATAATTTATAAGCTCTTCTTTTAGCTTATCTTTAATTAGTTCAATGTCTATACCTATTTTTTTATTATTTTTAGCAAATATTACATAATTATGAGAATGAGAAATATTAAAATATAAATTATTACATAAAGGTTTTCCAAATTCATTATAATAAATATCTTCTTTTATATACTTATATTTAAAATAAGAAGAACCTAAATCTAATAATTTACCTTCTTCAAATTTAAATTTTGAAGATCTATCAAGATATTCTTTTGGTAAATATTTATATAAATAATTTATTTTTTCTTTAATTTCTTCAATTGATAAAATCTTTATTTCAATCATAAAAAACTCTCTTTCTTTAAAGATTATACCAAATTTTAATAATTATATATACACAAACTTATTTCTTTATTTTCAAAATAAATAAGCGTATAATTGAATTGGAGCGTGGTATTATGCGTAAAGAATATTACCGTGAAATGAAAGTTATCGGAAAATATTATGATGTAGATGAGACAAATAAAATAGTAACAATAAATCTACATTATGGCAATGCATCTGAATTAATAGATAATACAATTAAATCAGAAAATAATTATGCAATTTCTGATGAAGTAATGGAAAATATTGAAAATAAAGTCAAAAAAATTCCTTTAGTTTATAAAGTAAGAATTAATTTATCAATCGATGATTATGAAGAGCTTGATCCTAAAAAATTATTAGAAAACATCAATGATTTTTTAGAATTAAATCATTATAACCTAGAACGAGAAAAAAGCTATAATCGTTTAACTGCAATCTTACTTTTAGTTGTAGGCTTATCATTAATTGTTTTTAATGTTACAGCTAAAAATCAAGGCTGGTATCAAGATATCGCATTTGAAATATTTGATATAATGTCTTGGGTATTCATTTGGGAAGCAACAACTGTTGCCTTCTTAAGAACTTCTGAATTAAATGTAAATTCACATAAGATAAGAATAAGGATATGTGAATTTATATTATCTGATAAATTAGGTGAAATTTTAGCATCTGAGACATCCTTTGGCGACAATGAAAATTGGGAAGGCTCAAAACGTATAGAAAAATTTGCAAGATTTTCATTATTATTTAGTGGTGCAGCCTTAATTGCTTCAGCAGTCGTATCTTTAATAGGCCTAATTCCATATTTTTCATCTGCACAAGCAAATATTCAAGAATTTGAACTTAAAACAGGAGAACATATTTCAGAATCAACATATATTCTTTTCGTTATTATTTATGGTGCATTAAGCATCACTATTTATATTGCTACGTTATTTGCTGGTATTTCAGCACTATCTACATATATAGGAAGAGGACCTTTTAGAAAAAAATTGTCTTATGTTTTTATGGGTATAGTATTTATTATGTTCGCACTTGAGATATCTTCATTCATCCTAGTTCCTTCTTCACAAAAAGTATTGACATCAATCTTACTTATTTTTTCAGGCTTTTGCTACTTAGTTGGTAAGATTGTAATGATTGTTATCAATAAGAAGGAAGAAAAAGAAATTGAAAGAATTGAGCGTAATGAAGAATGAGATATTTAATATTATCTGATTTACATGGAAGCCTAGATGCTAAAAATACAATAGAAGAATTAATCAATAAATATGAATTTGAAAAAATCATTTTGTTAGGTGATATTTTATATCATGGACCTAGAAATGATTTACCAAATTTATATAAGCCTAAAGAATTAATCAAATTCTTAAATTCTCTTAAAGATAAAATTATTGCCATTAAAGGTAATTGTGATGCTGAAGTTGATGAAATGGTTTTAGAATTTAAATTACATAATAATTTAGATCTAATATTAAATTCTAAAACATGCCATCTAGAGCATGGCCATCATCTAGATTTATATAAAGGAACTAAAGATATCATAATGTATGGTCATACTCATATCTTAAAACTAGAAAAAATCAATGATATAATTTATTTTAATCCAGGAAGCATAACTCTACCAAAAGAAAATAATCCTAAATCTTATGCCATAATGGATAATAATAAAATAACAATTTATGATATAAATCATAATATAATAAAAGAAATTAAAATTATTTAGATATTACTAGATTTATAAAAATTAATATGTTATCATTTATTTGGGAGAAGAAAATATAATAATAATTATAGCCTTACTTTTCGAAGTAAAGGCTATTTTTTTTTGGAGGCATTATGCGTAAAAAAGAAATTATAATTATTATTCTTATTTTATTTTCTACTATCATATTAATATTAATCCCTATTATATCTAATAATATTAAAACAAATTATGAAACTAAAGAAGATGATGGTAAATATATCAATATTAAAATAGAAGGTGAAATAAATTATTTTGTTGATAGATTTGATGAAACAAGCGTCACTAATAATTTTACATTAGAATTACCAGTTGGCATTTCTTTTGGCGAAATAAATAAAGTAATTAATGTTTATTATACAAAATATTCTGTTATTAATATAAGCTTTAGCCAAAGATATTTTAAAAATACAACTATAAATATACCATCATCATATATTAAACAAGATGGTGATATTATTATTGATGATGGTAAAATAAATATCAATAATTCATCATTATCAGAATTAAAAACATTATATGGAATAGGAGACGCAAGAGCTAAATTAATAATAGATTACAGAGAAAATAAAAAAATAGAAAATTATGAAGAATTAAAATCTTTAATAGGAGTATCTGATGAAGTTATTGAAATTATTAAAGCAGCATCCATACTCTAATGACCTACATTTTTTCTTGATAGCTACTCTATTATTAATTTTAGGATTAAAATATTATTTTATTTTAATAATCTTATTTATATATTTAATATTTATTTTTAGAAAAACAAAATTAATAATGCCAATATCCATTATTTTATTAATGTTTTTATTTATTGTTTTAGGTAAAAAATTAATAAATAATAATTTTAAAAAAGATAATTATAAAGGTATTATAACTGAAACAAGTGATAATAATTATGTTATAGATTCATTTTTATATAAAATTAAATGTTATGAATCTAAACATGAATATAAACCAGGAGATATAATTGAAATAAATATTAAATTAAAA
>CAJOOI010000093.1 GCA_905236105.1 uncultured Acholeplasmatales bacterium
CCAAAATGGTTTATAAAGGCCAAACATACACAAAAGAATTTACTGATTTTGATATTTTTGCAATCGATAATGATTATTATTATGTAGGATTTTTTGCAACTAGAAAGACTTTAATTGAAGTATCAAATTTAGTGTTTGAAGATACCGGAAATGCAATGGGGGCTTAAATTATTATATAATAATTTTAAGAATGCTATTTTTTTACCCCAAATTTTCTTGATTTAATATAAAGAAATTTATATAATATTATTGTTAAGGAAGTGATGCCGATGCCTTTTTATATATGGATTATAATAGGAGTTGTAGCTTTTGCTATAATATTAGCCTGTCTTTTATGTGTAATTTTAAAAAGGAAGAAGAAATCTAAACCAAAGATAGTTATTAATGATGAATTTATTAATGAGCTCGTTAAAAATTACGGCGGACTTTCTAATATAAAAGATGTATTAGTCGATAATGGAAGACTTAAAATAGAAGTTTTAGATTTTGAAAAAGTTAATTTAGATGGAATTCAAAAATTATCAAGTGATGGTGGTGTTTTTGCTACTGGTAATGTAATAAAAACATTATATAAACTTGATTCTAAAACAATTAAAGAAAAATTAGACAAGATGAGGTGATGCTTGTGAAAAAAGTATTTAGAATAACAAATGAAACAGGAATTCATGCAAGACCTGCCACTGCATTAGTTAATGAAGCAATGAAATATGAAAGTGATGTATATTTAGTTGCCCTTAAAAAGAAAGTCGATTTCAAATCAATAATGGGTGTTATGTCACTTGGCATATATAGTGGTACAACTATTGAAGTTGAGGCTGTTGGAGCTGATGAAGTTGATGCACTTGAAGGTATCAAAGAAAAAATAGTTCAATTAGGCTTAGGCAAAGAAATAGAAGGAAACTAAGAAAATTAAAATGATGAGGAATTGGTTTTTCGTAAAGATGCCAATTTTTTCATTTGGAAAGGATTTTATATGGATTTTGCGAAAGAATATTTTAAGAATGGGTATAAAGAAGAAGCATTGTTATTGTTAAAAGAAGTAATTTCATTTCCTTCTTTTTTAACTGAATATAAAAAAGACGACTTTGAACCATTTGGTAAAGCTAATAGGGAAGTATTAGAATATGTAATAAATCATGCTAAAAATGATGGCTTTAGCACACTAAATGTAGATAATTATGCTGGTCATATCGAATTTGGTGATGGTGAAATTTTAGGCATTTTATGTCATTTAGATGTAGTTCCAGTTGATAAAAGTGAATGGAATAGCGATCCTTTTACATTAACATTTAAAGATGGAAAATTAATTGGCCGTGGTGTTATGGATGACAAAGGTCCTTTTGTAGCATCTTATATGGCATTAAAAATGCTAAAAGATGAAGGCTTTGTTCCAAATAAAAAAATTAGATTAATATTTGGTTGTGATGAAGAATCTGGTTCAAGATGCTTAGAAAGATATTTTATGAAAATAGAAAGACCAAAAATTGGTTTTTCACCAGATGCTGAATTCCCTTTAATAAATGGCGAAAAAGGTATGATGAGTTATGATTTATTAGTTGATGATAATGTCATCTTAGAAATGAATGCTGGCTTAAGGTATAATATGGTACCATCATTTGCTAAAATGAAAATTAATGTTAATTTAGAAAATGAATTTAAATCATATTTAAAAGAAAACAAATATGATGGTGAAATAAAAGATGGATATTATATTGTAAGAGGTGTTGCAGCTCACGCAATGTGTCCACAAAATGGACTTAATGCAGCCTATATCTTATTTGATTTCTTATATAAATATAGTCCATCTAAATTAGCTAAATTTGTTAATGAATATTATTTATTTGATGTAAATGGTAAAAAGATTGGATATTATGATTATGATGATGAAATGAAAGAACTAACTTCTAATTTCGCCATCGTTGATATCAATAATTCTGTAGGTAAAATTGGTATTAATTGTAGAGTACCTAAAAATGAAGATTTTAAATTAATAGAAGAAAAAGTAACAAATGCTACATCAAAATATAAATATGATTTTAAAATATTAAATACTTCAAATAGACATTATGTACCAGCTGATTCACCACTAATTAAGGTGCTTATGAATGTTTATAAAAAAACAACTGGCAAATTTGATTCAAAGCCATTTACAATTGGCGGTGGTACTTATGCAAGAGAAATTGAAGGCGCAGTTGCGTTTGGACCACTTTTTGAAGGTAGAGAAGACGTATGCCATATAGCTAATGAATATATGTGGTTAGATGATTTCGATAAATTAGTTGAAATATATTATTATGCAATTAAGGAACTTACAAAATGAGACAAAGATATATCAAAGATGCTAAAGAAAAATTAAGCTCTTCACCTTTGTTTATATCAAACCCTAATGATTTAAAAGGAAAATGGCATAATTTATTTAATAATGAAAATGAAATTCATATTGAAATTGGTTCAGGAAAAGGTATATTTATTCATACTCTTGCATCATTAAATCCTGATATCAATTATATAGCTATAGAAAAATATGATTCTGTTTTATTAAGATTAAAAGAAAAATTAGATGAAAAACCTTTATCAAATATTAGATTAATAATAATGGATGCAACTACTATTACAGATGTTTTTTCTAATGGGGAAGTAGATAAAATTTATCTAAATTTTTCAGACCCATGGCCTAAAAAACATCATGCTAAAAGAAGATTGACTAGTGAAGCATTTTTAAAAAGATATGATGAAATTTTAAAACCGGATGGAATGATTGTTTTTAAAACTGATAATAGAGGTTTATTTGAATATTCTCTTGAATCATTTAACAATTATGGATTTATGTTATATGATATTTCATTAGATTTACATAATGATTTAAGATATCCTGATAATATTAAAACAGAATATGAAGCTAAATGGGAAGATAAAGGACCTATTTATTTACTTAATGCTAAAAGGAAAAAAATATGATTTTTGTTTTAATTGGTGGAAAAAATAAAGATAGCAATAAAACAATTATTGAAGAAAATATAATTAAATTAACAAATAAGGATAATCCTAAATTATTATTTGTTCCACTTGCGAGTGATGATATAAATAAATCAATTATTAAATTTAATAATTTAGTAAAAAACCTTCAATTAGATATTAGTTATTTAACATATGATAATATCAATGATTTTGAAAAATTAATTGAATTAAATGATATTATTTATGTTGGTGGGGGAATATCAAATCATTTAAATAAAGTCTTTATCGATAATAAATTAGATGTTATTTTAAAAAAGCATCTAAATGATAATAAAATATATGCTGGCATAAGTGCAGGTGCGATGCTTGTTACTAAGACATCTATGGGAGATAAAAATATATATGTTGATAATTTTCATAATTATGGATATAAGATGGTTGATTGTCTTAATATATTAAATATCAGTATCTGTCCACATTATCAAAATGAAGATTTAATTATTTATAATGATGTTGTAAAAGATTTGACAATTGATTCATTTGGTATAGAAGAGGATACAGCTTTAGTTATTGATAATGAAAATTATTACGTATTTAAAGAAGATAAAAAAGCAAGCTTATATCATTTTGATAAAGAAAAAATGATACCACTTTATGAAAATATTATTTATAAAAAAAATGGCGGTTTCTTATCATAAAAATATTTAAATAATATATTATATGTGTATAATATATGTTATAAAAGCGCAAAAAAAATAATCTTATATAAATGTTATAAATCAAAAAAGATTTGTAACTAGAAGGAGGAAATATGGTAGATTATACAGAAGGCTCAGGAAAACAATATCATATTGGAGTTGGCAAAGGCGATGTTGGTAAATATGTTATTATGCCAGGTGATCCAAAAAGATGTGCAAAGATTGCAGCCTATTTTGATGATGCAAAATTAGTAGGAGATAATCGTGAATATGTAACATATACAGGTTATCTTGATGGCGAAAAAGTAAGTGTTACATCAACAGGAATTGGTGGACCATCTGCTTCAATCGCTTTAGAAGAATTAGTTAATTGTGGAGCTGATACATTTGTTCGTGTTGGTACATGTGGTGGTATGGAACTTGATGTTTGTGGTGGAGATATTGTTATAGCTCAAGCTGCAATTCGTTTTGAAGGTACATCAAAAGAATATTGCCCAATTGAATTCCCAGCTGTAGCAAACATTCAAGTATTAAATAGCTTAGTTGCTTCTGCTGAAGATTTAGGACAAAGATATCATGTTGGTGTTTGTCAATGCAAAGATGCTTTTTATGGACAACATAAACCAGAAGAATTACCTAATCATGAAGAATTATTATATAAATGGGATGCATGGCTACGTATGCATACTAAAGCTAGTGAAATGGAATCAGCTGCTTTATTCATTGTAGGTCAATATCTTAATGTTAGAGTTGGTTCTTGTTTCTTGGTTGTTGCTAATCAAGAAAGAGAAAAGAAAGGCCTACCTAATAAACAAGCACATGATACAGATATGGCTATTAAAGTAGCAGTAGGCGCATTACGTAAATTAATTGCAGAAGATAAGAAAAAACAAAAATAATTAAAAAAATAAGAGGTGGAATATGGAAGAGAAAGTAAGAATTCAAGATGATTTGTATGAAGCAATCAATGGCGAATGGTTAAAAAATGCAGTTATACCAGATGATAGACCATCAACAGGTGGGTTTAGTCAATTAGACCAAGATGTTGAAAAATTATTAATGGCTGATTTTGCTTTATTCGCAGAAAATAAGAAATCAACTGATATTGCTGAAATGAAAGATGCAATATTACTTTATAAAAAAGTATTAGATGTAAAAAGAAGAAATGAAGAAGGAATTAAACCATTACTTCCTCTTTTAGATTTAATTAAGAATATTAAAAATGTTTCTGAATTAAATAAATTAGCTAAAGAATTAGTCTTAGAAGGTGTTGATTTACCATTTAATTTAGGCGTTACAGCTGATATGAATGATGCAACTAAAAATGCATTCATTTTAACTGGTCCTGATACAATTTTACCTGATACATCATATTATCAAGAAGGCAATCCAGTTTATGGCCAATTAATTGGTCTTTATGCAAATATGGCTAAAAATGCTTTAGCTCAAACACCACTAACACAAGAAGAACAAGAATTATTCTTAAATGATACTTTAGAATATGATAAATTAATTGCTAAAACTGTTAAAAGCCAAGTTGAATGGGCTGATTATGTAAAAAATAATAATCCAACTAAAGTAGAAGAAGTAATTGAACAATTAAAACCATTTGATTTTGCAAAATTATTAAAAGATATTTATGGTGCTAAAGCTCCAAAAATTGTTGTAGTTTATGATCCACGTGCCATTAAAGAATTTAATACTGTATTTAATGATGAAAACTTTAATAAATATGTACATTGGTGCTATGTAAAAGCTTTAATTGGAAAATCAGGTGCTTTATCACTTGAACTAGCAGCTAATTCTACAATATTTAGAAGAGCATTATATGGTATTGCAAAAGATCCTGTTTTAGAAAAACAAGCATATCAAGTTGTAGCTCAAGCTTTTTCTGAACCAGTTGGTGTATATTATGGTAGAACATATTTTGGAGAAGAAGCCAAAAAAGATATTGTTTCATTAGTTAAAAAGATTATTGAAACATATAAAACAAGAGTTGCTAATAATAAATTCTTAGAAGATGCAACAAAGAAACAAGCTATTAAAAAATTATCAACAATTGAAATTAAGATGGGCTATCCAGATGAAATTAGACCTCTATATAAATTATTAAAAGTTGATGAAAATGATTCTTATTATGTTGCTATAAATAAATTAAAAAGAGTTAGATGTCAAGATAATTTAGATAAATTACACAAACCAGTAGATAGAACAGAATGGGCAATGCCAGGACATATGGTAAATGCATGTTATAATCCAAATTCAAATGATATTACATTCCCTGCAGCTATTTTACAAAAACCATTCTATTCAATTGATCAAACAATCAGTGAAAATTTAGGTGGTATTGGTGCTGTAATTGGTCATGAAATATCACATGCATTTGATAATAATGGTTCACAATTTGATGAAAAAGGAAATGTATCAAATTGGTGGACTGAAAAAGATTATGAATCATTTAAGAAATTAACAAATGATATGATTGCTCAATGGGATGGCATTCCATTCCATGGTGGAAAAGTTAATGGTGAATTAGTTGTTTCAGAAAATATTGCTGATAATGGTGGTATGGCTGTAACAATTGAAATTATGCATAATACTAAAGGTAGTGATTTTAAAGAATATTTCTCAAACTGGGCAAGAGTTTGGTGCCAAAAAATGAAAGAAGAAATGATTCAATATCTTCTTGCAAATGATGTGCATTCTCCTGCAAAATTAAGAGCAAATATACCACCAAGAAATTTTAGTGAATGGTATGAAACATTTGGTGTAACAGAAAAAGATGAAATGTATATTGCACCTGAAAAGAGATTAATTATTTGGTAAAAATATTAAAAATTTAAATTAATATTTCATATATGAGCTGTAAAAAGAATTTAAGGGAATATTCATTTTACAGCTTTTTTATCGTTTAGGAAATTGTATTTATAATCCTTATATAATAACATTTTTTCTCAAAATCATATTTAATTTAAAGAGTATAAATGTTTTATATAATAAAAAAATAGGTGAAGCTAAAAGTAAATTAAATCATAATAGTTATTCATCAAAATATATAAGAAAACTATATCTAATCTTATTTCTTTATATGCTATACCTATTGCTTATGCTTTTGGTGAATGCAATGTAATAAAAGAAAATAATTAGTGATAAGAAAAAGACTTCAAATCTAGGAACCTAAAATTCCTGTTTGAAGTCTTTTATATTTGATTTAAAGTATATTAAGCTAAAAGCTTTGTTAATATAGCATGTATCATTTCTAAATAAACAAGACCAATCATCGCAAAACCACTAATTACAATTAATAAGTCAGCTGCGGATGGTTTATGTGTTCTAGTATATGAGAATAATAATATGAAAGGTATTGCTATAAATAAACCTGTAGAATTACCTATTCCTATAGCCATAAATTTAGTAAGTAAACCGAAATCTTCAGCAATTATAGGCCATAATAATAATCCTAAATCAATTATTGATAATATGAACATTATTACTGATACAACAATAGAGAATCTAAGAGAATTTCTATTTGATTTTTCAAATTTCAAATAGCCAGCTTTTGTTCCACCAAGCTTGATATATTGTCTTTCTCTTAATTTTAACCAGAAAGTTAATAAAATAAACAATACATAAATAAGTGGTGGCTTTGTTGCTAGAAATGGATTTAATGCAAATGGTATTTGATAATACCCTAATTCAGCAAATAATTTAATAATATATGATGCTAACGCAAGTCCTAACGGAAGTATTGCAAAAGATCTAAAAATATAAATTTTTTTACCAGTAAATACGCGTTTAGGATCATAAATCATAAAGAAATAAAAGCCAGATAAAGCAAAGAAGTCGGCAAATACATTTACTTCAAGCCTAGTACCTAAGCTATCAGCAAGTTCTTTGGCTGCTTCATGGTCTGCACCAAATTTAAGTAAGATATCATCAATGTAACGGTAATATAAAATAATGATACCTAACGCTACTGCAATAAATGCTCCACCATAAAAAATAAGAACCTCTTTTAAAGACCTACTCCTATTTAGGATAGTAGAAAATGTTGCTATAATAAATAATGGAACTGATAATGCAGCACCAAATGATAATAAATATTGGGCTGCCATATTACCTATTAATGGGGCTCCACCAAATATTTGAGCACTTAAATTATTTAATGCTATTACTTGTGATAAAGCAATTGACATCCAGGCAATAATTCTTAAATAACGATAAGTAAGAGGGCCACGATATTTTATATCTGTTTCGAAAAAATAGATTTTTCTTAACCTTTTCTTTCTTTTTTCTTTCCATGTCAAATGCTCATTTTCAACTTCTTTGGTTTCTTCTTTTGATTCATCTAATTTATTTTCATCAATATCATATGAAGCAATTTCATCATCTTGAGCATTAGAATCCCCGTCAGCTGCTTCAACTTCTTGAATAGCAGAATTAGATTCGGCTGTTTCAGGCTTATGAGCTATTTCATTAGAATCAACTTTATTTTCAAGTTTTTCGGTATTAGTATTTTCTTCATTAATTTCAGTTTCTTCTATAATTTCTTCAGAATTAACATTTTCAAGATTTTCATTATTTTGTTTTTCCATAATGTTATACCTCGCTTTTCTTATTATATCACAAAGATTTTTTATAATAAATGATTTTGTGTTTCTAAGGGTAATATAAAAAAGAACTTAGCTTCCCGAGTTTGCCTCAAAATTTTGAAATATTTAAATCATCCATCAGATTTTATATATAATTTAAAAGAACATTTTTAATTTAATTGTTAAAAAATAAATATTATTGTATAATATTTTTCAATAATAGAGGAGATGAAGCAAGTGAATAATAAAGTTTATAAAAAGATTTTTATATTATTTATGATAGCTACTTTATCTGTTGTTTGTTCATGCTCAAAAGGAAAAGAAAACAATTTTAATTTTGCTTCATATAAAACAGCTGAAAAAGTACCATATAAAATATATTATGAAGATGAATATTTTGATGATATAGCTAGTAATTATAATCCATCTTTAGCTTCCGCTAGTGCCTGTTTAGCTCTTGCTGGATTTTCATCTGAAACAAAAAAAGATTATGATAAGAGTGCTGTAAATGCTGAAGAATTATTTGCTACATTAGGCTTTAGTAATTTTTTAAGTAATGAGGATGGTATTAATAAGCCAACTGCTGATTCATTTGGTGTTTATATCGCAAATAAACAAATAGAAGATTATACATTATTAGGTATTACAGTAAGAGGTGCTGGATATTTAAGTGAATGGTCATCTAATTTTAAAATAGATATGAATGATGATTTTGCTCAAGGCTTTTTTGATGCATCTGAAATATATTTAAATCATTTAAAAGATTATATTCAAAAATATGAAATAAAAGGACATATCAAAATCTGGACTGCAGGATATTCAAGAGGTGGTGCTACAGTCAATATAGTTGCTGGAAGAATTGATGATGCACTAAAAAATAACCAAAATATTATTTCAAATGAGGTAACATATACAAAAGATGATATATATGCATATTCATTTGAAGCACCAGCTGGTAAAATCGCAACTTTAAATGGTAATGAAATAATTGAAAAGGGTAATGATTATTCTAATATTTTTACAGTTTTGAATTTAAATGATCCTGTTCCATTTGTAGCTCCATTAGATTATTCATTTGTAAGATATGGCACAGATTTATTCTTGCCAGATATTATTACTGATTTAAATTATGAAAAACAAATTAATACGGTAAAAGCTAAAATGAAAGATTTACCAAATTATAAAACAGTTGGTGATTACCAAATTGATATGTTTGGCAAAGAAAACACAAAGCATTTGAAATATGCAAACATGTCAATTTACCCAGTCTTATCAGAATTTATTAGTAATTTATGTGAAGCAATTGGTACAAAAGAAGATTATGTTAATAAAATTCAGCCTGCAGTTAGAGGAATATTTGAATTATTATATGAAAAAACTAGTCCGAGAGAATCATTAATAAATTTAGGTATCAATATTGGTAGATATCTTGTACTTTATGATATTAACGGAGTTTTCTTATATGATTTACAACATAATGTAAAAAAATTCATCAAAGATTTAAGACCAATATTAAATGATGCCATTAAATTATTAAATCAAGAATTAGATACAGACTCTTTAACTACATTAATTACTACATTATTATCAGCTATTACTGAAATAGTTAAGCTTCCAGGAGGATTTGATTCAATTAGACCTCTAATTCATATGAATAATTTAAAAGCTTTAGGTAGTGCTCATATTCCAGAATTATTGTTGTGTCATATTACATCATTAGATCATAATTATAATGATACAGATTTAAAAGTTACAAATTCTTTTAATAAATTAATTATTAAAACAAAATCAGAATTCTCATTATTAATTAATAATAAAGAATATGTATATTTTGAAAATAATGAATTAAAATCTAATTTTGTTACAAAAATAGAAGAAGATAGATATATTATTTATCTTCCTTCAAATGTAGATTTTGTGGTTGATAAGAAAAATAATATATTTGAATATGAATTATATAATCACAATAATAAATATAAAGATGAAGTTTTAGTAAAAATAGGTTGATATTATGATGGATAATAATTATATAATTGATGATGAAACATCATATAATGATTTTTTATATCAAAAACGTAAACAACTTAATATAAAAAGAAAAGAATTTGCTAAGCTTTTAGGGATAGGAAGATTTAGATTTTATCTTATTGAAAGAGGATATGTAAAGCCTAATAAAAAAGAAATTGAATTGATATCTAAATATTTTGATATTGATTTCAATTATTATTTAGAAGGTATTAGAAGTTATCCTACTGAAATAAATGATAAAAAGAAAATGAAGATAACTGTCTGGTTATTACATATTTTTTCTAAAAGATGGTTTAGAATATTTATAACTGCTTTTGGTGCATCTTTGTTAGCTGCCATTATTGCCTTGGTATTTGTAGACAATAGAAGTAAAATTAGTTATTATGATACAAAAGTAATTGATGTTTGGAGTGGAGTTTTAGATAAAGGTAGTAGTAATATTTCTTTAACAGATTATAATTATCCGATGATTACTTATGTAATAGAAGAGGATGAAGATCATTCTAAAGCAGTAATGATAAAAAGTTTTTATGGCTCTACTTTATCTTTAACTTTTAATGAAATATTTTGGTATGAAGATTATAGATATTATTTTTATTATTCAAATTATTATGATAATACAATAACCTATACTGTTTCTTTCTTAAATTATATTGATAATTCAACTTCAACTATAAAAGTAGAATATTCTAATGGAGAATATAAAATAAAAAATTACCTTGCTGAGGATGTTGGTCCACTAGATAAATTGTTAGAGAAAAATGATCCTGGAGTTGATTTTGAAAATTTAATATTATCCAAGCTTGGTATTAGCATCAGCTTTGAAGAATTAGTTAGTTCAATGCGAGAAACAGATATCGAATTTTCTAAAGTTAATTCTTGGGTAGCAGCTGCTTTGTTAATTTGTTTTGTATTATTACTTATTGTTATATTTGTTGCCTTATATGCATTTATATATGGTGTTAAAAAAGGTGAAATTTTAGTGTTTAATCATAGTGATAAATTATTAGGTATTGAATTTGGTCATCAAAAGGTTAAAAAAGATATTAAATTCACGCCATTTATCCCTGAAATAGCAGTAAGATTATTAGGTATATTATTAGTATTTTTTGGTGCATTTAGGGTCGTATTTTTAAGTAGTAATGTAGCTGAATATTCACTTGATAATATGAAGATGGCAGAAATATTATTATCGATTCAAATGTTTGGTATGTTTGTAATATTCTTTGTTAATTTTGATATTTTTATGGATGATGAAAGATTACTTAGAAATATTATTTTATATACTATGGCATTCTTATTAATATATGTGTTTGAAACTATTTTAATTCAGCTTTTAGAATTTTCTAATTCTATATTGTCAACTGTTTCATCTAGATTAAATTTACCAAATCCATTTGGTACAGCAGCATGTTATTTCTTGATGATTTTATTCTTATTCTTTACACCAAAGTGGGTAAATACCAAAAAGAAATTGATAATATATAGGCTTATGGTATTAGTTCCAATTTCTTTCATTATTGTTTCTTTTATTATATCTAATTTTGATACATTCTATGGTACATCAATTAATAATGATTGGGCTGAAATGTTCTTTAGAGGTGATAGATTTACTTTATCAATACTTGCGATGGGATATTTAATTTCATTATTTTTCTTAAGATTATATTTCAAAAGAAAATATGGTGAAGAACAATCAGCTAAGATTTTTGTTGGTAATAGATTTATCTTGATTAAGAATTTAATGGCATCTGGGTGGATTTTATTTATATGGATATTTGAAATGATTTTTTCAGGCAATGCTAAATTAAATAGTATAGGCATTGGTATTAATAGATATTTAATATTATTTATTCCAGTATTGTTATTATATCATCCACATAAAGGTGCTAGGAAAACTGCAGTAGATGTAGCAGTATTAAGTCTTTATGTATTTGTATTAGTAGCTGTTTATATATCAGCTGTCTTAGTTGCTATTACATCATTCTTAGATGTATAAAATAAAAAAGGAACCGGCTTTCCCACTCAAACATACGATTTAAATAATCATGTGCTTGAGCTGGAAAGAGGTTCCTTTAATTATGGTCTTATCACTTGCTAGTTGTTCTTTTGTGCTTAATCAAATGTGGAATAATAGTAATCAAAATATGATAAGTAAATATGAAGAAGTACTTAATTTAGATTCTTTTTTAAACATGATATTCAAATACTTAATTCTAAAACAGGTGAACTAAAAGTTGATTCAGTATTTTTATTAAAAGTTTTTTTGAAGGTGTAACACTAAAAGAAATAAAAATGGAATATGAAGAAAAAGAGAAAATTCATAAATCTAAATCTTTATATTTATTTGGTAATGAACGTGGTTCAGATGAATTTAAACTACTTGAAGATAAAAGATATATATCATTGTATAGAATTGTAGATAGGCAAATTGAATTATTAAATATATACAAAATATATGAAATTAGTGAAGAAGATTATGGGAATTTAATTGAATTGGTTAAAAGCATTTAGAATATATATCTTTAAATCTTATTAAAATTTAGAAGGCAGGAATTGTAAAATGGATTTTGAGATTAAATTTGTAGCAAATGAAAATAGAAGTATTGCATTAATAAAAAATAAAATTATTGGTGAATGTGATTTTGATGTAGATGGCGATACATGGCTTATCACACATACTTTTGTGGATGAAAAATATGGAGGAAGAGGCATAGCTAAAAAGCTTGTTTTAGCTATTGTAGATGAGGCTGAAAAGAAGAACAAAAAGATAATACCTTTATGCTCATATGCAAAAAAGGTATTAGGAAAAGAATAAGAAAATAAATTATTAAAAAAATACTAGAAGAACCCCAAAATCTTCTAGTATTTTTGTTATAAATATTAAATCATTTTTGAATCAAAACCAGTTAAATTGATTGTTTTTGCTGGAGAATATTTAACCCCTGTTATATTTCCTTCAGCATTAAATCTATTTGACCATGTACCATTATTTAAATATTCAAGCCAAGTATTATAATGATCATTTGTATATACACAAACAGGAGAATCATCATAATCTGTTGCGGTTAAATTAAATTTAGGATTAGAATTCCAGCCAGTTGGCCATACAACAACTCGACCTGTACCTCTACTTGAAAATGAATATGTATCATCAAAATCAATATCAAGTTCATAATACACACCATTACCATTCCATGGAATTGATGTTACATAACCATCAGTTCTTGTGTATGCTTGTGATACTCTTCTTGAATTGCTTCCAAAGATAGATTTAACTTCTTTTTCAGTAGTTGAATAATTGGCTGGCCAAGTTCCAAATGTTGTATAATAGATACAAACATCAAGTGGATTAACGATTGTTGCATCATCTACACATTCAGGATGGCTTTTAACATAATCAGTTGTGTAATAAGTAAATATTTTTGATGCTGTAGAAATATAAGTATTAGTTGATTCTTGATATTCATATGCAGTTGGTATGGTGATTTTAGATACACCAGGAACTAAAGTGTTTGTATATTTAATTGGGTTAATTCTATATTTTTCTTTACCTGATTCATAAATAGAATCTCCATCATCTCCAATAGATGATGTATATTCAATTTTTAAATTAGTAGTGTTAAGAAGATAATCTCCTGTATTAACCGAAAAGAAATTAAATGAATTTGTGCTAACATCAATTGTTTTATTTATAAATGTTGTAGAAGGTTCTAAATCAAATGTATATTCACTGCATTTCATATTTGTACCAAAAGATATATAAGGAGATTTTGCATTAGATTTACCATAATTAGTGCTAGTTGAATATGATAATTCAATTGAATAAATATTATCTATTTTAGAAACATTGTATATAGCTCCATCTATTCCTTCATAATTTGTACCAATATATTTATAATGATATGGGTAAATAGTAGAGAATTTAGCACCAATTCTATAGCCACCTAATTTAATGCCATTTGCTATTTTTCCATTATTAAAATTTGTTTCATATGGTTGTGATGAACTACTTAAAGAAGTAAGGTTGATATTGATAGTTTTTAAATCTTTTTTTTGTGTAGTTGTATTATTAATGCTTGTTGTATTATTTAGACCATTAGTAGATATAGCAGGTATTGGTGTAGTTATATTTGTATTGTTTTTATTACAAGCTATTAATGTTAATAAACAAAAAAGAGCCATTAAAAATGATAAAATATGTTTTTTCATTTATTTATCCTCGATTAAGAATTTTGTTTTAGCATATTATAAGATAAAATCTAGACAAAATAAACAAAAAAGTACAAATTATTATTTGAAATAATAATTGCAAAAAGGCAAGAAAAAGCTAGAGAAACTCCAAGCTGAGATAAAAGTCAAAGATGAAAAAGCGAGCGAGATTCCTAGTGAAGTAAGGGCGCAAGTAAAACGTGGCATTCAAAAATTAAAGCCTATACAAGATAAAGTCTTACAAAATATCGAGCAAAGTAACACTAGTGTATATATAACTGATGATGTAAAATTATTAGAAGAAATCAAAAAAATATTAAATAATGAGTCTAAATATTTGAATATTTATGCTGGACTGGTAAATGACGAAACTGCTCAAAAAATAAAAAAAGATACCGGTGTTGACATATCAAATTATAGAGTAGGATTTAATGAAAGCTATTTAATACATTGGCGTAACGACCACTTATTACCAAATTCTAAGGGCTCGAAAATGTCTTATGAAGATATATTGCTTGGATTAGATATAATTAACAATTATGAAAAAGTGGAAAAAGGTTTTGATAATTCAGGGAATCAAATCCTAATATTTACTGCAAAAGGAAGCACTCATTACATTATCGAAACGGAAATTTATTCAAATAAAAAGAAAAGAATTATTTTTGAAACTATATATAAGAGTCAAAAAATAGGCGTAAAAAAAGCAGCCTCACAACCAAATGTTTCTTCCAGTGAAGGAAGCCCACTTTTTACGTCCGAAACGAAATTGCGAGATGACGCTGCTTCTACTTCCAATATAACCGAAAATGAAGAAGAAGTCAATAAGGGCAATAAACAATTCTCAAAGCAATTAGATTCAAATGGCAACAAATTAACAAAACAACAAGTTGAATATTTTAAAGGCAGCAAAGTAAGAGATGAAAATGGTAATTTGCTTATAGTATATCATGGAACTCAAAGTGATTTTAATGTTTATGACAAAAATAAACTTGGCAAAATGACAAACTCTAACGACGCTAAATTAGGTTTTCATTTAACAGACAACAAAGATTTAGCAACTATTTTCTCGAATTTATACAGCGATGAATTAATCTATAAAATTACTGATGAAGTGACAAACGAATTTGGATATGATGATGTAGATGAAATTGAAAAACGTTTAAAAACATTTGCAGAAAAAAACGGAAAAGTTAAGGCACAATATATAAACCTAATTAAGCCATTAGACCTAACGATAGGCAATAATAATACAAGTATTGATGATATCGGCTATGCCGTAAGTTATGCATTACTAGGGACAAAAGAAGTTAATGATAATCAAGAAGAAATAACAAATTCTATTCTTAGCAATTTTAACAATGAAATAGCTATGTTCAAAGATGAATTGGTTAATACCAAAGGCGCACTAGATAGGCTTAAAGAATTAGGTTATGATGGCTTAATTTTACCTTTATCAAAAACTGATGCTCAAACATTAGTTAATGAATATGAATTTGGTAATAAAAATTTAAAAATTGATGGTAAAGAATATATTGTATTTGAAAGCAATCAAATTAAAAATGTAACCAACCAAAGCCCTACAACAAACCCTGATATTAGATATTCAGTAAAAGATACTGAAACTA